>JBCBEP010000005.1:0-64582 GCA_038528605.1 Pseudomonadota bacterium
GGGCAGGCACCTCGCCAACCCGGTCAGGTCCGGAAGGAAGCAGCCGTAACGAGCCCCGCTTGGGTCGTTGTCCAGCCTCTCACCCTTTCCTTCTCTCCGATGGCCTTCACCGCTTACGGCGGAACCAGTTGCGCGGGTTGAGGTACTGCGCGAAGGAGAGCAGCATGTTTGCGCGCCTCGGCCAGACGGCGCAGAGCGCGGAGAGAAAGAGGATCGCCGGCTCCGCCAGCCAGATGCGCCTCAGCTCGACCGGCGTGAGCAAGCGCCGTGGTCTCGATCGGCCCGAGCGGCGGCGCCCCTGTGGCTCGCGCAGCTCTTTACTCTCAGAAAGTTCAGAGAAGTAGGAGATCCAGTCTGCGGGCGTGAGGCGCGCGAAGGCGACGCCGGCGGCGGCGCCGGCCACGGGATCGAAGGCATAGGGGTCGTTGCCCTCCCACTGCGTCGACACCCAGGCCATGCCGGTGAAGACGCCCTCGGGGCGGGCGCCTTCGGCGACATGCCAGCCAACCCAGCTTGTCCACCACAAGAGTGCCGCGAGCAGCGCCGCGTTCAGCGTGCCGCCAAGCCTGTTGCGTGCTGTGTCGATGAGGACGGGGAAGAGCAGTCCCGCCGCGAGCAGAGGGTAGAGCAGCAGTACGAGGCTCGTGTCGGTGTAGTGCATCGCCATGCCGTGGCCGAGCCCGCCGAGCGCCGTCCAGCCGACCGCTACCGGCCAGAAGAGGACGGGTGCCGCGGTCTTTAACCCTTTGAACGCGTTGTTGAGCGTGACGAGGCCGGCGGACATCGACTTCCCTCCCCGCAAAGAAGATAGGGCGTTTGCGCGCGGGATGCTCTTCTCTGCGCGTCGCAGTGGGCGTTCGCCTTTCAGCCTCATGCTTCTGGCGTCGCGACGCCCTCCCGTGCGATGGGTTCGGCATGGATGCTGAGACGACGGATTCGGCCTATCAGGTGCTCGCCCGGAAGTATCGCCCGGGCCATTTTCGCGACCTCATCGGGCAGGACGCGATGGTGCAGACGCTCACCAACGCCTTCGCGCGGGACCGGATCGCCCATGCCTTCGTGCTGACGGGTGTCCGCGGCGTCGGCAAAACCACGACGGCGCGCATCATCGCCAAAGGGCTGAACTGCACCGGGCGCGGGGACGGGCCGACCGTGGACCCCTGCGGCGTGTGCTCGGCCTGTGTCTCCATCGGGGCCGGGCGGCATGTGGATGTCATCGAGATGGACGCCGCCTCGAACACCGGCGTCGACGATGTGCGCGAGATCATCGAGAGCGTGCGCTACCGGGCCGTGGAGGCGCGCTACAAGGTCTACATCGTCGACGAGGTGCACATGCTCAGCACCTCCGCCTTCAACGCGCTCCTCAAGACGCTGGAGGAGCCGCCCGAGCACGTGGTCTTCCTCTTCGCCACCACCGAGATCCGGAAGGTGCCGGTCACGGTCCTTTCCCGATGCCAGCGTTTCGACCTGCGGCGCATCGAACCGGAGGTGATGCTCTCCCATCTCGGCGCGATCGCGGAGAAGGAGGGCGCCCGGATCGGGGAGGATGCGCTCGGGCTGATTGTGCGGGCGGCCGAGGGCTCGGTGCGCGATGCGCTCTCCCTCCTCGATCAGGCGCTGGCCCATGGTGGCGCCGGGGCGGATGGCGACGGCGCTATCGACGCTGCTGCCGTGCGCGCGATGCTGGGGCTCGCGGATCGTGGGCGGCTCTTCGATCTCTTCGAGGCGGTGATGGCGGGACAGACCGCGGAGGCGCTGGCGGAGCTCGGGCGGCAGTACGCAGACGGGGCAGATCCTGCCGTGGTGCTGCGCGACCTCGCGGAGCTCACCCATTGGCTCTCGGTCCTCCGCATCTCCGACGAACTTGGCGACGACCCCACCATCCCGCCGGAGGAGCGGGACCGGGGCAGGGCGCTCGCCAGCCGCCTCTCCATGCGGACGCTGACGCGGAGCTGGCAGATGCTCCTAAAGGCGATGGAAGAGCTTGGCCGCGCGCCCTCCGCCATCATGGCCGCCGAGATGGCGATCATCCGCCTCACCCATGTGGCGGACCTGCCGAGCCCGGAGGAGCTGATCCGCCGGCTCGAGGGCGAGGCCCAGCTGCCGCCGAGCCCCGGACCCTCCGGCGGCGGCAACGGCGCTGCCGGCGGGCGCGGCGGCGCGTCGGCGCCTGGCGCGCCCCGAGTGCAGGGCAATGCTCCATCGGGCGGAGGGCGGCCCGAGGCGCGCCTCTCGGTCGTTTCCGGTGGCGCGGCTGCCGCTGGGGCCATGCCGGCTGTGGCAGCGGCAAGCACGGCCCCGGCTTTCGCCGATCTCGAAGCGGTGGAGAGTGCGCTCGAACAGGCGCGGGAGTATCTGCTGGCGAACGAGGTGGCGACCTTTCTGCGCCCCGTCTCGCTCCGCGATGGCGTGCTGGAGACGGCGCTCGCGCCCGGATCGCCGCCCGACCTGCCAGGCAGGCTTTCGGAGGTGCTGGGGCAGGTGACCGGCCGGCGCTGGTCCGTGGTCGTCAGCACCGGCACTGGCGCCCCGAGCCTGCGCGAGGTGCGCGAGACGGCGCGGGCCGAAGCGGCCGCAGCGGCGGCGGAGCATCCACTGGTCCTCGCGGCGCTCGAGACCTTTCCGGGCGCCCGCATCGTCGGCGTCCGTCCCCTGAGCGCGGAGACGCCGGCAGCTGCGGAAGCCGCCGGGGAGGAGGCCGCGGAGGAGTGGGTCGAGGACCCGGACGCCACGCTCCTCGACGACGAGGACGACGAAGACATCACCACCGACCCCTTCGAGGAGAAGTAGCATGTTCAAGGGAATGGGCGGGCTCGGCGACATGGCGAAGCTGATGGCCCAGGCCGGCGAGCTTCAGCAGAAGTTGCAGGATGCCCAGGCGCGCGTGGCCGAGATCGAGGCCGAAGGAAGCGCCGGCGCCGGCATGGTGCGCGTGCGCGCCAACGGCAAGGGCATGGTGCTGGGCCTCGAGGTTGCCGATGCGCTGATCGACGGGACCGAGGACAAGGCCGTGCTGGAGGACCTGATCGCCGCCGCGGTGAACGACGCGCTGGCCAAGGCGAAGGAGGCCGCGCAGGCGGAGATGGCGAAGGTCACCGAAGGGCTGCCGCTGCCGCCGGGCATGAAGATGCCCTTCGGCTGATGACGCCGGACGACGAGCCTGCCGTGCCGGCACGACTTGCCGACAGCTTCGGCGCTGCAGCCTATGGCGGCGCCGGCTGGCAGGCGCGGGCTGCCACGCACCGTGCAGAGCTTGGCGGGCACTGGGCGGCCTGCGGCATCGAGAACGAGTGGTCGCCGCTCAAGGCCGTCCTGCTGAGCCCGCCGGGCCCCGCGCTGGGTGAGGCGGCGGCCTCGCCCGATGCGCATCAATTGCTGGCGCCCGTCGATCTCGCCCGCGCAGTGGCGGAGCATGCGGCCCTCGAAGCGCTCTACCGTGCGGAGGGGGTGTCGATCATCGCGCTCCCTGGCTCCGAGACGCATCCCAACCAGATGTTCGCGGCGGACCTTTTCGCGATGACGCCAGAGGGCGCCATCCTGGCGCGCCCGGCCTCCGAGGTGCGGGCGGGCGAGGAAGTGGCCGTTGCCGCAGCGCTCGCCGCCGCCCGGGTGCCGATCCTCGCGACGCTGACGGGCCAGGCGACGTTCGAGGGCGCGGACCTGATGTGGATAGACCCCGAGACGGTCATCGTCGGCCGCGGTTTGCGCACGACCACCGCCGCCATCGCGCAGATCGAGCGCGTGCTTGGTGGCATCGGCGTCTCGGTCCTGCCCGTCGACATGCCATGGGGCGTGATGCATCTGATGGGGATGCTGCGGATCCTGGCGCCCGATCTTGCGGTGGCCTGGCCGCGCCGGGCGCCCCATGCGGCCGTTGCGGCGTTGATGGAGCGGGGCATGGAGGTGGTTTTCCCGCCGAGAGACCTGCCGGAAGCTGCCGTCAACAGCGGCCTCAACGTCGTGACGCTCGCGCCCCGGCGGATCGTCATGCCCTGGGTCGACGGGGACGACGGGCTCGCCGCCATGCGCCGGTTCTACGAAGCGCATGGCGTCGAGGTGCTTGCGGCGCCGATGGGGGAGCTGCGCAAGGCGGCAGGGGCCGTCGGCTGCCTCACGGGTGTGGTCGCGCGCAGGGGCTGAGGGGAGGGCGATGCGGAACGACGACGGAACCGGCGCGCTCGAGCGCATGATCGCGCTTCTCGCGAAGCTGCCGGGCCTCGGGCCGCGTTCTGCCCGGCGGGTAGCCCTCGCGCTCCTCAAGAAGCGCGAACGCCTTTTTCTCCCGTTGCTCGAGGCGATGAACGAGGTGGCGGCGAGCGTGCGCACCTGCGAGCGGTGCGGCAATCTCGGCACTGCGCGTCTCTGCGCCATCTGCACCGATCCCGGACGGGACCCGGCGCGGCTTTGCGTGGTTGCCGAGGTTGCGGATCTTTGGGCGATCGAGCGGAGCGGTGCTTTTCGCGGGCGGTATCATGTGCTCGGCGGCCTGCTCTCGGCTCTCGATGGGGTTAGCCCTGAGACGCTGAGGATCCCGGCACTCGCAGCGCGTGTGGCCGAGGAGGGGACGGAGGAGGTGATTCTGGCCCTTGCGGCGACGATGGATGCCCAGACCACCGCGCATGTGATTCAGGATTACCTTGAAGAAACGGGGGCGACGGTAACCATTCTCGGCCGGGGCGTTCCCGTTGGCGGCGAGCTGGATTATCTTGATGATGGAACACTTTCGGCCGCTTTGTCACAGCGTCGGACACTCTGAGAGCCCCTCGGCGGCACAACCAGTCAGTGCGTACATTAACGCCTTGTTAACCGCTTCGACTTATCAAACTGTTAATCACAGCGCGGCCGGTTGGTGACGAGGGTGCCTGCGACCGGTGAGCGCCGACGTGTTCCTGTCGGCAGCAACCCGTGATGCGCGCAACCTAAAGACGATTGGATGGGCCGCTTCTTCTGCAGCGGTCCATCCATCGCATTTTAGCGAAAATGCAAGGAAAAGCGGGCTACACAAAACGCGTGGTCCACGGCCCGGCCGGCATGGGACGACGGTGCCCGAAAGCTAGTGACGCAACGCAGTCACCCCAACCGGTGACAGTGTTGTGATCGCAGGTTGCTGTGTCGGCTTTTGGGCGCCTTCTGGGAATTCTGCAGGGTGGTGTGTCAGACCCTGCCCTAAAGGTGTACAAATTGTATCCGAACGCCGCTGCGGCGCCGCAATCCGTGCGCTCAGCCCAATGGTGACGAAATGCCGAGCCGGTCCATGAGCGCGCCGGCTGCGCGATGCGCTGCGGAGCCCAGCCGCTCGCTTCGTGCGATGAAGAGGCACGCTTCGGATCGTAGGATGAGGCCGTCCTCGAGCACGCGCAGGTGGTTCGCGCGCAACGTCTCCCCGGTCGTGGTAATGTCCACCAGCGCTTCGGCGGACTGGTTCTTCGGGCCGGCCTCCGTCGCGCCCTGGCTGTCGACGATCCGATAGTCCGCCACGCCGTTCGCGCGGAAGAACTGCCGCGTGAGGTTGTGGTATTTGGTGGCGATGCGGAGCGCATGGCCGTGACGGGCGCGGAAGCGCTCGGCCGCGTCATCGAGATCGGCCATCACCGTCACATCGCGCCACCAGCCCGGGACGGCGACCACGAGATCCGCATGGCCGAAGCCCATGGGGGCCGCCAGCGTTAACCTGCCCCGCCAATCGGCGATCTTCTCCTCCACGAGGTCGAGACCGGTGACGCCGAGATGGACGAGCCCCGCTTCGAGCGCACCGGGAATTTCGCCGGCGGAGAGCATGGCGACGCCGAGGCCGGGAACGCCCTCCGCCTCCGCCGCATATTCCCGGCCGCTGCCGCTGCGCCGGATGGTGATGCCGCGCGCGGCGAACCAGGCGATCGTGTCCTCCTGCAGCCGGCCCTTGGAGGGCAGCGCCATCACGAGGTCCCCGCCGGGGATGGCGCTGGCCGCGGGCAGGCCCGGGGCGGGCAGGGCGGCCGCGAAGGGGCGCACGGGTGCCTCCGGCGCTTCCAATGCTGCCGCCTGGCCGGCGCCCTCGCGGGCCGCCAGCGCAGCCTCCGGGCGGATCATCGCGCCCACGGCGGGGATGGCGCGGCCGGCGCCGAGGCGGGCGGTCAGCGTGTCGTAGCGCCCGCCGCCCGCGAGGGAGGGGAGGTTCGGCCCGCCGGGGGCGGTGATCTCGAAGACGAAGCCGTCGTAATACTCCAGCGTGCGCCCGAAGCTCGCGTCGAACTGCAGCGCCTCCCCATCGAGGCCCGCGCGGTTGAAGGCGTCGAGCCGGCGCTCGAAGGCGTCGAGCGCGCCGGAGATATCCACATCCGCCGCAGCAGTGATGGCGCGCAGGCGGCTGAGGACGTCGCCGGCCTCGCCCGCGAGACCGAGCACGGCGTCGATCAGCGTCGCCTGCTCACGCGGCATGGGCGGCTCGCCTGCCGCCTCGGCAAGGGCCGATGCGCGCTCCGCCACCTCGGCGATATCGCGAAGGCCGAGGATCTCGCCACCGGCTGCAAGATGGCGCTCCAGCGCGTCGTCCCTGGCAGCGTCCAACAGCGCGGCGCGCTCCGGCGGGGGCGGGGCGGCGGCTTGAGCAGCCTCAACGAGGCGCGCGAACCGGGCCGGGCGCCAGACATGGCGGCGCAGGCGCGCCCGGCGGCCAGCCGGCATGTCGAGCGCATCGAGGAGCGCGAAGACGATGCCGAGATCGCCGGTCACGATGTCGAACGGGCCGGCGTCCAGCGCCTCCAGCCCCTCGAGCGTGAGGGCCAGAACCTGTGCCTCGGCCGCTGCCGGATTGGCGGCGCCGATATTCTCGATACCCGCCTGCAGGTACTCGATCGGGCGGCCGGAGCCCTGCGGCTGGCGGCGGAAGACGGGGCCGCGATAGGCGTATTTCGCCGCCCGCTCCCACCCGGCCGCGCCGTGCATGATGGCAACGGGGACGGTGAAGTCGGGGCGGAGGCACAGCTCCTCGCCGCCGCCGCCGCCGGGGAAGAGAAAGGCGCGGCCGCGCACATCCTCGCCGTAGAGCGAGAGCATGACCTCGGCCGGGAAGAGCTGGGGCGGCGAGACCTGCCGGTAGCCGGCCTGGGCGTGGAGGCGGCTGAGGGTGGCGAGCAGCGCGTCGATCTCCGCCAGCGCCGCCCCCTGCCAGGCACGGCCCGCGCGGCCGTAGCCCGTGCTTCCTGGGGTGCCCCCCTGGGTGCTGCCGGGGGCCGCGTCGGGCTCGCCGCTATCGAAGGGGAAGCCCGCCGCGGCGCCGGTATCGCGGAGATCGCCGATCATGGGGCGGTGTTACCTTCGAGCATGGCGCGCACGGCGGGGATGAGCTCGCCGCGGGGGACGCTGCGTTGCGCCGGCTGCTCGGCCCATTCCTCGCGCGTCTCGATCTCGGCGGAAAGCTTGGCGCCGAGCACGAGGTCCTTGAGCTGGACGACGCCTTCGGCGCGCTCGCCCTCGCCCTCGATGATCGCGATGGGGGCGGCGCGCTTGTCGGCGTATTTGAGCTGCTTGCCCATGTTGCCGCCGCCGAGGAACACCTCCGCGCGGATGCCGGCGTTGCGGAGCTCGGCGCACATGGCCTGGTAGTCCGCCATTCGCTCCTTCTCGAGCGCGAGGATGACGACGGGGCCGCTGGCTTCTGTGGCGCCCGCCCGGCCGATGGCGCGGAGGGCGGCGAGCAGGCGGTCGACCCCCACCGAGATACCGGTAGCGGGCACCGACTGGCCCGTGAAGCGCTTCACGAGATCGTCGTACCGCCCGCCGCCGGCGACGGAGCCGAACTGGCGCTTCCGCCCGTCCTCGTCGACGATCTCGAAGGTCAGCTCCGCCTCGAAGACCGGACCGGTGTAGTAGCCGAGGCCGCGCACCACCGAGGGGTCGAGGATGACTCGCTTACCGTAGCCCTGCCGCTCCGCGAGTTCGAGGATCGTCTCCAGCTCATCGAGGCCGGGACTTTCGGCCACGATGTCGCGGAGGGCCGCGAGCGTCGCGGCATTGCCGTCGCCCCGCGCCTGCAGGAACCGGATGAACGCCTCGGCCTGCTCGGTGGCGAGCCCGACGCCTTCGATGAAGGCGCCGGACTCGTCCTTCCGGCCCGTCGTCAGCAGTTCGCGGACGCCTGCGACGCCGACCTTGTCGAGCTTGTCCATGGTGCGGAGGATCGCGGGTGCCGCTTCTTCGGCGCCGCCCTCGCCGAAGCCGACCTGCGCGAGGATATCGTTCAGCACCTTGCGGTTGTTGATGCGGATGGCGATGTCGTCCCGCCCGATGCCCACGGCTTCGAACGCGTCCGCCAGCATCATGCAGATCTCGGCATCCGCGGCGACGTTGGCGGCGCCCACGGTATCGGCGTCGCACTGGTAGAACTGGCGGTAGCGGCCCGGACCCGGCTTCTCGTTCCGCCAGACGGGGCCGACGGCGTAGCGGCGATAGGGCGTGGGCAGGCTGAGGCGGTTCTGGGCGAAGACGCGGGCGAGCGGGGCCGTCAGGTCGTAGCGGAGCGCGAGCCAGGTCTCGTCGTCCCCCTCCTGCCAGGCGAACACACCTTCATTGGGGCGATCCACATCCGGCAGGAACTTGCCGAGGGCCTCCACCGTCTCGACAGCGGAGCTTTCCAGAGGATCGAAGCCGTAGTGGTGGTAGACCTCGGTAATGGCGCGCAGCATCTCCGCGCGCTCGGTCACCTCGACGCCGAAATAGTCCCGAAACCCTTTCGGCGGTTCGGCCTTCGGGCGCGGCTGCTTCTTCGGTTTCTTCTCGGCCATCGTTCCTGCCCCGGCTCCTCGGCCCCCATGCTTGGGCCGTGCGCTTGGGCCGGGGCACTAAAGGATGCGCCGGGGTGGAACAAGCCACCCCGGCGCGCGGCCCCCCCGGACCTCAGGATGTGGGGCAGATGTTGGAGGGGTTGAGCGTGTCGTGCGGGATGATCCGCACGAAGCGCGGGCGGATGACGAGACGGCTCTCGACGGTCCGCGGTGCGAGGCCCGCGAGCGTCATGAAGGGCGTCCAGGTGCCCCAGATCTCCGTGATGATGGCCGAGTTCTGCGCGTCCACCGTGGGCATGACGCTGATCGGAATGTCGGCGCTGGCCATCTGAGCCGGCGTGGTCGCGCCGGTCTCCGCATCCACATAGGACCAGAGCACCTTGTAGGTGTTGTTCTCGAAGCAGACGCTGGTGACGCGCATCCGGAGGTCCGTGATCGTCGGCGGCATCATCTTCTCCGCCACGGCGAAGAGGTTCTGCATGTCGACAGTGTCCACCGTATCGTGCCGGCTCATGATGTCGTTCACCGCAAAGGCGATCTTCGACGTCATGCTCGTGGAGCGGAAGGCCTCGAAATACCCGAAGCTCGCGACCAGCATGATGAGGAGCGTCGGGAAGATGATCATGAACTCGAAGGAGATGGCGCCGCGGTCCGCCGCCCAGAAGGCGACAAGGGAGCGGTGGAGCGGGCGCCGGGGGCGCTCAGTGCGGGTGCTCATCATCACGCGGGCTCGTTCATGAAGGCGGTGTAGCTGACGATCTGGTAGCCGCCGCCCGCATCCTTCGGCATCTGCAGGCCGACGCCGATGCCCGGGAAGATCGGGCGCACGATGAGGCAGGCGCGGATGAACATGATCCGGTTCCGCCCGCCGGCGCTGAAGGTGATCGTGGGGTCGACGGCACCGGCGCTGTCCTGGCAGTTGGCCTGGTTCTGGGGGTAGGCGTCCGCGACGTTCAGCTCGCGCAGCTCGATGACGAGGTCGTTCTCGCAGCTGAAGAGCAGCGGCGCGTGACCGCAGACCGTGGTCTTGAAGGTGTCGTGCGAGACGAACGGATCGTTGCCGAGCCGAAGGTCGCGCGCCGCCACGTCGAGCGCGCGCTCGAGCAGGACACTCCGGGTCGCCAGCACTCCCACCTCGAAGATGGCGGCGATGACGAAGAAGAGGAGGGGGAAGACGACCACGAACTCGACACTGCTCGACCCGCGGTCGTCTCCCGAGAAGCGGCGCAGGGCGCGCCGCAGGGTGTGGTTCCAGGTTTTCATGGCGCTGACCTCAGAGATGCAGTTTCAGCGTCTTGAGCTCGGAGGCGATGTTGGCGAAGGCGGTCGAGATATCGACACCCTCCACCAGGTAATGCGTCGAGAGCGAGGTCGCGCATTCCTCCAGCACCGCGGCCGCAGCGGCGTCGGTGCTCAGCTCGAAGCCGATGGTGTAGACGACGGTCGACGCCCCCTGCTTCACGGCATCGCAGATCTCGTAGAGCTTCGAGTCGCCGAGGGGGATACCCTGCGCATCGGTCATCGTGTCGTTGTCGATGCGCGGATACTCATAGAGCACGTCCAGGCAGGTGCTGCACCAGAACAGGCCCTCGAAGTTGTTGATATCGTTGAAGGCATCGGGGCCGAGATTGTTGTATGCCTCGTCGTTCATGCGATTGAGGCGCGTGTTCTTGCCGTCCGACATCAGCACGACGATTTTCTTCGCCTGGGTGCTGTTCCAGCTGAACGGCCAGCCGCTGAACGTATTGGGGAGGCCGGCATCGATCCGGGCGTCGACGAGCGGGCCTGCGCCGGGGTCCAGCAGGTGCGCGCCCCACTTCATGCCCATGTAGGAAGCGGTCCAGGACTCACCCTGAAGGTTGTTGATCGCCGTATGCAGCTCGCTCACGCTGTTCGAGTAGGCCGTGATCGCGTTCGAATCCCGCGGGCAGCCATAGGCGGAGACCCAACGGTCTGTTTCCGTATAGGACCAGTAGAGGCCGATTGACGGGTGCCAGGCGAGCCGGCGCTGAAACTGAAAGCCCACATCTTCGATGAAGTGCTGCGACTGGTTCAGCTGTGCGGAGAGCGAAATCTCGGTGGTCGTGAAATCCAGCGAGTCGTACTCGATGCAGTTCGAGTAGTTGTGGTGCGAATTGATGTTGTACTCGGCGGCCATCCAGGCGGGCAGGTTCACCTGGCTGGAGTAGGGGACGATGGAGATGATCGTCCGGTCCTGCGTGTCCGCGGTGAGCACGGTGGTCACGAAATCCCGCGCCGCGGTCTTGAGGTCGTCGAGCTTGGTATTTCCAACAACCGCGGTGGACGGCTCGGTCATCGAGGCGGAGACGTCGAGAACCAGCACGATCTCCGTGAAACCGACGGCCTGGGAGGCACCGGCGCCGGTGGCGACCGAAAGACTGTCGGTGTCCATCGCGCGGAGGAAGATCGTCTCCATGTCGAGGTCCGCGCTCGCGGTGATGGAGCGGCCGGCGGTCTCGTCGGGCTCATCCACCCACAGATTGTAGCCGCGGCTGTCGTCGATCCGCGAGGCCATGTATTCGCCGATCATGGTGCGGGCGGTGGCCGCATCCGGCACGTCCTGCGAGAGGTCCGCCGCGGCAAGCACTCCGCGGTCGAGGGCGTTCTGAAGGTCTGCGCGCTGCGTCTCATGGCGCATCAGGTCGACACTCAGCCCCGCCAGAACAAAGAGCGGGATGAACATCACGATCACCAGCATGATGATCGCGCCACGGTCGTCACGCATAAAGGCATGGTGCTGCCGGGAAACGCGGGCAGCAATAGAAGCAAGCGAAAGAGCGGTGCGGGGGGTACCAAACATCGTGTCACCTCAGTCTTTTTGTTGCGTGAGGCTGAGATGACCGGGCGCGCCGGCAGTAACGTGGTTAAAACTGTGAAACTTATGGGCAGGTCTGGTTGGGGCTCGAAGACGACGCATGCATTAGGGATGACCCTTATTATGACAGTTTCGCGCACTGATTGCGAAGGCTGGTCCAACCTAAATCAGTTCTTCCCGATAAACGAATTGGTCAGCACGTCATACGCGTTCTGCGCGAAAACGGGGCAGATCTGGCGATGCCAGAATCCGGTCAAATTTGAACGGAAAATGGCCTCTGCAGACTGCCGAAATGTCGCAGTCGGAGCAGGTTAGACGGATCCTGGAGCGACGCTGGGTCGTTCAGCCGAGGGCGGCTTTCACCCGGGCGCCGGCATCGCAGATGTCGATCCGGCCCGGATGCTGTGCACAGAGATGCGTCATCACCCGGCCGAGATCGCGGATCGAAGAGGCGCCGGTCTCGGAGATTGCGGCCGCGACGGCCTTTGCCGTCTCAGTCTCGTTCATCGGCTTGGGCAGGAAGCCCTTGATGATCTCGATCTCCCGGCCCTCGCGCTCGGCAAGTTCGGTGTGACCGGCTTCCTCGTAGCCGCGGATGGAAGCCTTGCGCTGCTCCACCATGCGGCAGAGCAGATCACGAAGCGCCGGCCCTTCGAGCCGCGCCGTGCCGTCCTCCACGCCCATCGCTGCCTCACGGTCCCGAATAGCCGCGGCCATCAGGCGAAGCGTGCAGATCTTGACTTCGTCACCGGCTTCGCGCGCTTCGGCGAGGGCGGCTTCGAGACGTTTCGTAATGTGAGACACGAGGCCCCCTTCTGTCCTTCTAAGCGGGACGCTACACCGTCGTCGCCCGTGCTGCAACCGCGAGGCGTGGCGGTAAGCGGTTGATTTCATTTGGCTTTCGATGTGGTTGACCGAGCCTTGCCCGGTCCGTAGCCTCCGCCGCCGGTTCACACGCGGAGTGTAGGATTCTCTTTACACCCCGCGCCGATGCCGCCCGGTCCCGCCAAGGGACCACCCCTTCGCCTGCGAGGTTTCGCCCATGTCCGCGCCGAGAAACGCCACCGCCTGCATCGCCCTCGCCGACGGCACGCTGATCCGCGGCCGAGGCTTCGGGGCGGAGGGCATTGCCGTGGGCGAGCTGTGCTTCAACACCGCCATGACCGGCTACCAGGAGATCATGACCGATCCCTCGTATGACGGCCAAATCGTTACCTTCACCTTTCCTCATATAGGGAATGTCGGCACGAACGAGGAGGATGAAGAGGCGCCGCAGCCCCATGCGCGCGGCATGATCGTCCGCCTCGATGTGACCGACCCCGTGAACTGGCGGGCAACGGCGCCTTTGGGGGAGTGGATGCGTCGGCATGGCCGGATCGGCGTGGCGGGCGTCGATACGCGCAGGCTCACCCGGCTGATCCGGGAGCAGGGGATGCCGCATGTCGCCATCGCTCATGCGGCGGATGGGGAGATCGATACGGACGATCTCGTGTCATCCGCCCGGGCCTTCGCGGGGCTCGAGGGGGCGGATCTCGCCAAGGGTGTCAGCACCGCGCAGTCCTACCCTTGGGCTGAGACGCGCTGGGAATGGGGCGAGGGCTTCCGCCCGCTCGGTGAGGTGAAGGCCAAGGTCGTCGCCATCGATTATGGTGCGAAGCGGAACATCCTCCGCTCCCTCGCCTCCGCGGGCTGCGAGGTGACCGTGCTGCCGGCCACTGCCACGGCGGCGGAGGTGCTGGAGCGGGGGCCCGATGGCGTGTTCCTCTCGAACGGCCCCGGCGATCCGGCGGCGACGGGGGCCTATGCCGTGCCCATGATCAGCGGCGTGCTGGAGGCCGGGAAGCCGATCTTCGGCATCTGCCTTGGCCACCAGATGCTGGCCCTCGCCCTCGGCGGGCAGACGGTGAAGATGAAGACAGGCCACCATGGCGCGAACCATCCGGTGAAGGAACTGGCGAGCGGCAAGGTGGAGATCACGTCGATGAACCATGGCTTCGCCGTGGACGCCGCGAGCCTGCCGCAAGGGGTTGTCGAGACGCATGTGAGCCTCTTCGACCGGTCCAACTGCGGCATCGCGCTCGAGGGGCGCCCGGTGTTCTCCGTGCAGCAGCATCCGGAGGCGAGCCCCGGCCCGCAGGACAGCTTCTATCTCTTCGACCGGTTCGTGGCGGCGATGGCCTGACGGGCGGGTTGCGAAACCGCACCCAAGCGTTCAGCGGACGTTAAGCCCTGTAAACGAAAGTCTGCGCAGTTGCCTTAATGCGAGGTGTCTGCGTGTTGTGTCCTGCCTCTCCCGCCCTGCGGCGCCGCTCCCGGCGCGTCTTCCTTAGCGATCCCGTCCCCTCGTCGAGAGCTGCGCGATGAACGCCCCCCGGGATGGGGCGGCCCATGAAGCAGCGCATGATGCGGTTCGTGGCGCGGCGTGTGACGCGGCCGGGCAGGGCGGCCCTGAGGTCCTGGACCTTTCGGCGTTCTCGCGCAGTGCCGGGGAGCGCAGGAGTTTCTTCGGGCGCCGCGGGATCGCGGCGAGCGCTGCGCCCTCCCGGCCAGGGCAGCGCCTCGTCACGGCGGCGCCTGCGCCTCCGCCCTTGCCTGCGCCGTGGCAGGACTTTGGGGAGCGCGGCATCGGCCTCGGTGTGGCGGATCTGGAGCTCGATCCGCCGGATCCCGATCTTTTCGCGCCCGGCGCGGTCGGCGCGCTTGCGGATCCGGCGCTGCTGCTTGAGTTGCGCATCCTGCCCTGGCAGCAGCTCGCGGGGCAGGTGGTTTGGGTCAGTGATGCGCTGGAAAACCTGGATGGCCTCGCGACCACAGCGCAGGCCCACGGCCTCGTGCCCGGCGAGGCGCTCTTTGCTCAGGTGAGCACCGAGGCCTTCGAGGAAGCCTTTGCCGAGCAGTATGGTGACCGGCTCGCCCGCCGGGCCGAGAAGCGCGTCCGCCCGGCCGAGAGCGTCCGGGGGCTGGGCACGCTTCGGGGGCGCGCGGCCCTGCTCGTGCTCGTGACGATGGTCTGCATGCTGCTCTCGGGCGAAGCGGGGGCTGTCGCTGCCTTCACGCTGGTCTTTGTGGTGAACACGCTGACGGGCATGCTCCGGCTCGCCGCCTTCGCTGCCGCCCTGCCGGGGAGTTCGGTCGATCCGAAGGCGAGCCGGCTGTTGCTCGACAACGCGGACGAGCTCGAGTGGCCCGTGATCAGCGTGCTCGTGCCGCTCTACCGCGAGGCGGAGATGGTGCCGCGGCTGCTCGCCTCGCTCGAGCGGCTGGACTATCCGAGGGACTGCCTCGAGGTCTGCCTCATCGTGGAGGAGCGCGATGAGCCGACACAGGAGGCGATCGATGCCATGCGCCTGCCGCGCTGGGCCAGGATGATCGTGGTGCCGGAAGGCGCGCCCCGCACGAAGCCCCGCGCGCTCAATTATGCGCTCGGTTTTTGCCGTGGCCGGATCGTGGGCATCCTCGATGCGGAGGACCGGCCGGAGCCCGGGCAATTGAAGGCGGTGGCCAATGCCTTGTGCACGCTGCCGCGCCGGGTGGCCTGCGTGCAGTGTCAACTAAGCTACTTCAATGCGCGGGAGAACTGGATCACGCGCTGCTTCCAGCTCGAATATTCGATCTGGTTCGACGTGCTGTTGCGCGGTTTCGAGCGGCTTGGCTTGCCCGTGCCCCTCGGCGGCACCAGCGTCTATTTCCGCAGGGGCGCGCTCGAGGCCGTGGGCGGCTGGGACGCGCATAACGTGACCGAGGACGCGGATCTGGGCATGCGCCTCTTCCGGCGCGGCTGGCGGGTGCGGGTGCTCTCGGTGCGTACGGAGGAGGAGGCGAACTGCCGGCCGCTTCCGTGGATCCGTCAGCGCTCGCGCTGGCTGAAGGGCTATCTTCTCACCTGGCTCAGCCATATCCGCCGGCCTGTGGCGCTGTGGGAGGAGATGGGGCCGCGGGGCTTTCTCGGCTTCAACGTGCTCTTCCTTGGCGCCGCCTGCAGCTACCTTGCCATGCCGCTCTTCTGGATCTCGGTGATCGGCTGGCTGCTGACGGGCACGACGCCTTGGGACGGGTTCGTGCCGGACTGGGCGTTCTGGCCGCTGGCCATCAGCCTTGCCGGGGGGCAGGGGCTGATGCTGGCGGCGGCGGCCCTCGCGATGTGGCGCAAGCGCGCGCTCGACCTGCTGCTCTGGGTGCCGAGCCTGCCGTTCTACTGGACGCTCGGCGCGCTCGCCGCCTGGAAGGCCGTGCTCGAACTCTTTCTCGCGCCCTACTATTGGGACAAGACCCGCCATGGCGTGAGCCGCATGCTGCAGCCGCTCGACCGCCGTCAGCGCCGTCGCCTCCGCCGCGCCGGCACTGCGCCCTACCCCGAGGCCCGCTTCGGCATGCGCTGACGGCGTGTGTTGTGCCGGGCCGCTCGTCTCTCGCGCCCCCATGCACCGAGATGCTCGGCGGTTCCCCATGCGGCCACTCGCAGACCTGCAGGCCTTGCAGCTATGCGGGACGCGCCGTGGCACGTGGCGCGGGACGCGCTGTGGCACGGGGCGCGGGATGCGACAGTCGAGGCTGCCATCGACCATCGCCGATGAGAGCAACGGCGATGGGGTGAGGGCGGATGTTGCCGGCGGGCTGCTCGCACGTCTCTCACGATCAGACCGATCCGGGGCCAGGTGTGCGCCTCGCACTCCGCGCTTCCGGCTGGAGCGCCGATTGTCATTTCCGTGAAGTGGCACGGCGTGCCCTCGCCCTGCGGCGGGGGCGCGCCATTATTTCGCACGCAAGCCGCCGGAGTGACGGCGACAGAGCGGATCAGGGAGAGTCTCCGATGACTGAGATGGTGAACACGGCGCGCCGCGGGCTGATGTTGGGCGCCGCTGCGCTGCCGCTGGCCGGTGGCATGATGGCCGGCGCCGCGAGTGCCGCAGTGCCTGCGCAGCAGGGTGTGCTGCGTGCTGGAGTGTACCGCTTCAAGGTCGGCGCGTTCGAGGTCACGTCGATCCTCGACGGTGCCGTGCAGCTCGATGGGCCCCACCCGATCTTCGGCCAGAACGTGACGCAGGACGATGTGGCGGCGCTGGCTGCCGAGAACTTCCTGCCGCCGTCGCGCTTCGAGATCCCTTTCACGGTCACGCTCGTGAACACCGGCAGCGAGCTGATCCTGTTCGACACCGGCAACGGCGATAACGGGCGCCGGCCGGCAGCGGGCAAGCTCGTGGAGACGCTGGGCTTCCTCGGCATTCAGCCGGGCGATGTCACGCATGTTGTGATCACCCATTTCCACGGCGACCATATCAGCGGGCTTACCGAAGGCGGCCAGCCAACCTTCCCGAACGCCGCCTATGTGTTCGGTGCCGCGGAGTTCGACTTCTGGTCGAACGAGGACCTGCTCTTCGACGACGCCATGCAGAGCCGCGCACAGCTGGTGCAGGACAAGGTGGTGCCCTTCGCCGAGCAGGCGACGATGATCAAGCCCGGCGATGCCGTGCGCTCAGGCATCGAGGCGGTGGACAATTTCGGGCACACGCCGGGGCACATGGCCTATCACCTCGAAAGCGAAGGTGCGCGGTTCATGATCACGGCGGACTCGGCCAACCACTACGTGATGAGCCTGCAGCGCCCCGACTGGCACGTGCGCTTCGACATGGACAAGGAGAAGGCGGCTGCTGCCCGCAAGAGCCTCTTCGGCATGATCGCAGCCGACAAGATCCCCTTCATCGGCTACCACATGCCGCCGCCGGCGGTGGGCTATGTCGAGCCGCTGGGCCAGGGCTTCCGCTACGTGCCGGCGAGCTACCAGCTCAACCTCTGATCCGGAGGCCGGATGGGAGGCGAGGGCCCGCCCGCGCGATGCGGGCGGGCCTTCTCTCTTCTCAGGGCTTCGCGGCGCGGAGCACGGGGTAGTATTGCGTGAAGACGAAATCGTCCGCCGCATTGGCCTCGTGGCAGAAGTTGCAGCTATCCGTCGGAAAGGCCTCAGCGGTCTCGGCATAAGGCTCCGGCTGGTGGCCGAAGGAGAAGTAGGCCCAGTTGCCCGGCTCGTCCGCGTAGCGCGTGGCGTCCTTCACCTTGAGCTCGAGGCCCGAGAACTCGCCCTGGAAGTAGCCCTGGCCCGAGGTCTGCAGGCAGGAGCCGTTGTCCGGGTCGGGCTCGCAATCGTCCGCAGCGCGCAGGAGCGTGAGTTCCTTCGCGAACTGTGTCCCGTCCGCCCATTCGCCGGTGCGCTGCCAGTGGGCAAAGGCCGAGGGCTCGATATAGACGTTGTGATACTCGGGGAACGCGGCCTCGCCACCATTGAGGGCGTTCGGTGTGAGCGGCGCGCCGACGAAGATCCAGGCACGCCAGTTCTCGGGGCGGTTGACGCTGCCGTCGTCGTTGAACGACGCGCGGTTGATCTCCTGAGCCAGGGCAAGGGCCGGGAGCGCCAGAGGAATGAGAGCAAGCAGAGCAAGACGGTGGGGCGCGGTCATGTCGATTGTCCTTCAGGTGGTGTTAACTGTAGAACGGAGCATGGAGATGCTCGATAAAACTCAGAACTACTAAGTATCTATCGCGCCCATAGGTGGTGATTATGGAGGGGATCGAGTGGAGTTCTATCAGATTCGCTACTTTCTTGCGGCTGCCGATCAGCTAAACTTCACAAAAGCGGCGGAGACCTGTGCCGTTTCACAACCGGCCTTGACGGTGGCAATCCGTAAACTCGAGGAGGAGCTCGGCGGTCCGCTTTTCCTGCGCGAACACGGTCGGGTCAGCCTGACCGAATTCGGGCGGACGATGCGAACGCATCTGGCGCGCGTCGACGAGATGCGGGCGCGGGCGGAGCGCACGGCACGCGAGATGCTGGAGGAGGGCGGGGAGGAGATCAATCTCGGCATCTACAGCACCATCGGCCCCGGCTTCCTCGGACGCGGGCTGACCGCCTTCCAGGCGGTGGAGCCGGGGACGCGGCTCGTGCTCTACGATTGCTGGGGGCCGCGCGCTTACGACCTGCTGCTCTCCGGCGCGTTCGACGTGGCCATCGTGGCGCGCCATGCGCCCCTGCCGCCGCGGATAAGGGCGCAGCGTCTCTACGAGGAGCCGATGGTGCTGGCGATGGCGACCGATCACCCGCTCGCGTCGAGCGACGGGATAACCGTCGAGGACCTGCAGGGCGTGATCTATGTGGACCGCCTGCGCTGCGAGTTCCGGGCGGAGATCCAGGCGATGCTCGACCGCCGGGCGATCCGCCTCGAGAAGATGCTGCGCAGCGAGCCCGAGGACTGGGCGCAGGCGGCCGTTGCGGCGGGCGATGGGGTGACGGTCATACCGCGGGACCTCGTCTCGACGCCGGGGATCGTGACCCGTGCCATCGAGGGGGTGGACTACAGCCGGGTGATCGAGGTTGCGACGGTGGACGGCCGCGCGATCCCTGCGGCCGCGCAGCGGCTGGTGGAGCAGCTGGGGGCGATCGACTGGGATGCGCCATCCGGTACGGGCGCGGGGGACTGACGGGGAGGGAACGCGCGGCGACGCTTGGCTGGGCGGCCCGCTTGGCGTAGAGCGCGCCCATGGATCAAGACACGACGACACGCGCCCGCGCGCCCCGGATCGGGATGGTGAGCCTCGGCTGCCCCAAGGCGCTGGTGGACAGCGAGCGCATCCTCACCGCGCTGCGCGCGGATGGCTACGAGATCGCGCCCGACTATGCGGGCTCGGACGCCGTGATCGTGAACACCTGCGGCTTTCTCGACAGCGCTAAGGCGGAGAGCCTGGAGGCCATCGGCGAGGCGCTGAGCGAGAACGGCAAGGTGATCGTGACCGGCTGCCTCGGCGCCGACGCGGCGTATGTGAAGGGCGCGCATCCGAGCGTGCTCGCGGTGACCGGCCCACAGCAATACGAGCAGGTTGTGGAGGCCGTGCATGCCGCGGCGCCGCCCCGGCGCGACCCGTTCCTCGACCTCGTGCCGCCGCCGGCGGAGGGGGAGGGGCTGCGGCTCACCCCCCGGCATTACGCCTATGTGAAGATCAGCGAGGGCTGCAACCACGCCTGCAAGTTCTGCATCATCCCCTCGATGCGGGGCCGTCTCGCCTCCCGCCCCGCCGCGGCGGTGCTTCGCGAAGGGGAGCGGCTGGTGGGGGCAGGGGTGAAGGAACTCCTGATCATCAGCCAGGATACCTCCGCCTACGGGCTCGACCTGCGCCACGCTGCGAGCGGGTGGCGTGGCGCGGAGTGGCGGGCGCATATCACCGATCTCGCGCGCGGGCTCGGCAGCCTCGGCGCCTGGGTGCGGCTGCATTACGTGTACCCATACCCCCATGTGGACCAGCTGATCCCGCTGATGGCGGAGGGGCTGGTGCTGCCTTACCTCGACATCCCGTTCCAGCATGCGAGCCCGACGGTGCTGCGCGCCATGGCGCGCCCGGCGAACGAGGCGAAGGTGCTGGACCGGATCCGCAGCTGGCGCGGCATCTGCCCGGAGATCACGCTGCGCTCCACCTTCATCGTCGGCTTTCCGGGCGAGACGGAGGAGGACTTCGCCTATCTCCTCGAGTGGCTGGAGGAAGCGCAGCTCGACCGGGTTGGATGCTTCAAATACGAGAACGTGGACGGGGCGGCCGCGAACACGCTCGACGATCACGTGCCCGAGGCCGTGAAGGAAGAGCGCTGGCACCGCTTCATGGAACGCGCCAGCGCCATCTCCGCCGCGAAGCTGCAGGCGAAGATCGGGCGGGAGATCGACGTCATCGTGGACGAGATCGATGAGGAGGGGGCCGTCTGCCGCTCGAAGGGCGATGCGCCGGAGATCGACGGCAATGTCTTCGTCGAGGAGGCGGCGGGCCTATCCCCCGGCGATACCCTGAGCGTGCGCGTGACGGAGGCGGATGACGCGGATCTCTGGGCCGACCGTATCGCCTGAGCCCTTGGCCATGGGCGCCATGGGCGGGGGTTGCACCCGCGCTGCGCGCCAATAAGGTGCGCCGCAACAGAGACCCGGGGCCCACCCCGAAGGAACACACTGAGGAGACGAGGGATGAACAAGGTCTATTCCGATGCCGCCGCGGCGCTCGAGGGCGCGCTCTTTGACGGCATGACCATCTCGGCCGGCGGCTTCGGCCTCTGCGGCATCCCCGAGAACCTGATCGCGGCCATCAAGGCGGCCGGGACCCGTGACCTCACCATCGCCTCGAACAACGCCGGCGTGGACGATTTCGGCCTCGGCCTTCTGCTGCAGGACCGGCAGGTGAAGAGGATGATCTCCTCCTATGTGGGCGAGAACGACCTCTTCATGCAGCAATACCTCGCCGGCGATCTTGAGATCGAGTTCAACCCGCAGGGCACTCTGGCGGAGCGTATGCGCGCGGGAGGGGCCGGTATCCCGGGCTTCTACACGAAGACGGGCGTCGGCACGCAGGTGGCCGAGGGCAAGGAGCACAAGGACTTCGACGGGGAGACGTATATCCTCGAGCGCGGGATCGTGGCGGACCTTGCGATCGTGAAGGCCTGGAAGGCTGACGAGACGGGGAACTGCATTTTCCGCAAGACCGCGCGGAACTTCAATGTTCCCGCTGCGATGTCCGGCAAGCTCTGCGTCATGGAGGTGGAGGAGATTGTGCCGGTCGGCAGTCTGAACCCGGACCTCATCCACCTGCCCGGCATCTACGTGCACCGCCTGATCCAGGGCAGCCACGAGAAGCGCATCGAACAGCGCACCCTGCGCCCCCGCGCTGCGTGACATCATCAACGCGCCGGGCGTCACCCGCCCCTGGGCGCGCAGAGACAAAGAGGAGAGTGCCCGATGCCTTGGGATCGTAACGAGATGGCCGCACGTGCAGCGCAGGAGCTGGAGGACGGGACCTATGTGAACCTCGGGATCGGCATCCCGACGCTGGTGCCGAACTACATTCCCGAGGGCGTGAACGTCACGCTGCAGTCGGAGAACGGGATGCTCGGGATGGGGCCGTTCCCTTACGAGGGCGACGAGGACCCGGACCTGATCAACGCCGGCAAGCAGACCATCACCGAGCTGCCGAACACCGCCTATTTCGACAGCGCGACCTCTTTCGGCATGATCCGCGGTGGCAAGATCGCGATGGCGATCCTGGGCGCGATGGAAGTGGCCGAGAATGGGGACCTGGCGAACTGGATGATCCCCGGCAAGCTCGTGAAGGGCATGGGCGGGGCCATGGACCTCGTGGCGGGGGTGAAGCGTGTGGTCGTCATCATGGATCACACCAACAAGAAGGGCGAGACGAAGCTGCTCAAAGAGTGCACGCTCCCGCTCACAGGTACCGCTGTGGTTGATCGCATCATCACGGGGCTGGGGGTGTTCGACGTGGTCGAGGGCGGGCTCAAGGTCGTCGAACTCGCGCCGGGCGTTTCTCTCGACGAAGTGCGCGAGAAGACAGAGGCCTCTCTCGTCAACTGAGTTTCTCAACCCCTGCTACACTTATTGTCGGCAGAGAGAGAACCGGGCCGTCACAACGGTCCGGCCCTCATTGCGCGGTTGCGCATGAGTACACGTCCAAGTTGTACTTTACCGGCCAATTAAGGCGAGTTTGCCACATTTAGGGCGCATGCTTGCCACGTTGGTCGCCCACGAATGCGGGAGTGAGTGTCCCGCTGCTGCTTGTGTCTGCGACATTCCGTGCCGGTTGGTGGGGTGAGTGCCTCGGCCGGTAGTTCTAGCCGCGCAGTGCGGCTGGGGTTCAAAACTTGGGAGATCGACCATGATGAAGTTCCTGAACAACGAGACGGGTGCCGTGACCATCGACTGGGTTGCGCTTGCTGCCGGTCTTCTGATCCTCGGCGTTGCCATCGTCGGCCTGCTCTCGGACGAGCTGCAGACCGTCATCGACGCCATCGAGTCGTCGCTCCAGCAGGCGACCGCCGTCACCGCGCCGACCTGATCGAGCGCTTGACTGCAGAGTTTGTGGGGCGTGCCGCTTTGCGGTGCGCCCCATTTCTTTCTTGGAAGCCTCGTCCTTAGCGGACGGCGTACTGCCAGTCGCAGGGGGAGCGCGGCGTGTCCGGTGCACGCAGGCAGAGGGTCTCCGCCGATACCAGGGCATCGAAGACCTTCACGACGTAATCGCGCGTCTCTCGGAAGGGTGGCACCCCATCGTACCGCTGAACCGACCCCTCGCCCGCATTGTAGCCCGCGAGCGCCAGGATCGGGTCCTGCCCGAAATTGTTCAGCAGCCAGCTCAGATATGCGGCGCCGCCGAAAATGTTCTCGCGCGCCGAGTAGCTGTCATCGACACCGAAGCGCTGCGCTGTCGCGGGCATGAGCTGCATGAGCCCCTGAGCGCCGGCGTGGCTCACGGCCCGCTCGCGCCCAGCACTCTCGACCGCGATCACCGCGGCGATGAGGGCGGCGGAGATGGTATGTCGCTCCGCTGCCGCGGCGATTGTCGGACCGTAGCGGGTAACGATTTGGGAGAGCAGGGCCCGCGATGCTATCGGCTTCGAGGTGCGCCGATGGCGCTTGAGGCTTTCCAGCGCCTGAGCCCATCGAACGGGAGACTGAGCGCTTTCATCCGTGCTGTGGAGCTTCCAGAACCAATCCTGCGGACCCGCTGCGCGTAAACCGCCGCGAATGGCCGTGCCGCTGTTACTTCTGCTCTGGCTGCGGTCGTCCCTCAGGACACGGCGATTGGCATTGGGAAGGGGGAGGCGCTTCTCCCCGGCGCGCGGGACGCGGACAATATTCATGCTCGACCGGTCACCCACGCGCACGCTGTTATTCAACGTGCCAGCGCTCGTCACCGATTCGTACGAAAAAGGGACAGCCCCTACGGCAACCAATAATCCAAGTATGGCACAAGTGTAGACACTGCCATATTTTTGCCTCATTTGGCCTCGCCTCCCATCAGAATAAGGCGACCTAGCCTTTTTCTTCACCATCCCGACTACATTCAAGATGACCGAAAGATAAACTCAGACTTCGAACCAAATGCAGCTTTGCGCACCATAGGCCAGATGGTATTTACAGCCGTGAGGGAGTTGGGGCGAGGAACCGCAATTTCCCTGCCTGTGGCCGGGGCGGCCCAGGTGGACCAAGCCAGACTGCATTGGAGAATGAACCATGATGAAGTTCCTGAACAACGAGACGGGTGCCGTGACCATCGACTGGGTTGCGCTTGCTGCCGGTCTTCTGATCCTCGGCGTTGCCATCGTCGGCCTGCTCTCGGACGAGCTGCAGACTGTGATCGACGCCATCGAGTCGTCGCTCCAGCAGGCGACCGCTGTCACCGCGCCGACCTGATGATACTTCGGCTGGGGGCGCGCTGCTGCCCCCGGCCACCCACTCTGGGCGCGTTTTGGAGTGGTCGGGTGCGGGCATACTGCCCGGATTACGCTTAGAGACACTGGGCTCGAACGGCCAGCGTTTGGAGAGTGGCGCGGAGCAGAGCTCCGATTGACTTGTCCGGAGAACAGGCGATGGCTTTTGAAAAGTTCATGAAGGCAGACGACGGCGCCGTTACGATCGACTGGGTCGCGCTTGCTGCAGGCCTTCTCATCCTCGGCGTTGCGATCGTGGCGTTGCTGCAGGATGAAGTGCAGACGATCGTCAACGAGATGGAGCTGATCTATCTCACGGCTGACGACGTCAGCCCGCCCGTCGAAGATTGATGCCGACCGCTGCGGGGTGTGCACATGCATCCCGGTATGCGGCACACTGACGGTGCATGTGTCGCGGCGCTGTCAATTTCTTTTTCTTTCGGGCATAGTGCACGCGGTGGATGCGGACAGACGCCTCTAGGGAATCGACATGCGACTTATCGGGATCTTGGTGCTCCTTGCAGGGATTGGCCTCGCAGGAGGGGCGCTCTACTACGCAAACGGTTTGTTTGCGAAGTATCAGGCCTACGCGAACCAGCCGGCGAAGACTGTGCCGGGCGAGACCATCACGAAGATTATCGAGGAAGAAACGATCCCGGTGATCGTGGCATCGGCGACAATCCGGTACGGTGAGCGGGTCGAGGAGCATCACGTTCGCATTATCGACTGGCCGGCGGATAGCGTGCCGCAGGGCGCCTTCACGTCTCCCGAGGATCTGATCGGCGACATCATGGCGGAGCGTCGTGTCGCGATGCGCCAGATCGACTCCGGGGCGCCTATCCTGGAGAGCATGGTCACGGGCTTCGGCGAGGACAGCCGCATGGCGATGCGCCTTGGCGAAGGTCGCCGCGCCTTTTCGATCCCGATCAACGCGCTCTCCGGTGTCGCGGGCTTCGTGGCGCCGGGCGACCGCGTGGACATCATGCTGACGGAAAGCACAGACGGATCGCTGAAGTCGCGCATCATCCTTCGTGACATGCAGGTGATCGCCGTTGACCAGACGTCGGAAGAAGCGCGCCGGAATGCCCGGGTTGGCTCGACCGCGACGCTGGATGTGAGCACGCGCGAGGCGCAAATCCTGTCGGTCGCCCAGTCGGTCGGCAAGCTCACGCTGACGCTTCGGGGCGCCGGGGATATCAGCGACCGCGACGAAGACGTGGAGCCGGTGTCGTTTGCCGATATTCGCGGTGAGGTGAAGCAGGCGCCGCAGGCGGCACCGCAGGCCGCGAAGCCGAAAACGGTGGTGCGCGTTCGGAAAGGCGCGACGGACACCACGTCTTACACTTTCGACTGAGGCGCGCTGCATCGCGGCAGACCCCGCGATGGTTAAGCTTCGGTTAAAGCCAGCGGGCGGCTCGCAAGAGCCGCCTGTTTTTTTTGAGGGGCCTTGCGGCACATCTGCCACGGCTCATGGCGCCCGGGTCGAAAACCCGCGATATGAGTTGAGCATCGTCCCATAACCGAGTGTAGTTCCTGCACATCTCACGCAACCTAGAGCGCATTGAGGGGGCATTGGACGCTATGCTGGGAAGAGAACTCTCCCGAGTCCTGTGGTGCTTGGTGACGTGTGCCGGACTGTTTCTCGCGGCACTCAGCGCGGGCGGACAGGCCGTCGCGCAAGATTCAGTATTGCGGACCGCACGGGGGCTGGCGTCCGACGACGTGAACGTCCTTGTGAACCGCGCCATCGTCGTGCGGAGCTCACAGCCGTTCGTGGAGGTTTCGGTCGCACAGCCCGAGATCGCCGACGTGTCGCCGCTGTCGGACCGCGCGATCTACATCTTCGGCCGCGCGCGCGGCGTCACGACGCTGACACTTCTGGGCGAGGGCGGCCGGCTGATCGCCAACGTTGAAGTTCGCGTCACACCGGACCTGTCGGAGCTGAAGCAGCGCCTCGCAGAGGTTCTGCCTGAAGAGCCGATTGAGGTACGCGTCGCGGGCTCCTCCATAGTCCTTTCCGGCGTGGTTTCCGGCAAGGCGAAGGTCGCCCGCGCGATGGACCTCGCCGCTCTCTACGTCGGTGGCGGTGTCTCAAACATGATGACAGTGGGCGGTACGCAGCAGGTGGCCCTCAAGGTCCGCATCGCTGAAATGAGCCGCTCGGTCGGTAAGGCGCTGGGCATCTCGACGGGTGCCATCGGCGTTACCAACCGGACCTCGACGCTCATCGAGACGGGCGACAGCCTTGAGGTTGCCCGGCCTGAGGAAGACGATAGCGGGCTCCCGTTCACGCAGCTTGTGAGCGGCTTCGGCACCTTTGGCGCGATCTTCTCGATCGCGGACAGCTTCCTTCTCGGCATCACGATCGATGCGGCTGAAGGGCGCGGCTTCGCGCGGACGCTCTCTGAGCCGACGCTCGTGGCTCTCTCCGGTCAATCCGCCTCGTTCCTGGCGGGTGGCGAGGTGCCGATCCCGGTTGTGACGGAAGACGGTGCGAGCGTCAGCTTCCGGCCGATCGGTGTGAGCCTCGACTTCACGCCGGTTGTTGTGGATGAGGACATCATCAACATCGCGCTGACGACGGAAGTTGCCTCGGTCGATGCTTCGGTGTCTTCGTTCATCTCCTCTTCCGGTGGAGCGACGTCGGTTGTGCCCGGTTTCGCAACCCGGCGTGCCTCGACCGTGGTCGAGCTGCGGGATGGCGAGAGCTTCCTGATCGCCGGCCTGCTTGAGGAGACTTTTGCGGACAACCTCTCGCAGTTGCCCTGGATCGGCGACGTTCCGATCATCGGCAACCTGTTCCGGTCGGTCGACTTTAACCGCGGACAGAGCGAGCTGGTGATCATCGTGACCGCCAATCTCGTCACCCCGGTGGCCGACGAGGATGCGCTCCTGCTGCCCACGGACAACGTCGCCTTCCCGACCGAAGCCGACATTTTCCTCTGGGGCGAACTCGAAGGTCAGGCGCAGACGCCGGGCCCGATGGGTCAGGAACTCGACGGCGCCTTCGGATACGTTGTGGAGTGAGGGACATGAAATCGATCAAGATCATCGGCCTCCTCTGCGGCGGCCTCGCCGTCGCCGGATGTGCCCAGGAAGTGGGGACGGGCAAGAACCCCTTCCTGGGGTTCACCACGAAGACCAACGCCCGCGTCCAGAGCGCCTATGGTGACCTGGAGCAGCGTCGTCAGGATCTCTCGATCGCCTTCCGGGCTGCTGCGCCCGACACGGTGAACTTTGAGTTCAACAGAAGCCGTCTGACCCCGGATGCGCGCCGCGCGCTGGACCAGCAGGCGGCCTGGCTGATGGCGAACGAAGGCACGCTGATGGCGGTGGTGGGTCATACCGACCTTGTTGGCAGCGAGAGCTACAACAACCGGCTCGGCCTTCGCCGCGCTCAGCGTGTGGTGAACTATCTCGTCGCCAAAGGCGTGGACAAGAACCGGCTCGAGGCGGTCGAGAGCCGTGGTGAGAGCGAGCCTCTTGTCCAGACGGCGGAGCCGGAGGTCCGGAACCGCCGTGCCACGACCGTGGTTGCCGGTTTCGACAACATCTATGTTGGGCTCGGCATGCCTGGAATCATCGCGGACCGGTTGTATCGCACGTACCTCGCCGAGGGTGCGCTCGAAATCGATCCGGAGTGATGCTTCGCTGCGCCGGGCCCGCCAAGGGCCCGGCGCATGCACTTTTTTCCGCGGGGGGCTCATCTCCGCGCCGATTTCCTGCCATGATCTTCAGTCATTGAGCACGTAGAGCGTGTGTGGGTGATGATGGCTGTACCTACGGTGGTTCGGTTTCGCATTCCCGGCGCGGGTTTGAGGTGCCATGCTGAAGCGAAACTCGACGAGGTAAACTGATCCATGGCGTTGCCCTTCCTAGGCGGTTCGAAACCAGACGCTCCCGAAGCGGTCGTCTTCTCAGACGGGTTCGTGGAGATCGATGCGCTGGCCGAGGACCTCGATGCCGAAATCGGGCCAGAGAGCTGGGTCGAGGTCGGGAACGATGAGGCCGACGAGGTCTTCAGCGACATCAGCCGTGAGCGGACCTTCGTGATCCTCACGCTCTCGAGCGACACGGCCGAGACGGTCGAGCTCGCAAGCGAGCTGATCCGGAAGGCCAATAACGCCGATCTCTTCGTGCTTCTGGTTTGCGGGGACATCTCGACGCGCAGCATGCATGCGCTGATGCGCTCGGGCGCCGCCGAATTCACGCCCTACCCCGAACCAGCTGGCGCGCTTGCCGAATCGATCAACAATATCCGGGTCGCGCGGGCGCAGGGCCGCCGCGGCAAGACGAGCACCGGTATGGGTGCTCGGCGAGAGGGCAAGGTCGTCGGCGTTTATGGCGTCGCCGGGGGCGTGGGCGCGACCACAGTCGCCGTCAACCTCGCCTGGGAGCTCACGACCCTGGTGCGGAAGGAGGGGCGCCGCGTCGCCCTCCTGGACTTCAACTTCCAGTATGGCTCGATCGCGACCTATCTCGATGTGCCGCGGCGCGAGGCGGTCTACGAGCTCGTCTCCGAGGCGGGCAACATGGACGAGACGGCGTTCACCCAGGCGCTCAGCATCTATCGCGACCGGCTGCACGTGCTCACAGCGCCGCGCGACGCGCTGCCCCTCGATATCGTGAGCCCGCCGGACGTGCAGAACATGGTACGGCTCGCCCGCGAGAGCTTTGATTATGTCGTCATCGACATGCCCCAGGCGCTCATGAACTGGTCGGAGACGGTCTACTCTGCATCCGATGCTTTTGTCGTCGCGATGGAAATAGATATGCGCTCGGCGCAAAACATGTTTCGATTTACCCGGACGCTGAAGTCCGAGGATCTGGCGATGGATAAACTGGTGCCATGCCTTAACCGGGCGCCGGGTATGACGGACCTGACGGGCAAGGGCCGCGTGAAGCGCCTGGCGGAAAGCCTTGCCATCCAGTTCGCGCATCTGATGCCGGACGGGGGCAAGGCGGTGGCATCGGCCTGCGACGAAGGCGTTCCGCTGGCGGAGGCCGCACGCGGCAATCCGCTGCGGCGGGAAATCGTGAAGCTTGCGCAGAAGGTGCTTACGATGACGTCCGAAGAAGCGCAGGCCGCTGCAGAGAAGGCGAGCTGACGTCTGATGGGGCCGCGGGCGCACTATCGCCCGGTGGTGGGATAGGAGAGACGCGATGTTTCGCAGGATGCGCAATGACGGTGGTCCGACCACGACCATGCCGGAGGTGCAGAACCCGGCCGAGCGCGCAGGGAACGAGCCGCAGGAAGCAGCGCCGCGCCCTGAGGGGACCGCGGAGCGCCTCAAGCGCATGGGCGTCACCACATCCCAGCGCCTGTCGTCGAACGAGACCGATGCGAAGCGCCGCCGTCGCCTGCTCAACCTGCGCGTGGAGATGCACGGCAAGCTGCTGGACACGCTGAACCTTTCGGCGCTCGATCGCGTCTCCGAGACCGAGCTGCGCCACGAGATTGGCGAGATCGTGCGCGAGGAGCTCGGGGACAGCGACCTCGTGCTATCGCGTCCCGAATTCGACGGGATGGTGCGCGAGCTGGTGGACGAGGTCATGGGCCTCGGGCCGCTGGAGCCGCTGCTCTCCGACCCGACGGTGACCGATATTCTCGTGAACAGCTTCGACAACTGCTATGTCGAGCGAAAGGGCAAGCTTGAGAAGACCAACGTCCAGTTTAAGGACAACGGTCACCTCATGCGCATCATCACCAAGATCGTCTCGGCCGTTGGCCGCCGGATCGATGAGGCGAACCCCTGGGTGGATGCGCGCCTGATGGACGGCTCGCGCGTCAACGCGCTGATCCCGCCCTGCGCGGTGGACGGCCCGCTGCTCTCGATCCGCAAGTTCTCGAAGATCCCGTTCACGGTCGACAAGCTGATCGGCTTCGGGGCGTTCTCCGAAGAGATGGCGCTCTTCCTTCACGCCTGTGTGCGCTGCCGGCTGAACATTATCGTCTCCGGCGGTACGGGCTCCGGTAAGACCACCACGCTCAATGCGCTCTCATCGTTCATTTCGAACGACGAGCGTATCGTGACGATCGAGGATACGGCCGAGCTGCAGCTTCAGCAGGAGCATGTGGGCCGGATGGAGAGCCGCCCTGCCAATATCGAGGGCACCGGCGCCGTCACCATCCGCGACCTGCTCAAGAACGCGCTCCGGATGCGGCCCGACCGCATTATCGTCGGCGAGTGTCGTGGCGAGGAGGTGATCGACATGCTCCAGGCCATGAACACGGGTCACGATGGTTCGATGACCACGATCCACGCGAACAGCCCGCGCGACAGCCTCAGCCGCCTCGAGAACATGATCGGCATGTCCGGCATCGAGCTGCCGCTGAAGGCGGTGCGGACAAATATTTCTTCGGCTGTGAACCTTATCGTCCAGGTGAACCGTATGTCGGACGGTAAGCGCCGAATGATGTCGATCTCCGAGATCGTCGGCATGGAGGGCGAGGTTGTGACCATGCAGGAGATCTTCAAGTTCGAGCGCTATGGGACGGATGGTGACGGAAACATCCGCGGCAAGTACACTGCCACGGGCATCCGTTCGAAATATGCGGACCGGTTCAAGCAGTGGGGCTACGAGCTCCCGCAGAGCTTGTTCAAGCCGGACATCTGATCGGAAAGGGGAGGCCCGGCCATGCTGTTCCAACCTGTGATCTACGCGCTGATCTTCGTTGGCGTCCTGTTGATTGTGGAGGGCGTCTATCTCGTCGTCTACGGCAAGACGCTGAAGCGCGAGAAGCGGGTGAACCGCCGCCTCCACCTCCTGCAGGAGGGCAAGGATACAGAGGAGGTCCTGTCGATCCTGCGCGCCGAGCGCGAGGGCTCGAAGAAGGACCTGAAACTGCCGGTGGTGGGTGCTCTGTCCGAGAAGGCGCGGCACGCCAACATCAAGATGTCGCCCTTCATGCTGTTCTTCTCCATCGTGGTGCTCAGTATCATCGCGCTGGTGGGCCTGACATTCTTCACCTCGGCCTCTCTGCCGGTGCGGATCCTGATCGCCATCGTGTGCGGTTACGGCTCGCTCTACATCTGGCTTTCGAACAAGGCGAAGGCGCGGATCGCCCTGCTGGAGGAGCAGTTCCCGGACGCGGTGGACCTGATGGTGCGCTCGCTCCGTGTCGGCCACCCAATCACGGCGGCCATTGCCATCGTCGCGCGCGAGATGCCGGACCCGCTGGGTACCGAGTTCGGCCTGATCGCGGACGAGGCCACCTACGGTATGAACCTCAACGATGCGCTGGACCGGCTTGCGAGCCGCGTGCCGCTGCCCGATCTGCGCTTCTTCACCATCGCGGTGAACATCCAGAGCCAGTCGGGCGGTAACCTGGCAGAGGTTCTGGACGGTCTGTCGAAGGTTATCCGCGCGCGCTTCAAACTGTTCCGTAAGGTCAAGGCCATCACTGCGGAGGCCCGCTGGTCCGGCTGGTTCTTGTCGGTCTTCCCGATCATCGCGCTTCTGATGGTGCAGCTCGTGAAACCGGACTACTATTCCGACGTGGATGACCACCCGTTGTTTATCCCGGGCGCGATCGTGACCGCGGTCCTGCTTGTGGTTAACATCTTCTTTATGAGGGCGCTGGTGAACATTAAAGTCTGAGCCGCTAGGGGTAGTGGCGGTAAAGGCCGGAAGGAGCCGGGGGGCGGCGAGGCAACATGGAAGTGCTCACAGACTTCCTCGACCGCGTGACGATCGCGCTGATCGAGCAATACGGAGAGGCAGCCCCGTTCTACGCGATCGCGGGCCTTGCGATCCTGTTCATCCTGCTTGCCATCCCGCTCGTCATGCGCGGAAAGAAGGACCCGCTCGACCGCTTCAACTTCCGCGAAGAACGGATCGAGGGCGAACTCGTCAAGCTGCGCGACACGGCGGGCCCGACAGGTGGCATCTCCGACTATCTGCAGCCGACCGACAAGAAGCAGATGTCGGAGACGCGCAAGAAGCTGCGCCAGGCGGGATACGACAGTGCTTCCGCAGTGCGCTCCTACTACACGGCCCGCGCGGGCCTCTGCATCGGGCTCACGCTCGTGGGCGCCATCCTCACGCTCATCGCGCCGGCGCAGCCCAACATCCCGTTCGGCGTGATGCTGACTGCGGGCTTCGGCTTCATGGGCTTCCTAGCGCCGGTTTACTGGGTGCAGCGCTCCATCGCCGTGCGGCGGGACGAGATCCAGAAGGCGTTCCCGGACGCGATGGACATGATGCTGGTCTGCATCGAGGGCGGCCAGTCTCTCGACCAGGCGATGGCGCGCGTGGGCAAGGAAATGGAGGCCGCCGCCGGCCCGCTGGCCTACGAACTCGGCATCGTTTCGAACGAGTTCCGTGTGGGTAAGGACCGCATCACGGTGCTGCGCGACTTCGCGGACCGATGTGCGGTGAACGACATCTCGTCCTTCGTGACCGTGATGATCCAGTCGACCGCCTTCGGTACCTCGATCAGCCAGGCGCTTCGTGTCTATGCCGCGGAGATGCGCGACAAGCGGCTGATGCGCGCCGAGGAAAAAGCCAACGTTCTGCCGACGAAGCTGACGCTCGGCACGATGTTCTTCACGGTTCCGCCGCTCATTCTCATTCTTGTCGGCCCGTCGCTTATCCAGATCCTCCGCGCCTTCGCCCAGCTCGCCGGCGGCGGCTGAGATGGCGCGGGCTGGCGCGCCTCATGGCGGCGCCGTCCGCCGCGGCCTTTGCGTAGGGGCAGGCGGGGCAGGGCTGCTCCTTCTAGCCGGCTGCATGGGGGCGGAGACCTCGGGTCCGGTGTCGACGGCCGAGAGCGTTCCGGTGGCCGAGGCGGCTCCTGCCACTCCCGCGCCAGACCCCCTGGGGCTCAGCGGTGCGCCCCTCCAGCCATTGCTCGACAAGGATGGCGCGGCCGCGCGCACGGAGGAGGCGCGGACGGCGGCGGCCGAGGCTGCTGAGGATCGGGGCGCGGAAGACGAGGACGTCGCAGCGGGCGGCCCCCTGCGCCCGCTCCTCGGCCGTGACGAAGCGGCGGCCCGGGCCGAGGCGCTGAGAGCGGAGCGGACCGGCGCCGAGGGCGACGGGACGACCGCTGACGATGCGTCCGAAGACCTTGCGGAGGACACCGACGCGGAGGGTGAGGCCGAGCCTGAGGCGGCCGAGGGGGAGGCGGACGAGGCGGCTGAGGACTTCGAGATCGGCGTTGCGCGCCAGGTGGCGGAGCCTGCCTTCGTCGCCCCGCTCGAGCGTGAAGCGGGTCTCACCTGGCTCGGCACCGGCAAGGCCTTGCTGGCCCAGGCGCAGCCCGCGGAGGCGGAACTTGCCTTCCGACGGTCCCTCGCGCTCGAAGGCGTCAGTGTCGAAGCGCTCACCGGCGCTGGGATCGCTGCCAAGACCCAGGGGCATCTCAACGCCGCGCGGGTGATGCTGTTGCGCGCTCGGGACCTCGCGCCGGACGATGTGGATGTGAACAACGCCCTCGGCCTCGTGCTCAAGGGGCTGAACGACTATCCGGGCGCCTACCAGGCCTTCCGCGCGGCCTTCATCGTCTCGAGCGGGACGAGCGAAGTTGCCGCTGCGAACCTGGAAGATGCGCGCATCCGTGCTGCGCATAGCGCCCTCGTCGCGCCCGTCCCGGACAGCGATGCCATCGCCTTCGACCTGAGCCGCACCGGCCCGAGCGAGTTCCTGCTGCACGAGCCGGGGACGCAGGTGGAGGCCGTGCTGCCGCCCGAGGAGCCGGTAGCGATCACGACCCTGGATGAAGACGCGATGCTCGCGATCGAGGAGGGAGCCGATCCGGCAGAGGTCATCGCCGCGGCTGAGGCGGCGGAAGCGGCGGAGCGAGACGCCGTAGTCGAAGCTGCCGAGCTAGAGCCGGTGGAGGAAGGCGATGTCGCTAACGCCCGCGCCGCCACGGAGGCAGATGATGCCGATGCCGATACGCTCGAGGGCCGCGCGGCGCCTGCGGCGGAGCGCGACCTGGAGGCGGAGGCCGCGCTGCCCCCTGAGCTGCTCGCCGTGATCGAGGGTGCCGGTGGTGCGCTTGCCCCGCTCGACGACGAGGCACTGGCGGACGAGACCGCCCCGACGGAGGAAGAGGGTGGCGCCGCTGCCGCGCTCGCCACGAATGCCGGGGCGGCAGAGGGCGCGGTGATTGAAGTGGAGGACGTCAGCACGGATGATGGTCCGGCGACGAAATGGACCATCGTCAACGACTGACGCGATGCCCGGCCGCCGGCGTTAGGCGGCATGGGGCAGATACCGGGTGAGCCCTTAGGAGACGGACCGAGATGACCCGCTTCGCGATCGCACCGCTGCTCGCTGCGCTGCTGCTTGCCGGCTGCAACGAGTCTGTCAGTGAAAAGCCCGATCCCTTCGCCGGCGATATCATCGATGAAGCGCAGCTGACGCAGCTGATGCTCACGGCGGGGGATCCGGACAGTGCCGTGAGGTATTTCGAGCAGGGGCTGGCGCGCGAGCCGGAGCGGGCGGATTTCCGCCGCTACCTCGCCCGCTCCTACGCCCGCGCCCGCCGTTACCCAGAGGCAGCTCGCACCTATCAGGAGCTTCTGGCTCTCCAGCAGGAAACGCCGACGGACAGGCTGGAATACGCTTTCGTTGCCGTGAGGCTCGACCGCTGGGAGGATGCGGAAGCGCTGGCGACCGGCATCCCGCAGACGGTCGACACGCCGCGGCGCCATATGCTCGACGCCATGCTGGCAGACCGGACGCAGGACTGGGAGCTGGCCGACGCCGCCTATGCGAGGGCGGAAGAGCGCTCGTCCAACCCGGCGGACGTGCTGAACAACTGGGGCGTCAGCCTGATGTCGCGCAAAGAGTACGGCCGGGCGGAGGCGGTGTTCGAGCGGGCGATCTCCTACAACTCGCGGCTCTTCAGCGCGAAGAACAATCTCGCCCTCTCCCGCGGCCTGCGGCGGGACTATCGCCTGCCCATCGTGCCGTTGACGGCTGAGGAGAAGGCCGTGATCTCGTACAATCTCGGCGTGATCGCGCTTCGGCAGGGCGACCGGCGCGTGGCCCGGGGCCTCTTCGCCAAGGCGGTTGACGAACATCCGCGCCATTACGAAGCCGCAGCGGCCCAGCTCGAAGCGCTCGAGACGGCGGTGATCCAGTAAGGGAGCAAGGCGGCCGGCCGGGGTGCGGGGGCGCCTCGGCCGATGCGCCGTTGGCAGTGCACTGCCGCGGGGGCGGCGGAAGGAAGGGGGGCGCCCATGATCATGTCTCAGCCCGCGTTGATCGCGGCGATCGTGGGGCTGACCCCGATCCTCCTCTACATCATGTATTCGGACGTTAAGGACGGGCGGATCCCCAATATCGCCTGCCTGATGGTGGTGGTGGTCTTCCTCGCCACAGGTTCCTGGGGCTTGCCGCTCGAGACCTTTCTCTGGCGCATCGGGCACCTCGTGATCGCGTTCTTCGCTGGCTGGGCGCTTTTCACCGTTGCCGGCAGCGTCGTCGGTGGCGGCGACATCAAGATCGTGATCGCGCTCGTGCCATTCGTGCCCGCACCCTATGTGGGCTCGGCCATGGTGATCTGGTCTCTCTGTGCGCTGTTTTCGGTCGTCCTCTTCCTGATCGTGCGGCGGGTGATGAAGAACCGGGAGACACCGTTCATCTCGCTCAACCAGGAGAATGCCAAGGGGCTGAAGCGCCTCGGCAAGCTATGGCTCCCTGTCGGCTTCTCGATCAGCCTGGCGACGTTCATCTATCTGGGGCTGGTGCTAGCCCATGGCGGCTGAGGCGCCCCAGTAGGGATCGTCGAGAAAGCGCTCCGGGTAGTCGGTGAAGATCGCGTCGACCTTGCAGGCGGCGAGCCGCGCGGCCTCCGCGGGATCGTTCACGGTATAGCAGCGGAGCGAGAGCCCGGCGGCATGCGCTGCCTCCACCGCTGCGCCTTGTGTGTTGGCTGCGGCCAGATGGACCGCCTCTGCCCCCAGGCTTGCGGCCTTCTCCTGCCAGCCATGGCTGAGCTTCTCGTAGAGCAGCGCGATCGGCAGCGTGGGGGTAAGGCTGCGGACGACGGCGAGAGCGTCATGATCGAAGCTCGAGATGGTCACATGCGCCGGGGCGCGCGGCCTGGAGCCCAGGAGGCCGACCACGGCGCGTGCCGTATTGCCTGGCGCACCATGCGGTTTCAGCTCGATGTTCGCATGCAGTTGCTCGGCGCAGAGCAGCTCTAGCGTCTCTTCGAGTGTCGGCAGCGGCTCGCCGGCGAAGCGGGCATCGAACCGGGCACCGGCGTCGATCTCCGCGAGATCCGAGACCTTCAATGCTGAAAGCGGACCGGTCTTGTTCGTCGTCCGGTCGAGCGTTGCGTCGTGATGGATAACGGGGGTTCCGTCACCCAGCAGGGTCACATCGAATTCGAGCCAGCGGGCGCCCAGGGCAGCTGCGGCGCGGAAGGCGGCGAGCGTGTTCTCAGGCGCTGTGCCGGAAGCACCGCGATGCGCGACAACGCGTGGCGGAAAGTCGGGGGTGGGAGATGCGGGTTTCATGCGCTCCTGCAGGCATGGTCGGCACTTTTCCCCTCGCCGCTTGCCCCTTGGTGCACGCTATGCCGTATGCGCAGGGATTGCACAAGCCGCACGCATTGCGACGACTTGGCAGCAGGGGGCAGGGCCTTCTAGGAGGGGGGAAGTGTTGTGAAACCGGAGCCCCGCCTTGCTGCGCCTCCTCCTCTTTCTGCCGATCGTCCTCGTTGTCACGCTCGGCCTGCGCCTTGCCGCGACCGGGCTGGTCCCGCTCGTGGAGGCGCGGCTTGAGCAGTCGGCCGTGGCTGCGCTCGGGATCCTTGGGGCGGACTGGGCAGCGGTATCGGTGGATGGCCTCGAGGTCACCATCCTGGGCACGGCGCCCGACGCACGGCGGCAGCGGCTCGTGACCGACGGTTTGGCGAGCGTCATGCCCTTGGCGCGGATACGGGACGGCAGCACGCTGGCGCCGCCGGCAGGAAGGCGTCCCGCGCTGCTGGTAGAACTTCTCCGTCGGGATGGGCGCGTAACAGTTCTAGGCCGGTTCTCGGGCGAGGCGCAACGCGAACGCCAGCTTGCGGCGCTGGCGGATGCTTTGCCCGAAGCCGTGCTGGAGGATCTGAGCGGGACCGATGCAGGCCCTTTGCCGGTCGACTGGGGGCCCGAACTTGCGGTCGCGACCATGGCCGTCGCTGCAATTGAAGACGCTTTCGTGGTTGTGGAGCCCGGTCAGGTCCGCGTCGCTGGCCAGGTTGCCGCGCTTGCACGGCGCCGCGGGCTCGAGGCCGACCTCACGGCGCTGGCCGGGCCCAGCATCGCGCTGGATCTCGAACTGCGGGTGCCCCGGCGCACCGTTCTGCCCTTTCGCTTCGCGGCGCAGCGGCGGGCTGCGGAGGGCGCTGTGCTGACCGCCTGCTCCGCGCGGGACGAAAGGGAAGCCGAACGCATCGTCGCCGCGCTTGGGATGCTGGATCTTGCGGCGGACGGCGATCGCTGCGCCGTGGGACTGGGCGGCCCGGCCCTGGCCTGGGGTGAGGCCGTTTCAGCCGGGATTGCGGCGCTGGCCACGTTGCCCGAGGCGCGGCTCCTCCTCTCCGGCAATCACGTGAGCCTGAGCGCCGCGCCACCGAGCACGGCCGAGGCGTTCGAGAGCGCCTTTCGGGGGCTCGCTCTGTCGTTGCCGGAGGGCTTCCTGCTCGATGGCCGCTTTGAGGGGCCGGCGCCCGGCGTTGCCGATGCTGCGATCCGCCCGCTCTGGATGACGGCATTGCGGGATGCCGAAGGCTTGCGGCTCGCCGGGCGTGTTGCGGGGGAGGTTGAGGAGCGCGGTCTTGTCCAAGCGGCGGCGGCGCGGCTCGGCAGTGCGGGCGTCGACGCCGCGGGGCTTGCGGCGGCGGGGCAGAGCGCAGGTTCGCGCGTGGAGGCCACGGGGGACCAGGACCTCCTTCACATCGCCGGCCTCGCCTTCGTCTCAACCCTCGCGCGCCAGGGGGTGACCGGCAGCGCCACCCTTGGCCACGGGCGTGCGGAGATTGCGCTCACGGTGCTTGAGGCGGACCGGGTGCCCGAGCTGCTGGAAGGCCTTTCCGCCGCCATGCCGCCGGGGCTTGCTTATGAGACCGAAGTTACCGTCGACATGCCCGCGGCCGTCGCGGCCCGGCCGCTGCCTGCCACGGCCTGTGCCGCCGCCCTCAACCGGCGCATCGAGGAGACGCCTGTGGTCTTCGCGCCCGGCTCGGCCGAGATCCGCGCGGCGTTCGAGCCGCTGATGGAGGCGTTGGCCGCGATCCTCCAGCGGTGCCGGGGAACGGCGATCGAGATCGGGGGGCATACGGACAACCAGGGCCGCACCTCGACCAATGAGCGCCTCAGCCGCAGCCGGGCCGATAGCGTGCGCCATGCCCTGCGCGCCCTCGGCGTCACGCCCCGCGATGTGAGCCTCACGGTGCGCGGCTATGGCGAGACGGCGCCGGTGGCGCCGAACGACACGGAGGCGGGCAGGGCACGGAACCGGCGCATCGCCTTCAAGGCCGCCGGCGCCGCTGCGGCGACGGATGGGGGGTGAGCAGATGCTGGGTGCCGAAAGCCTCGAACTGCTGCTCGCCCTGGCCCTTGGCCTTGCGCTCTGGGCCGGCTGGATGTTGCGCGGGATTTGGGAGGCGCTCGGCGCGCGGCGCCACCGTGCCGAGACCGAGGCGGTGGTCGCCGCCGCGGAGGCCCGGGCACGTGATGCCGAAGCGGCCCTGGCCGCGCGCGTGGCGGCGCCGGCCCCTGCGGACGCGTCGCCGGAGGGAAGGATAACGAAACCTGAGGACGCCGCGCCCCTTTCCCCCGACGTACCGGATGACAACCATTCCACAGCGCGGTAAGCATGCCGCAAACCGAGACTGGGAGACCGAATATGGCCGAGAACAACGAGACCCACGGCACCATGGACATCACCGCGCAGGAGCGGACTTTCGAGGGCTTCCTGAAAGCGTGCGCGATTGTCGCGATCGTCACGGTCGCGATCCTGATTTTCCTCGCCATCGTCGGAACCTGAACTAGCTGCCGCGACAGCCTGTCCCAGTGCCCGCTGCCAGGGGTCCTTGGCGGCGGCAACAACTATGTCCGGCTCTAGCGCCTTGTCCGCGTCTCCCCAGGCGCGCACGGGGGCGGAGGCTGGAGCCCACCGCTGAACGCCTCGATCCGGCGAACAAGAAACGAGGGAGAAGAGATGAAATTCGGCGCCTTGAAAGAGACGGAGCCGGGGGAAGCCCGGGTTGCGATCACGCCAGAGAGCGCGGGCCGGCTGCAGAAGCTGGGCTATGAATGCATTGTCGAGAAGGGCGCGGGCGAAGCCGCTGCCTTCACCGATGCGGCTTACACGGAAGCGGGGGTCACGGTGGTGGACAGCGCCGCCGATGTCTGGTCCCAGGCCGATGTCGTCGCCAAGGTACGCGCGCCGCGCGCCGAGGAGGTTGCAGACGCGCCGGCGGGCAAGATCCTGATCAGCCATGTCTGGCCGGCGCAGAACGAGGAGCTGCTGGCGAAGCTCAACGAGCAGAAGCTGACCGTCCTCGCGATGGACATGGTGCCTCGCATCAGCCGCGCGCAGAAGATGGATGCGCTCTCCTCCATGGCCAACATCGCCGGCTACCGGGCGGTGATCGAGGCGGGTAACAATTTTGGCCGGTTCTTCACGGGCCAGGTGACAGCCGCGGGCAAGGTGCCGCCGGCGAAGGTGCTGGTGGTGGGTGCCGGTGTCGCGGGTCTTGCCGCCGTCGGCACCTCGGTCGCGCTCGGCGCGATCACCTATGCCTTCGACGTGCGTCCCGAGGTGGCCGAGCAGATCGAGTCCATGGGTGCCGAGTTTGTGTTCCTGGACTTCGAGGAGGAGGCGAGCGACGGCGCGGAGACCGGTGGCTACGCGGCGCCCTCCAGCCCTGAGTTCCGCGAGAAGCAGCTCGAGAAGTTCCGCGAGCTTGCGCCGGAGATCGATATCGTCATCACTACCGCCCTCATCCCGGGCCGGCCTGCGCCGAAGCTCTGGACCGAGGACATGGTGAAGGCGATGAAACGCGGCAGCGTGATCGTCGACCTGGCGGCCGAGCGCGGCGGCAACTGCGATCTCACGGTGAAGGACGAGCGCATCGTCAGCGAAAACGGCGTGGTGGTCATCGGCTACACCGATTTCCCGAGCCGCATGGCGACCCAGTCCTCGAGCCTCTACTCCACCAACATCCGGCACATGATGGACGACCTCACGCCGGAGAAGGACGGCACGCCGGTCGTCAACATGGAGGACGATGTCATCCGCGGCGCGCTGGTCTGCCACGAGGGCGAGATCACCTTCCCGCCGCCGCCGCCGAAGGTGAAGGCCATCGCGGCTCAGCCGAAGAAGAAGGAGGTTGAGGAGACGCCGGAGCAGAAGGCCGCGCGCGAGGCGGCGGAGCTTACGAAGAGCCTGAACCAGACGGGCTATCTCCTTGCCGGTGGCGGTCTCCTTCTGTTGCTGGTCGGCACCGTGGCACCCGCCAGCTTCATGCAGCACTTCATCGTGTTCGTGCTCTCCTGCTTCGTGGGCTTCCACGTGATCTGGGGTGTCGCGCACTCCTTGCACACGCCGCTGATGGCCATCACGAACGCCATCTCCTCGATCATCATCGTGGGCGCGCTGCTGCAGATTGGGTCGAGTTCGACACTCGTGCTGATCCTCGCGGCCCTGAGCGTCCTCATGGCAGCGGTGAACATCTTCGGCGGCTTCCTCGTGACGCGCCGGATGCTCGCCATGTTCCAGAAATCCTGAGCCCGGGGGAGATACAGCGATGAGCTACGGTCTCGTGACGGCCGCCTATGTGGTGGCGGCCATCCTCTTCATCCTCGCCCTCGGCGGCCTCTCCAATCAGGAGAAGGCGAAGCGGGCGATCTGGTACGGCATCATCGGCATGACGCTGGCGGTGGTCGCGACCATCATGACCCCCGGTGTCGACAACGTGCCGATCATCCTGCTGATGCTGATCATCGGCGGCGCAGGCGGTGCCTATGTGGCCCGCAAGGTCGAGATGACGCAGATGCCGGAGCTGGTGGCGGGCTTCCACAGCCTTGTGGGCCTCGCCGCGGTCTTCATCGGCTTCAACGCGGATTTCGAGATGAGCCGCGCGCTCGAGGCGAAGGCCGATGGCACGGCGGACGCGCTTGCGGGCTTTGCGGCGACCATCGCCAAGAAGACGGCGACGGAGCTCTCGATCCTCAAGGTCGAGCTCTTCCTCGGCATCCTCATCGGCGCGATCACCTTCACCGGCTCGATCGTCGCCTATGGCAAGCTCTCGGGTAAGATCTCGTCGAACGCGCTGACGCTGCCGTTCCGGCACCAGATCAACCTCGGCGCCTTCGTCCTCTGCTTCGTTCTCGGCCTCATGTATCTGAACGGCGCCGGGGTTTGGACGATGGTGCTGGTGGCGATCATCTCGGGCGCCATCGGCTGGCACCTGATCATGGCCATCGGCGGCGCGGACATGCCCGTGGTCGTCTCGATGCTCAACTCGTATTCGGGCTGGGCGGCGGCTGCCATCGGCTTCACCCTGGGCAACGACCTGCTGATCGTGACCGGTGCGCTCGTCGGCTCCTCGGGCGCCATCCTCAGCTACATCATGTGCAAGGGCATGAACCGCTCCTTCGTGAGCGTGATCCTCGGCGGCTGGGGCGGCGAACAGTCGAGCGCCCAGGAGGTCGAGGGCGAGATGGTCGAGATCGACGCTGGTGGTGTCGCGAGCGCGCTCAACGATGCCGACAGTGTCGTGATCGTGCCTGGCTACGGCATGGCCGTGGCGCAGGCACAGTCCGCAGTCTCGGAGCTTACGCGGAAGCTGCGGGCCAAGGGCAAGGAGGTGCGCTTTGCCATCCATCCCGTGGCCGGCCGTCTGCCGGGGCACATGAACGTGCTGCTGGCGGAAGCGAAGGTGCCCTACGACATCGTGCTGGAGATGGAGGAGATCAACGACGACTTCCCTCAGACTGATGTGAGCATCATCATCGGCGCGAATGACATCGTGAACCCCGCAGCGCAGGACGACCCGGGCTCGCCCATCGCCGGCATGCCGGTGCTCGAGGTCTGGAAGTCCCGCTCGGTGTTCATCCTCAAGCGCGGCAAGGGGCGCGGCTACTCGGGCATCGAGAACCCGCTCTTCTTCAAGGACAACAGCCGCATGTACTACGGCGACGCGAAGGGCTCGATCGAGAACCTGCTTCCCCAGGTCGGCTGAGCGTTATTGCTTCGGCAAGACGACCGGCGCATAATGAGGGCGTCGAAAGTTGATCTCTCAGGACCATCACCAATGGGCCCGCGAGCTGCTACTCGCGGGCCCTGCTCATTCCCAAGCTTAGCCGAGGAAGAGCCTTGCCGCAGCAATCACGACGCCGGCGGCGCCGATCACGACCATGGCAAGTCGAAAGTTCGTTTCTCTCAGTGTCATCACCTCCTTTCGCCCCGAAGGTGTCGGGGCGGGGCGATGATCGCGTGGCAGGCGTGAGTAAAGCGTTTACCGTAAGCCCATGATCAGACGGCTCGCCGGCATCGCCTTAAAGCTCGCGCTCATGGCCGGCTTTGTCTGGGCCGTGCTGGTGGCGGCGCTCTTTCTGCATCGCCACGACCGGATCTATCCCTTCGCGCAGAGCTTCCGGGCCGAGGTGCCGGAGGGTCTGCCCCGAGGCCGCCTCCTTCAGCTCGAGGGGCGGGATGGTACGGCCCTTTTTGTCTGGGCGGCGCCGCCAGTGGAGGGCGCGCCGATGGTGCTGCACTTCACTGGGAACGGCGCCTACCTGCCGGGCGCGGCACGCCATGTCACGCCGCTGGTCATCCGCGGCTATGGCGCCGCCATGCCCGCCTATCGCGGCGCGGGCGGCGCCCCTGGGGAGCCGACGGAGGCGGTGCTGATTGAGGATGCGTTGATCCTCTACGACGCCCTCGCCGAAGCATTTCCGGGGGCGCGCCAGCCGCCGGTGATCTGGGGCACGAGCCTTGGCGCGGCCGTGGCCACGGCGGTGGCGGCGGCGCGCCCGACGGCCGCACTGGTGCTCGAGGTGCCGTTCGCGGAGCTCTGCACCGTCGCCCAGCACCACTACCCATGGCTTCCAGCCTGCCTGATCCTGCCGGACGAACGGTGGGAGAACCTGCGCCGGATCGCGTCGGTCGACGCGCCGAAACTCATCCTCGGCGCGGAGGCGGATACGGTCATCCCGGTTGCCGAAGCGGTGAGGCTCCACAGGGCGGCGCCCGACCCGAAGCGCCTCGTTCTATATCCCGGCGCGGGGCATGGCGGCCTGATGGCGGCGGGCGCGATGGACGACATCCTGCCCTTTCTCGCCGAGCATGCCGCTCCCTGAAGCTGCTTCAAGCTGCCGGGGTCAGCGCAACACGGTCGGGACCGTTTAGCACGGCAATCTCTGCGCCTTCGATGACGATGCAGGAAAGGGGGCCGCCCTTGCCCGCACCGGTATCGACATTGACCCGGTTCGCTCGAAGATCGACGCCACGGGCGGGCGTGTGCCCGTGCACGACGAAGACGTCGTGCAGCCCTGCATGATCGAGAAACGTGTGGCGGATCCAGTGCAGATCGCCCTGCTCCTGCGCCTCCCACCCGACGCCCGGCCGCACGCCCGCATGGGCAAACCCGAAATCCCCGAAGCGCAGCTTGTCCGGCAGGTCCTCGAGATAGCGCCGCGCCGCTGCGGGTATCGCTGCTTCGAGCGCCTGATGGATCTCGCGGCGCGGGCCTTCCCTGATGAGGGCGACGTCCAGCCCGAACGAGGCGAGGGCTTCCTGCCCGCCATAGGTCTGCCAGTTGGAGAAGCCCGCGTCCTCCGGGTCGGCGAGGAAGTTGCGGAGATAGGCGTCGTGGTTGCCGCAGACGCAGAGGTACCGCCCCGGATCGAGCGCCGAGAGAAGGGCCAGCACGCCAGCACTATCGGGCCCCCGATCGATCAGGTCGCCGAGATGAATCACGCGCCAATCCGGTACGGGATGGGCCCGAAGGTCGGCATCGATGGCGGTATGCAGGGCCTTCAGCTGTGCGAGTTCGCCATGCACGTCGCCGATGGCATAGATCCGCAGCCCGTCCGGCAGCCGGGCCGTGCCATACCGTACCATCGCGCTTCTCCCGGGCTTCTGTCCGTCAGGCGGCCTCGGCGGGGAGAAGGGGCAGGAGCGCCGCTTCGGCCCCCGGCTGGCCATGTGCCGCCAGCAGGTAAGGGCCATCGGTGGTGAGTTCCAGCCAAAGGTCTTCCTCGAGCACGAGGCAGGAGGGGCCGAGTGCTGCGCCCGTGTCGACGGCGATGCGGTTGGCATGCACCTCGATGGTGGAGACGGGGCTGTGACCGTGAACGATGACCGCCTCATGCGGATCGGTGTGGCCGAGAAAGCCGGGCGCCCAGATCAGGTCCCGCACGCTCTGGTTCGCGATGGGCGTGCCCGGGCGGATGCCTGCATGCGCGAAGAAGTAATCCCCGAACCGCGCGCCATGGGCGAGCCCGGCGAGGAAGCCGGCATGGGCCGTGGGCATCGCCTCCGCCAGCGCTGTGCGCAGGGCCCGGCGGGAGGCGGCGTCGGGGAAGTCCAGCGGGTAGGTGGCGTCGATGCCGTAGGAGGCGAGAGTGGCGATCCCGCCATCCTCGAGCCATGGGTAGAAGGACGGCGCGTCCGCATCTCCCAGAAAATCCAGCAGGCAGTGCTCGTGATTGCCCGCGAGGCAGTAGGCTCGCCATTCCGGCCCGAGGCGCGAGAGCCGGTCGAGCACCGCATAGGCATCCGGTCCGCGGTCCACATAGTCGCCGAGGAAGACGAGCCGCCAGTCTTCCGCCGGGCGGCGCGCAAGGTCGCGCCTGATGGCCTTGAGGTGCCGCTCGAGAGCATCCGCATCGCCGTGCAGGTCGCCAATCGCATAGAGACGCAGGCCCGGAGCCGTGCGCGCGGTCGCGGTCGTGATCATCCGCCCGATCCTCGTCTGGCTGCGCCGGCGCCTCTCAACGGGTGCTCGGCTCAGCTCGTTGCCTCGGGCATGATGAGGCCTGCTGATCGTGAAAAAGGAAACCCCCGGAGCGTGTTACGCCCGGGGGTTCATGTGCCGTGGTTGCATTCCGGTCGCAGTGCCGGACGCGCCGTGCTGAAGGGGCCTCAGACCATGCCCTCGCGCTGCGCTTTCTTCCGCGCCAGCTTGCGCGCGCGGCGGATCGCTTCCGCTTTCTCTCGCGCCCGCTTTTCCGACGGCTTTTCGTAATGCTGCCGGAGCTTCATCTCGCGGAAGACGCCTTCGCGCTGCATCTTCTTCTTCAGCGCACGGAGCGCCTGATCGACATTGTTGTCGCGAACCATCACCTGCACCTAGGTCACCACCTTTCTACCGCTGCTGAATTTCAGGAATGCGCTATATACGCAGGAGCCCGGAGGCTGTCCACCGCGTAACGTCCGGGCGTGGCAGGATTTCCGGGGCCTTCGCGAAGCGGGGGCGGCAGAGGGGAAGAAGGCATGGCTGATGAGACGGGCGATCCGCTCGCCGAGACGCGCGACCGGTTGATCGAGGCGGCGCTGCCGAACGTGGTGTTCGATGGCTGGGGCAAGGAAGCGCTCGACGCGGCCCTGGAAGACACGGGGCAGGACGCGCAGATGGGCGCGCTCGCCTTCCCGCGCGGCGGTGTGGACATGGCGCTCGCCTTTCACGACCTGATGGATCGTCGTCTCCTCGAGGCGCTGGAAGACACCGATCTCCACGCCATGCGGATCCGCGAGCGGGTGACATATTGCGTGCGCGCGCGGCTCGAGCTGGTGGCGGAGCACAAGGATGCGGTGCGCCGGGGGGCGACACTGCTTGCCCTGCCGCCCTACGCGGCTGACAGCGCCCGGGCCCTGTGGTCGACAGCGGACATCATCTGGACCGCCTGCGGCGACCGGTCGGACGATTACAACTGGTATTCGAAGCGCGCGATCCTCTCCTCGGTCTACTCCGCCACCGTGCTCTACTGGCTGGGCGACGAGAGCGAGGGCTCGGCGGACACCTGGGCTTTCCTCGACCGCCGGATCGAGAACGTGATGCAGTTCGAGAAGCTGAAGGCGCAGGTGAAGGCCAACCCGATGGCCCGCATGGCGCTGACACCGCTTTCGCAGGCCCTCTCCTTCATCCGCCCGCCCCATGCCCGGCCCAAGAACGGCGGAGAGACGGGCGGCGGCGCTGGCGGAGAAACCGCGGACGCCTGAGCGCGTCAGCCCCTGAGCGGATTAGCTCCTGAGCGGGGTTACGCGGGTCACATGGCCCATCTTGCGGCCCGGGCGGGCCTCCGCCTTGCCGTAAAGGTGGAGCGAGGCGCCGGGCTCGGCGGCGATGGACTGCCAGTCATGTGCCTCGTCCCCGATCAGGTTCGTCATTTCCGCATCCGCATGGCGCGCACCGTCGCCCAGCGGCCAGCCTGCGACGGCGCGGATATGCTGCTCGAACTGGTCGACGGCGGTGGCCTCCGTCGTCCAGTGCCCGGTATTGTGAACGCGGGGCGCGATCTCGTTGACGAGGATCTTGCCGCCCGGCGCGAGGAAGAGCTCCACCCCCATCACGCCCACATAGTCGAGCGCCGAGGCGATACGCCCCGCAGCGAGGACCGCGTCCTGCAACACCGCGGCGGGCAAGCCTGCCGGAACCAGCGTGCGGCGAAGGATGCCGCCCTCATGCGTGTTGCGGCCGGGATCGTAGGCGACGGTGACGCCATCCGCCCCGCGCGCCACGATGACCGATAGTTCCGCGGTGAAGCTTATGCGGCCCTCGAGCACTGCGGGCTGACCGCCGATCGCCTCCCATGCCGCCCCGGCGTCCTCTGGCCCGGCCACGGCGGCCTGCCCCTTGCCGTCGTACCCCATCCGCCGGGTCTTTAGGATCGCGGGGGCGCCCGTGCGCTCCAAGGCGGCGGCAATCTCTTCAGCGGCGTCTACTTCCGCCCAGGGCGCGCAGGTCAGGCCGATGCTCTCGATGAACGACTTCTCCGCCGCACGGTCCTGCGCCACGGCGAAGGCGCGGGCGTTGGGGCGCACGGTGGTATGGCGCGCCAGTGTGTCGGCCACGGCGGCGGGCACATTCTCGAACTCGAAGGTTGCGACATCCACGGCCTGCGCAAAGGCCTCGAGCGCGGCTGTGTCCTCGTAGGGCGCAGCGGTTGCCTCGCGCGCGACCTCGGCTGCCGGTCCATCGGCTGCGGGATCGAAGACATGGGCATGCAGGCCGAGCCGTGCTGCCGCGATCGCCAGCATCCGCCCAAGCTGGCCACCGCCGAGGATGCCGATCACGCTGCCAGGCGGCAGCGGGGGTAGGGGAGGGGTCATCGCTCAGCCGTCCACCGGCACCTCGGCGACCGCCGCCGTCTGCGCCGCGCGCCACGCCTCCAGCCGCCCGGCCAGCGCCGCGTCCCCCACAGCAAGCATCGCGGCAGCGTAGAGCGCGGCATTTGCAGCCCCGGCCTCGCCGATGGCAAAGGTGGCGACCGGGATACCCTTCGGCATCTGCACGATCGAGAGAAGGCTATCGAGGCCGGAGAGAGCCTTGCTCTGCACCGGCACGCCCAGCACCGGCAGCCGCGTCTTGGAGGCGAGCATACCGGGAAGATGCGCGGCACCGCCGGCCCCGGCGATGATGCAGGCGAGGCCGCGGCCCGCCGCTGTCTCGGCATAGTCGAAGAGCCTGTCCGGCGTCCGATGAGCCGAGACGATGCGCGCCTCATGCGCCACCTCGAGCGCCGTCAGCACCTCCGCCGCGCGCTTCATCGTCGGCCAGTCCGACTGGCTGCCCATCACGATGCCGACAACGAGCGCGGCGGTCACGAGAGCCTCGGCCGCAGGGGCATCCGGGCCCGGCGCGGGCGGTGTAGAGTGGGCGTCATGAGGCTCTCGTCACGGTCGCGTCAGGCGATGATGTCCGGGTAGAGGAGATCCTCGATACGCGCAATCTCGTCCTTCAGCGCCAGCTTCTTCTTCTTGAGGCGGCGCAGGGCGAGTTGATCGGCCAGCGGATTGTCGCGCTCCGCTTCGATTTCGTCGTCGAGCCTGCGATGGTCGGACTTCAGCACGTCGAGCTGCGAGCGCAGGATTTCTTCCTGACCCATGATGTTCATGCCGGTACTCTCCCGCAGCGCGATCCCTCCATTAAATCATTCGCGTATGCTGCGGGGAAGCCCTAAGCCGAGACCGTCCCGCGACAGGCCGCGGCGGGGGGCGCATTGCCGGGCGCGACGGGCGCGGCTATCCATGGCGCAGCAAGGCATGGGAGAACGGTGTGCTCTGGAAAATCGCCTTCACGGCGGCGGTGATCGTGATCGTCTTCCTTCTCGGTCAGCGAAGCGCACGGGGCCGGGTGAACGATGCCGGGAAGCGCGTGCCGCCGCGCCGGCGCATCGGCCTCGGGACACGCCGGCGCAGAGCCACGGGCCCGATGACGGATCTCGTTCGTTGCCCGGACTGCGGGAGCTATCACAGCCCCACCGATCGCTGCCGCTGCCGAGACTGACAAGCGCGCGTGGTTGCCCAAAGGGCAGGTCCACAGGATGAGACAAGGGGCGAAAACTCCACATCGCGGAAAAGTCAGCGCCTAGCCGGGCCCCTCCGCCCCTCGCAAGATGGGACTCGCGTACCCATATGCACGCCTCGTGACCGAAGAACGCAGGGGGCGACATGGATCTGGTGCTGGTGCTCGGCGGTCTCGCCCTGCTCGTCGCGGGTGGGGACATCTTGGTGCGAGGTGCTGTTGCACTGTCGCTTCGCCTGGGCATCCCGGCCATCATCGTCAGCGCGACGGTGGTTGCCATCGGCACCTCTGCTCCCGAGCTGATCATCTCCATCCAGGCGGCGATCGAAGGCGCGCCGGGCATTGCACTCGGTAACGTCGTCGGGTCGAACATCGCCAATGTCTGGCTGGTGCTGGGTATCCCCGCCCTGATCGCCCCGCTGGCCGGGTGTGGGGATGATGCGCGCCGTTCTCTTTACTTCATGATCGCCGGCACGCTGCTCTTCACCATCTTCATCCTCTCCGGCTCACTCCCCTGGTGGGGCGGCCTTGCGCTCATCGCCGTGATGGGGATCATGGTGTGGGACAGCGTGCGCCACAGCATCGAGCACCGGGAACAGCGTCAGCTGCGCGAGAGCGTCAACGCGGCGGCCAACCCGAACCCGCCTGAGGATATGGCGGATCTGGAGGACGTGGATCCGAACATGGCGCCGTGGAAGATCGGCGGCCTGATCCTTCTTGGCGTTGCGATGCTTCCCGTGGGCGCGCAATTCCTGATCGACGGCGCGCGCGGCGTGGCCATGGAGATGGGTGTGTCAGAAGCCGCCATCGGCCTTACCCTCGTGGCCCTCGGCACCTCGTTGCCCGAACTTGCGACCACCGTGATGGCCGCCCTCCGGCGCCAGACGGATGTGGCGATCGGCAATGTGGTCGGCTCCAACCTCTTCAACATCACGCTGATTATCGGCGCCGCTGCCGCGATTGCTCCGCTGGACGTGCCCCGTGAGTTCATCGAGCGCGACATCTGGATCATGCTGGCAGCCACAGCGATGCTCGTGCCCTATGTGCTCCTGAACCGCATGCTCTGCCGCTGGACTGGCGGGCTCTTCCTGCTCCTCTATGTGGGCTATGCGGTCGTCGCCCTGAGCTGAGCCATTCTGCCGGGGCGCTGGCGCCGCGGGGAGCAGGCTAAGGGATCGATCTTTCATGACGGCAGCAGAAACGGCGCGCCCGCGCGCGCTGGTGACTGGGGCGGGCATTCGCCTCGGACGGGCGATGGCCCTGCATCTCGCAGCGAATGGCTGGGACGTGGCCTTCCACTACGCCTCCAGCGCCGGCCCTGCCGCCGAGGCGGTGAGCGAGGCACGTATGTTCGGTGCGCGCGCGGAAGCCGTCGGTGCCAACCTGCTGGACGAGACGGCAACCGCCGGGCTCGTGGCCCGCGCGGCGGACGCGTTGGACGGGCCGCTCTCGCTCCTCATCAACAATGCGTCCATCTTCGAGCCGGAGACGCTCGAGACCATGACGCGCACCAGTTGGGACCGGGCTGTGGAGAGCAATCTCCGCGCCCCGGTGAAGCTGACACAGGATTTTGCCGTGCAAGCCCCCGGCCCCGCGGCCGATGCGCGGGGGGAGCCGCTGGCGCAGGCATTCGTGGTCAACATGATCGACCAGCGCGTTTGGAAGCCGACGCCCTTCTTCGCGTCCTACACGCTGGCGAAGTCGGCGCTCCTCACCTTCACCAAGACCGCGGCGCAGGCGCTTGCGCCAAGGATAAGGGTCAACGCCATCGGCCCCGGCCCCACCATGCAGGGCACGCGGCAATCCGCGGCGCATTTCGCGGCACAGCGCGCCGCCTGTCCGCTGGGCCGTGGGGCCGACCCGGACGACATCGTTGCAGCCCTTGCCTTCATCCTCTCCTGCAAGGCATTGACGGGCCAGATGATTGCCATCGATGGCGGCCAGCATCTGGCTTGGGCAACCCCCGATGTGACCGGGAGCGTCGAGTGAGCAGGCAACTGCACAGGACTTGTCCACCCGCCTTTCGACTTGACGCCGAGCTGCGTTTGGCGCAGCCACGTCGTGCTGCAACTGCGAAAGAGCTCAGAAAAACAAGCGTTATCAGTCTGTTGCCAATAGTTTCAATTGGATCATATCGCCTTGATCAGATGTATTTACGATTCGTTAGTAATTCTGCCACCGGGTTAGCCACACAGTTATCCACAGAACGCGCTGGCCACGCGTCCCGTTCCGGGATGCGGCCGTGACCAACGATGGCGCGGGGGCGAGAGTCACGGAGGCGGTGCGGCGTGAGACCGGGCCGGACGTCATACGCCGCTACCTGAAGAGGCTGGATGATCGTCCCGGCGTCTACCGCATGCTCGGCGCGGCTTCCGAGGTGCTCTATGTCGGCAAGGCGCGATCGCTGAAAAAGCGCGTCGCGAACTATGCCAACCAGGGCGCACACAACTCTCGCATCACGCGCATGATCGGCGAGACGGCCTCGATGGAGTTTATCACCACCGAGACCGAGACCGAGGCGCTGCTGCTCGAGTCGAACCTCATCAAGCAGCTGAAGCCCCGCTACAACGTGCTCCTGCGGGACGATAAGAGTTTCCCTCACATCCTGATCGAGGAAGGTGGCTTCCCGCTCCTGCGCAAGCATCGCGGGGCGCAGCGGGAGAAGGGGCGCTTCTTCGGCCCCTTCGCCTCCGCCGGCGCCGTGAACCGCACCATCAACCAGATGGAGAAGGCGTTCCTCCTCCGTACCTGTTCGGACAGCGTGTTCGAGAGCCGGACCCGGCCCTGCCTTCTCTTCCAGATCAAGCGCTGCTCCGGCCCCTGCACGGGAGAGATCGGCGAGGCGGCGTATCGCGCGCTGGTCGAGGACGCGGTGCGATTCCTCGAAGGGCGCTCGACACGGGTGCAGGAGGAGCTGGCGGAGCGCATGGGCAAAGCCTCCGCCGCCATGGATTTCGAGGCCGCCGCGATCTACCGGGACCGGCTGCGCGCCATGGCCCATGTGCGCGGCGCGCAGAGCATCAACCCCCAGCGCACGGCGGAGGCGGATGTGTTTGCCCTCCACCGCGAGGGCGGGCAGGCTTGCGTGCAGGTCTTCTTCTTCCGCTCGAACCAGAACTGGGGCAATCATGCCTACTTTCCGCGCGCGGCGGCGGATATGGAGGATGGCGAGCTGATCGCGGGCTTCGTCGCCCAGTTCTACTCGGCGGACCGTCCGCCGCCCCGCATGGTCCTCCTCTCCCATGCGCCTGAGACAGGCGAGGCCGGGGCCGAGGAGCTTGCCGCCGCCTTCCGCAGCCTCGCCGGCCGTCGCGTGGTGGTGGCCGTGCCGCAGCGAGGCGAGAAGCGCGAGCTCGTGGAGCATGCGGGGCAGAACGCGCGGGAGGCGCTGGCCCGGCGCATGGCAGAGACGGCGAGCCAGTCGAAGAACATGAAGGAGCTGGCCGAGGCGCTGGGGCTCGCGGAGCCGCCGCGGCGCATCGAGGTCTACGACAACTCCCACATCATGGGCACCAATGCCGTGGGTGCCATGATCGTGGCGGGCCCCGAGGGCTACGAGAAGAACCAGTACCGCAAGTTCAACATGAAGGACGCGGCCACGAAGGCGGGCGACGATTTCGGCATGATGCGTGAGGTGCTGACCCGCCGCTTCCGCCGCCTGGTGAAGGAAGACCCCGAGCGCGGCTCCGAGGCCTGGCCAGACCTGGTGCTGATCGATGGTGGTCGCGGGCAGGTGGGTGTTGCGCGCGAGGTGCTGGCGGAACTCGGGCTCTCGGACCTCGCGCTCTACGGCGTGGCCAAGGGCGAGGAGCGGGATGCGGGCAAGGAGATGTTCTACCCGCCCGAGGGGCCGGCCTTCGCGCTGCCCTTCCGCAGCCCCGCCCTCTATTTCGTGCAGCGCCTGCGCGACGAGGCGCACCGCTTCGCTATCGGCGCCCACCGCCAGAAACGCGCGAAGGCCCAAACCGTCACGACGCTCGATGAAGTGCCCGGCATCGGCCCCGCGCGCAAGCGCGCGCTCCTCGCCCGCTTCGGCTCGGCCAAGGCGGTGAGCCGCGCGGGTCTGAGCGACCTCAAGGCCGTGGAGGGCATCTCCGACAGCATGGCCGAGACCATCTACGCCTTCTTCCACGGTCAGCGCTGATGCCGCGGCTCGCGCCCCATCCCCGCCGCCTCCCCCGCCCACCCACCCGTTCGGCGGCGGGGATGGGGCACTTGGCCGGACTTTGGCCCGATGGCGGCGCTCGCCGCCCGTGGCGCCCGCCGGTTCTGCCGAGGCCCGCGGGCATGCCTTGCCCCCTTCTTCCGCGCCTGCTCTAACCGCGCCATGGCCGCGCGTATCTGGACCGTTCCGAACCTCGTGACGCTCGCCCGGATCGCGGCAGCACCCGGCATCGCGCTTGCCTTCTGGGTCTTCGAACGCCCCCTTGCCGACCAGGTCGCCCTTGCCCTCTTTATGAGCGCTGCACTGACGGATTTCTTGGATGGCTGGCTCGCCCGAAGGCTCGGTCAGGTGTCCGAGTTGGGGAAGATGCTCGACCCGATCGCGGACAAAGCGATGGTGTTCGTCGGCCTCGGCGCCGTGCTGGCCTTCGCACGCGGGCCTTACCCGGTCGAACTCCTCCTCCCGGCCGCCGTGATACTGGTGCGCGAGGCGCTCGTCTCGGGACTTCGGGAGTTTCTCGGCGACGTGAAGCTCGCGGTGACCCGGTTGGCGAAGTGGAAGACGACGGTGCAAATGGTGGCGATCGGTGTTCTCCTCTCCGTGCATGTGATTGCCGTCGGGGAGGGCGAGCTTGTGCAGCGGCATATCGAACGCGGTGAGCAGTTCATCTTGGCAAGCGAGCTCGTGGAACTGTTCGGCCTCTACCTGCTTTGGATCGCAGCCGTGCTGACCGCGATCACCGGAGTGGACTACTTTCGTAAGGGCGTCGCCCATATCTCTGCGATGGAGGAATGACGATGCAGGTTCTCTACTTCGCCTGGATGCGCGAGCGCGTGGGGGCAGCCGCCGAGGAGATCGATCCCGGCAGTGCGGCCACCGCCCGGGAACTGGCCGAGGTGCTCAAGACCCGTTCTGAGGGTCATGCCGCAGCCTTCGAGGACATGCGCGCCGTCCGCTGCGCTGTGGATCAGGAGATGGGCGATCTCGACATGCCCATCGCCGGGGCGCGCGAGGTGGCGTTCTTTCCGCCCGTAACAGGGGGCTGATCATGGATGCCGCCGGTGCCCCGTCCAAAGTCTCGGTCCAGCGCGAGGACTTCGACCTCGGCACCGAGCAGGCGCGCCTCGCCGCGACAAGCCGGGATATCGGCGCCATTGTCAGCTTTACCGGCCTCGTCCGCGAGATGACGGGCAAGGGCGCCATCGCAGCCATGGAGCTCGAACACTGGCCCGGCATGACCGAGAAGGCCCTCGCCGGGATCGTGGCAGAGGCGGAGGCGCGCTGGCCGCTTGATGGCGTGCGCGTGATCCATCGTCACGGCCCGCTGGCGCCCGGTGACCAGATCGTGCTGGTCCTCGCCGCCAGCCGCCACCGCCAAGCCGCCTTCGAGGCCGCCGCCTTCCTGATGGATTATCTCAAGACCCGCGCGCCGTTCTGGAAGAAAGAGAGCGGTCCGGCGGGCGCTGCCTGGGTCGATGCGCGCGAGGCAGACGACACGGCGGCCGAGCGCTGGGCCAAAAGCTGAGCATCGCCTTACAAAAGATACGATCTCCGCACCTATCCTGCGATGTCCGTGGTTTGTTCATAGGCTGCGGCACAAGCTGACGTGCGTGGGCGCGGGCGCCGGGCATGGCGGCTAGCGGCTGCCGCGCCCGGCGGTGCCTCGGGCCACATGCCAGGCGCGTGTGCCGTCCTTCCGGTCCTCGGGGGTCACGGCACCCCGACGCTGCAGGTGGTTCACATGCGCCACCGCCTCCACCAGCGCGAGCCCGAACTCGCTGCCAGCGATGGGCCGGCGGAAGAGGGGCTCGAAGAGGCCGGCGGCGGGGCGGGGCGTCTCGGCCAGCGCGGCCAGTACCCTGTCGAGCGCGTGCTCGTGGTTCTCGATCAGCTGCCGCAGCCGCCGCTGCGCTCCGCGGAAGGGCAGATGGTGGCCGGGCAGGATCAGCGGGTCGGTCGCGCTATCGCCCAGAACGCCCTCGAAACGGCGGCAGCTCTCCAGCCAGCCGCCAAGTGGATCGGCATCCGGCTCGGTCGGATAGACGCCGATATTGGGGGAGATCGAGGAGAGGATCTGGTCCCCCGCCAGCACCACCGACCCGTCGTCGGACCACAGCGTTGCATGCGCCGGCGCGTGCCCCTCGCCGAGCCGCACCGTCCAGCGCCGTCCGCCTGCGTCCAGCGTGTCGCCCTCCTCGAGCGCCTGAAACCCGAGGGGGATGGGGGCCACGCAGTCGGCGAAGTTGAAGGGGCGCTCGGCCGCATAAGCGTCGAGGGCCGCCCCCGTCACGCCCGCGCGGCGCCGGAATGCTACTTGCTCCGCATTCGGCCGGTCCTGCGGGTCGAGGGTCAGCATCCGACCCGTGAGCCAGGCGATGCGGCTGGCGAGCACCCCCGCGCCGCGCGCCACCAACAGCCCCACCATGCCGATATGGTCGGGGTGATGATGGGTGAGGAGCACCCGCCCTATCGGCTTGCCAGCGAGCGGCCCGGCCAGCAGCGCCTCCAGCGCCTCGCGTCCACGCGCCCAGTTGAGCCCGGTGTCCACCAGCGTCCAGTGCGCCCCATCGTCGAGGGCGAAGACGTTGACATGGTCGAGCTTCATCGGCAGCGGCAGCCGCGCCCAGAGGATGCCCTCGGCAACCTCGATTGCCGTGCCGGGCGCGGGCGGTGCCGGGTAAGCCATCGTGATGGCCGGCAGCATGGCCGTCGCCTGGCCTGCCCAGGGCGCACCCGACGGCGCCGCCTCCCGCCGCATGCCTGCTTCGCTCATCGTTCACCGCTCCCTTTGCCGCCGCAGTGGACCTGCGGCGGTCGGGCACCGCTGGCAAGCGCTCCGCTCAACCAGTTGCGGATCAGAACCGTGGGGGTGCCCGAAAGGGCTGCGGCCAACTGGCCCGCATCGAGCGCATAGGGGCTACCCGCCGCCGCGATCGCGGTCATCCTCATGTAGCGGAAGGACTGCCCGATGCCGGCACCTCTTCGTCGCGGTCCTCACGGCACTATCGGGGGCTCTCGCCTTCCGAGGGTCGGCGGGCGTATAGCCTCAGCCTGAAGGTGCAGGGAGATAGCGGTTGACGCATAGGGTGGCTACAAGTGCGGCGCGGGACCGATCGGCGCAACTTCGCAGCCCCGCCGGCCTGCGCTGGCTGGCCGTATGCGGTGCGTGCTGATGGCTGCCGCTGAAGCGTCGGAACCTGCGACCCTTCACCTGATGGCCGATGCGGAAGGTGTCACCACGGCGGCCGCGCTGCTGGCGGCCGGCCAGCTTGTCGCGTTCCCAACAGAGACCGTCTACGGCCTGGGTGCCGATGCGGGGTCTGCGGACGCGGTGGCTGGCATCTACCGGGCAAAGGGCCGGCCCTCGAACAACCCGCTTATCGTGCATGTGGCAGACCTCGCCATGGCCGAGACCCTCGGGGTTTTCGATGCCAGCACGCGGCTTCTGGCGGCGCGTTTCTGGCCCGGGCCCCTCACGCTCGTCGTGCCCCTGCGTCTGCCAACACCGCTCGCCCCGGCGATCACGGCGGGTCGCGAAACGGTGGGGCTGCGTGTGCCGGCGAGCGCGGTGGCCCGAGCTCTCATTGCTGGCGCGGGCTGCCCCGTGGCCGCACCGTCGGCGAATCCCTCCGGCCGCGTCAGCCCGACGGAGGCCGCCCATGTCCTCGATCCGGAAACCGGCCTTGGCGGCCGCATCGCCGCCGTGCTCGATGGCGGCGCAACGCCGGTTGGGCTCGAGTCGACGATCGTCGCAGCGGCGAGCGCAGCCGGGGCGCCGCTGCGTCTCCTGCGCCCGGGCGGTCTCCCGCTCGAGGCGCTTGAGGAGGCATTGGGCGCCTCCTTCGCACGGGACGATGCGGCCGAGAGCCCGGCGCTCGGGGAAGCGTATGAAGCGCCCGGCATGATGGCGAGCCACTACGCGCCCCGTGCCCGGCTGCGTCTCGCCGCCGCGGGCCCCGGGCCGGGCGAGGCCTGGCTCGGCTTCGGACCCGACCCGAAAGCGGCAGCCTGCGCCATCGCCAGAAGCACTCTCTCCGCCACCGGAGACCTGGAGGAGGCTGCTCAGTGCCTCTTCGCCAGCCTGCGGATGCTCGACGCCCAACTGGGCCCGGGTGCCGTCATCGCCGTCGCCCCCGTCCCGGATGAAGGCCTCGGGCGTGCGATCAACGACCGGCTCGCCCGGGCGGCTGCTCCCCGGCGCTGAGCGTTCCGCGTCTCAGCGCGGCGTCACCGCGCGATCGCTCACCGCGGGCCCCGAGAGGATCAGTGCCTCCTCAAGCGCCGCGCCGTCGGCGCCCGTGTCCTCGCAGGTTGCCGGCGTGCACCCGGTCTTCGGTGTCATGTTGATGCCCGTGCCGAGCGCCGTCGCCACGGCGAACAGCACGGCCAGCACCGGCGGCAGGGTCAGGGCAACGGTTGGCGGCATGTCTGGCTCCCCTCGATGTCGCGCTTCGTGATAATCGGCGCACATAGCCCCGCCGGAAACCCGGCCTGACAGACGCTTGATGCCCCGTGAGAAACTCGCCCCTGAGCGGGCTGAGCAGGGGGAGGGAACGGGTGGCGGAGGATGGGTGGCATCGCATAGTCTGCGCCCATGGCCGATGATCTCGCACATGCCGCCCAGCGCACGCCGCCGCTCGCAGCCGCAACGCCCGCGGACCTCGACGCCCTGGCCGCCTTGACCGATACCGCCGGCATCGTCCCCGCCGACACCGCCGACGGGGCCGACCGCGTCGCCCCCTACCTGCGGGAGCCGAGGGATCGCCTCCAGGGCCGCGCTGCCGCGCTCCTCCGCCCGCGCGCGACCGGTGAGGTGGCCGCGATGATCGCCCATCTCAATGCGCGGCGCATCCCCGTAATCCCCATCTCGGGCGGCACCGGCCTCGTCGGTGGCCAGGTCTTCACGGCGCCCGCCGGTGTGGAGCACGCCCTGCCGTCCCCAGTTCTCCTCAGCCTCGAAAGGCTCGACCGGATCCGCGACATCTCACCCTACGACGGCGCCCTTTTGGCCGAGGCGGGCGTGACGCTGGAAGCCGTGCAACAGGCCGCCGCCGCCGCTGGCCGCCTCTTCCCCCTCGCCATGGCGAGCCAGGGCTCGTGCCGCATCGGCGGTAACCTCGCCACCAATGCCGGCGGCGTAGGTGTGCTCCGCTACGGCAATGCCCGCGAGCTGGTCCTCGGCGTCGAGGCCGTGATGGCGGACGGCACCGTCCATCACGGTCTCCGGCGCCTGCGCAAGGACAATATGGGCTACGATCTCCGCGGTCTGCTCGTGGGCTCCGAAGGCACCCTCGGCATCATCACCGCGGCGGTCCTGAAGCTCTTCCCGGCGCCGGGCGAGCGGCTCACCGCCATGCTTGCCATCCCCGAAGCCGCCGCCGCCGTCACGCTCCTCCACGCGCTGCGCGACCGTCTCGGCGACGGGCTCACCGCCTTCGAGCTGATCGCCGCCCAGGGCCCCGCCTTCATCGCCGAGCATTTCCCGGAGTGGCGCGACCCGCTTCCGGGGCGCCCCGCCTGGCGCGTGCTGCTGGAGGCGACCGGCCCGAATGATGGCGGCCTCGAGGCCCGCGCCGAGGCCGCCATGGCAACGCTCATGGAAGAGGGTCTCGTCCTCGACGGCGTGATCGCCGGCTCCGAAGCGCAGCGCAGCGCCCTCTGGTGGACGCGCGAGACGATCCCTGAGGCCAATCGCAAGGTCGGCGCAGTGGCGAGCCACGACGTCTCGGTCCCGGTCTCGGACATTCCGCGCTTCATCGAGACCGCCGCGGCGGCGGTCGCCCGCATTGCCCCCAAGCTCCGCATCAACTGCTTCGGCCATGTCGGCGACGGTAATCTCCACTACAACCTCTTCCCCCCCGCGGGCGAGCAGGCAGCGGATTGGCGGGCCGATGGCACAAGGGCAAGTGCTGCTGTGCACGACACCGCGCTCGCGCTCGGCGGCTCTATCGCAGCGGAACACGGCATCGGCCGCGTCAAGGCGCGGCAGCTGGCCGACCGTCTCGATCCCGCCAAGCTCGCCGCCATGCGCGCCATCAAGGCAGCCCTCGACCCGAACGGCATCCTGAACCCCGGCGCCGTGCTGACCCTCGACTGACCCTCGACTGACTCGGCGCAAGCCGGCAAGCCGAAGGCCCGCCCAGCGGCGCTCCCGCAAGAACCGATCCCGGCGACCAGCCGGGATGCCGCTTGCCTCAAGGTATTGCGGGTGCCGCGAAGTCCCGCGCATTGGCCAGCGCCGGCACCCGGCCGCGGGCGCTCTCAACGGCGCCGAGATCGAGCGCCACGAAAGTAACGCCCGGCTCCGTGCCGCCATCCGCCAGCACCTCGCCCCAGGGAGCGACGGCCAGGCTATGTCCCCAGGTGGTGCGCGAGAGCCCTTCCTTGGCCGCATGCTGCCCGGTTTGCGCCGCCGCCAGCATGAAGCTCCCGGTCTCGATGGCGCGGGCGCGCAGCAAAACCTCCCAATGCGCCCGCCCCGTCGGCACCGTGAAGGCAGCGGGCGCCAGCAGGATGCCCGCTCCGGCCTCCGCCAGCGCGCGGAAGAGCGCCGGGAAGCGCATGTCGTAACAGATCCCGAGGCCCAGCCGCGCGAAGGGCGTGTCTACCACCACGGCGCGCGTGCCCGGCCGGAACCCCTCGCTCTCGCGATAGGTCTCGGTGCCGCCCAGCGTCACGTCGAACATGTGGATCTTGTCGTAGCGGGCGTGAACCGCGCCCTCCGGTCCGATCACAAACTGACGGTTGACAAAGCGCGCGTCATCTCCCGCCGGCTCCTTCAGCGCGAGGCTGCCGATCACGAGCCAGATCCCCGTCTCCGCCGCCACGGCCCGCAGGCGCGCCAGCGTCGCGTCCTCCACCTCGGTGGCCAGCACTGCCTCCTGATGGCGCCGGCTGGCGGAGACGATATTGGTCACCTCGGGGGTCACCACAAGCTGCGCCCCGCCAGCCGCGGCCTCGCGCACGAACGCCTCCGTAACCGGCAGGTTGGCCGCGGGGTCGTCCGAGACGTTCAGCTGCACGAGGGCGGCGTTCAGAACCGCCGCCCCATCCGTGGCGCCCCCGGCGGCCATGGTCAGGCCGCGCCCTTCAGCATCGGGTCGAGCTTGCCCGCATCGTCGAGCGCGTAGAGCTCGTCGCAGCCGCCCACATGCACGCCGTCAATGAAGATCTGCGGCACCGTGTGCCGCCCGTTCGCCCGCTGCATCATCTCCGCCTTGGCCGCCCGGTTGCCCATGACGTTGACCTCGCTGAACGCGGCGCCCTTTTGCGTGAGAAGGCGCTTTGCCATCATGCAGTAGGGGCACATCGGGCTCGAATAGATCTCGACGCTGCCGGCGCCGCTTGTCTCGCTGCTCATCGCTCTTCTCCTTCGCGGCCCGGAGGCGTTCTCGCCTCCGCCGCTTCCCGGTGGGACAGGGGCGGCAGATAGGCGTCTCCCCAACCGCGCGCCAGTGCCATCACGAGCGCGTCAACATGGCCCACCCCCGCCGCGCGCAAAGCCAAGGCGGCCGCATTCAGCGTGGCGCCCGATGTCATCACATCGTCAACGAGCAGCACGCGTGCGCCGGCGAGCCGCCGCGCCGCGCCAGGCCGCACCGCGATCGCCCCCTCCATATTCGCCCGCCGCGCCGCCCGGTCCCGCCCTTCCTGGCTGGGCGTGCGGCGGACGCGGCGGAGGATGCCAGGCGCATAGGCGGCCCGATGCCCCTCAGCCGCGGCGTGGCGCGCAACAGCGCGCGCGAGTTCGGCGGACTGGTTGAAACGGCGCGCGAGGCGCCGGGTCCAGTGGAGTGGGACGGGCACGATCAGGTCAGCCTCCGCCAACAGTGGTCGGCCAGCCCGGTGCATCCAGCGCGCCATGAGCGGCACGGTATTCAGCCGGTCGCCGCGCTTCAGCCCCAGGACAAGCCGCCGGACCGTGCCGCCATAAAGCGCCACGGCAGCCGCCCGCTCCCATGCGGGGCTGCTCGCCCTGCAGTCATCGCACCGATAGGCAGGGTCGTGTGCGGGAAGGCGCGGTTCCGGCCGCCCGCACTGACTGCAGGTGGGGCCGGCGATGAAGGTGCAGTCCGCGAAGCACGCCGCGCAGATCCCGTCGGACGACACCGTATCCGCGCCGCAGGCGGGGCACTCTGGCGGAAACAGGAGATCACGGGCGCCAAGGCCCACGCGCCGCACTGCCGCCCGGCCGCTCCAGCCGTGGTCTGCCACGCGCTCGCTGGCGCTCGCTTCGTCGCTCTCCACCCGCATCGCGCCTTTCCGTCGCCTTGCGATGACCCGGCCGAAGTGTCACCGAGATCCCCATGGATGCGCAACGCAAACCAACGCTTTTCGACGCGAAGGCCCTGATTGGGACGCGCGAACGGGCGATGCGGCTTGGGTTTACAGGCGGCGGTGACTTCCTGATGCGCCGCGCCGCGGAGGGGCTGGCCGAGAGGCTGGGCGACGTCACCCGCAGTTTCGAGACCGCGGTACTCGCCGGCACCGGGGCAGGGGCGCTCGCCGCTGCGCTTCCCAGCGCCATCGCCGCGCGCGGGGCGGGGCTTGCGATGACCGATCCGAGCCCGTCCATGCTGGCGACCGCGGCGATGGCGCTTCCCTCTGCGGAGCCGCTCGGCTGGCAGGGTGAGACGCTCCCCTTCGCGCCGGGCTCGGCCGACCTCGCGCTCTCCGCGGGCCTCCTGCATTGGCTCGAGGATCCGGTCGGGCATCTTGTCCAGCTGCGCCTCGCTCTCCGCCCGGATGGTCTCCTCCTCGCGGTTCTCGCCGGGGGGCAGACCCTGGCCGCCTTGCGCGCCGCTCTCGCCACGGCGGAGGCGGAGGTGACGGGCGGCCTGAGCCCCCGTGTCGCTCCCATGGGGGAGATCCGGGAACTCGGCGCGCTCCTGCAGCGTGCCGGTTTCGCCATGCCCGTTGCCGATAGCGAGCGTTTGACGCTGAGCTACGAAAGCGCCTGGCATTTGATGCGGGACCTGCGTGTGATGGGCGAGACCAGCGCCCTCGCCGGCCGCCCGCGCCATTTTACCCGCCGCGCGGTGCTCGAACGCGCGGCTGCGCTCTACGAGGAAAACCAGCGCCTGTCAGATGGCCGCATCGGCGCGGAGGTCGAGCTCGTTTATTTGACGGGTTGGGCGCCCGCCGAGAACCAGCCGAAACCGCTGCGGCCCGGGAGCGCCCGAACGCGCTTGGCGGATGCGCTTGGCACTGTTGAGCTTCCGGCGGGTGAGAAGGCACCCGGGCGCAACAAATAACTTGTAAGTTATATGAGTGGAGAGCTATATGACGGTCATGGACCGCGCCCTCGACCCCTCCGATGTCTTCTCTGCCCTGGCGGACCCGAACCGACGGCAGATCCTCGCCTGGCTGCGCGCCGAGCCCCTGACCGTGGGCCGGCTCGTTGAGCGTCTGCCGCTCAGCCAGCCGGGGGTGACGAAGCATTTGGGGGTTCTCGAAGGGGCGGGCCTGATCCGGCGCCGTGCCCGCGGCCGCGAGCGGGTCTGTGAGCTGGAACCGGCGGGCCTGCGCCCGCTCGACGACTGGCTCTCGGATTATCGCGGCTTCTGGGAAGAGGCGCTCGATCGGATCCAGGAGATGGCCGAGGAGGGCCCCCATGACGACCACGACCGAGACCGCGATGCCCGACATCAAGGACGTGACGATCAGCCGTGATATCGCGGCCAGCCCCGAACGCGTCTTCGCACTTTGGACGGACCCCGAAGCGATGATGCGCTGGTTCGGCAAGGATGGGATGACGAACGTCGATATGGTGTTCGAGGCCGAGACCGGCGGCCACTGGCATGCACGTGCCAGCAACGCGGATGGCGAGGTCTTCCGCATCATGGGCACCGTCCATACCATCGAACCCGCCCGCCGCCTGCTCATGAGCTGGACCTACGAGGCGCCGGACGGGACGCTTGGCAACGAGACCGAGGTAGAGGTCGATTTCGCGCCTTCCGCAAAGGGTTGCCTCGTAACGGTGAACCATCGGCGCATTCTCTATACGCCGGATGCTTTCCGAGAGGGCTGGGAGCAGTCGCTCGGCCGCATGGCCGAGATGCTCGCCGCCTGACGCCAGCGCGAGACAGGCAAAGCCGCATTCTGTGATCGCCACCGGGGTGGCGATTGCAGGATCGGGCCTATTTCGCGGTGCAACGCCACACGCGAAGGAGGTCCCCGATGCGCACCCACGCCCTCACGCTCGCCACCCTGCTGCTCGCCACCCCCCTATCGCACGCCATGGCGGACGGTCCCGCCGGCCCGCTCGAGACCGTCGCGACCTTCGAGGCGGACACCCCGCCCGGGAATGTCGCCATCACCCCCGATGGCCGCATCTTCCTGAGCCTCCACCAGTTCTGGGGCGCGGCGCACCGCGTCGTGGAACTGCTGGCGGATGGCAGCACCGTGCCCTACCCGAGCGAGGCCTGGGCCAGTGCGCCCGAGGGCACGGGCCCCGGGCTCACCAGCGTCCTCGGTATCGTGGCGGACCGGCGCGGCCGGCTCTGGATGCTCGATGTGGGCGGGGAGGGGCATGCGCCGAAGCTCGTCGCGTGGGACACCGAGGCAGACCGTCTCCACCGTGTGATCCCGCTTCCCGCCCCTGCCACGGTGCCCGAGAGCTTTGTGAACGATCTCGCGGTCGATCTCACCCATAACGCCGTCTACATCGCCGATCCCGCAGCGCCCGACAGTGCTGCGCTCATCGTGGTGGATCTCGAGACCGGGCGCGCCCGCCGCGTGCTCGCCGGCTCGCCCTTCACCGCGCCCGAGGACATCAACCTCAAGGTCGATGACCGCGTGCTGGCCCTCGGCGGTGCACCCGCCCGCATCGGCGTGAACCCAATCGCCCTGAGCCCCGACGACGCGACGCTCTATTTCGGCGCCATGAACGGCACCAAGATCTACCGCATCGCCACGCGGGACCTGCTCGACGAAAGCCTCGACGACGCCGCGCTGGCCGCACGCATCGCCGTCCACGGCCCGAAGCCGCCCTCCGACGGCTCCACGGTCGACAGCGCTGGCAATGTCTACATCACCTCCGTGAATGACGATCAGGTCGGCGTCACCACCGCGGATGGCCGCTACTTCACGCTCTACCGCCAGTCCGACCTCTCCTGGCCCGACGGTTTCGCGTTTGGGCCGGACGGTCAGATCTACATGACGGTCAATGAACTCCACCGCTCGCCGGTTCTGGGGCAGGGGGATGCGCAGGGTGTCATGCGCCTCGTCCGCTTCCCTGCACTCGCCCCGGGCCTGCCCGGCCGCTGAGGCGCAACCAGAAAGCGCCCAAAAGTCGCAAGGTCGAAATTTGATTGGCCCCGCGGGATGGCTATCTTGCAGCGCAGCCATGTGATTTCCGGGAGACGATGATGCTGGACAGGACGAATGCTTCGCAGGTGATGCCGGGTGAGGGCCGCCTCGCGCATGCAAATGCGGATCATCCGCCCGTCCCGCCCCGCCGCGTCGGCATCCTGCTGGCCAATCTCGGCACGCCGGACGGGACGGACTACTGGTCCATGCGCCGCTATCTGAACGAGTTTCTGTCGGACAAGCGCGTCATCGAATGGCCCTCCGCCCTCTGGCAGCCCATTCTGCAGACCATCGTTCTCACCAAGCGCCCGTTCTCGTCGGGCGAGGCCTATCGCGGCATCTGGAACACCGAGCTCGACGAGAGCCCGCTCCTGACCATCACCCGCAGCCAGACCGACAAGCTCCGCGCGCGCCTCACCGCCACGCATGGCGACAGTGTGGTGGTCGATTTCTGCATGCGCTACGGCAATCCGAGTACCGACAGCGTGATCAAGCGGATGACCGCGCAGGGCTGCGAGCGGATCCTGTTCTTCCCGCTCTACCCCCACTATGCCGCCGCCACCACGGGCACAGCGAACGACCACGCGTTCCGCACGCTCATGAAGCTGCGCTTCCAGCCGGCCATGCGGACGGTGCCGAGCTACCAGGACCACCCGCTCTACATCTCTGCCCTCGCCCAGTCGGTCGAGCGCTACTATGCGGGGCTGGGGGAACGGCCGACGGCGCTCGTCACTTCCTATCACGGCCTGCCCAAGAGCTACTTCATGAAGGGCGACCC
>JBCBEP010000006.1:0-61956 GCA_038528605.1 Pseudomonadota bacterium
CGGCCCGGATGCACTCCTTCAGGTTCACCGTCGTCCGGCGCTCCTCGTCCATGATGCCGAGCTTGATGGCGTTGCGGGCCATGCCCAGCATGTCCTCCACCGCCGCCATCATCGCATCGGTGTTCGCGACCTCCTCCGGCCCGTGCATCTTGGGCTTCACGATGTAGACGCTGCCGGCGCGGCTGTTGCGCGGCCCACGGGGCTTGTTGAGATCGTGGAGGGCAATGAGCGCCGTGCAGGCCGCATCCATGATCTCTTCGGGGATCTCCGAGCCGTCCTCGAGCAGGATCGCCGGGTTGGTCATCAGCGGGCCGACGTTCCGCACCAGCAGGAGCGAGCGGCCCGGCAGCACGAACCGGCTGCCATCGGGCGAGGTGTACTCACGGTCCGGGTTCAGCCGGCGGGTGAAGCTCTGGTCGCCCTTCTTCACCTCCGCCGAGAGGTCCCCCTTCATGAGGCCTAGCCAGTTCCGGTAGGTCAGCACCTTGTCGTCCGCATCCACGGCGGCCACGCTGTCCTCACAGTCGCAGATCGTCGTGATCGCCGCCTCGAACACCACATCCGCCAGCCCCAGCGTGTCGTGCCGGCCGATGGGGTGCGAGCGGTCGAGCACCAGCTCGATATGCAGGCCATGGCGCTGCAGCAGCACCGCCGAGGGCGCATCCGGATCGCCCCGGAAGCCCACGAACTGCGAGGGATCGGCAAGATGCGCCCGGTTCGGCCGCACGCCGTGCCCGTCCCGCCCGGTCAGCCCCGGCAGGAGTTCCACCTCGAGGCTGCCGTTCTCGACCCAGACCCGCTCCACATGGGCCCAGGAGACGCCGTGCTCGGAGAGTGGCACGATCCCGCGGAGATGGGTCTTCGCCCAGGTCACCACACGACCGCCCCGCCGGCGGTCGTACCCGCCCGAAGGCGGCGGCGAGCCGAGCGCATCCGTGCCGTAAAGCGCATCGTAGAGCGAGCCCCAGCGGGCGTTCGCGGCGTTGATCGCGAAGCGTGCATTCATCACCGGCACCACAAGCTGCGGCCCGGCAACCGAAGAGAACTCCCGGTCCACATTCGGGGTGTCGACCTTGAAGTCCCCACCCTCGGGAACGAGGTAGCCGATTTCCTCGAGAAACGCCCGATAGGCGGCGCCATCATGCGGCTGCCCTCGGCGCTCGCCATGCCACGCGTCGATCTTGCCCTGCAGGTCTTCCCGCTTCGCCACCAGCGCCCGGTTCCTCGGCGCGAACTCGGCAGCCAGCCGGCCAAAGCCCTCCCAGAACGCCGCCTCGTCCACGCCCGTCCCGGGCAGCGCCTCGGCGTTCATGAAATCATAGAGCGTGCGCGCGACCTTGAGCCCCGCAACCTCCACCCGCTCGGTCATGGCCAGCATCCTCCCAGCTTGCGTCTGGTCCCTGATAGACACCGTCACAAAAGCAAGCGCAATCGCCCTGTTTCCACAGGGCGGGATGACCGTCCGTTCCAAGAAGCGATGCTCTAATGTACTCGCCAGCGCCAATCAGGACGCTGGTTCGCTTGGCAGCAATCACGCGTCGCGGTGTACCTTTTCGCGGCGCTCGTGCATTTCCTGGGCCTCGAGGCTCAGGGTTGCGATCGGGCGGGCGTCGAGGCGCTTGAGGCCGATCGGGTCGCCGGTGATCTCGCAATACCCGTAGGTGCCTTCGTCGATCCGGCGGATCGCCGCATCGATCTTCGAGATTAGCTTGCGCTGGCGGTCCCGCGTGCGCAGCTCCAGCGCACGGTCGGTCTCGGCCGACGCACGGTCTGCGATGTCCGGGATGTTCTGCGTGCTCGTCGCAAGGTCCTGAAGGGTCTCGCGACTTTCATCCAGGATCGACTGGCGCCACGCTATCAACTTGTCTTTGAAATAGCGCTTGTGCCGCTCGCACATGAACTCTTCGTCGTCGCGCGGGCGGTACTCAGGGTCGATCGGCGTCTCGACGTTCATGGATCCCCACACCTTCCCTGTTGGTCATTGACCTGCAACCGATGCAGACCGGCGTTGTCATAGACGCATCGCAGTCCCTTGTCACCACTTAAAACCCCCACAAATCCGGGGTACTAGACGCTTTCGCTACCACCATGCCGGATGGGGCCGCACCCTCCCGGAAAGGCGACGACCGGGGGACCGATGCGCTTCGAGAGCACTGCCGACTATGTGGCGACCGACGATCTGACCGTTGCGGTCAACGCCGCGATCACCCTCGAACGCCCGCTCCTCGTGAAGGGCGAGCCGGGCACGGGCAAGACCGAACTCGCCCGCCAGGTCGCCGGCAGCCTCAACCTGCGGCTGATCGAGTGGTCCGTGAAGTCGACCACCCGCGCCCAGCAGGGCCTTTACGAGTACGACGCCGTCAGCCGGTTGCGGGACAGCCAGCTCGGCGAAGAACGGGTGCGCGACATCGCCAACTACATCCGCCCCGGCAAGCTCTGGGAGGCCTTCTCGGCCGAGGAACGCGTCGTGCTCCTCATCGACGAGATCGACAAGGCGGATATCGAGTTCCCGAACGACCTTCTCCAGGAACTCGACCGTATGGAATTCCACGTCTACGAGACCGGTGAGACCATCAAGGCCGTGAAGCGCCCCATCGTCATCATCACCTCGAACAACGAGAAGGAGCTGCCGGACGCGTTCCTGCGCCGCTGCTTCTTCCACTTCATCGCCTTCCCGGATGCGGAGACGCTGAGCCGCATCGTCGACGTGCATTTTCCCGGCATCAAGCCCGCCCTCGTCCGCGCCGCTCTCACCCAATTCTACGAACTGCGTGACGTCCCGGGCCTGAAGAAGAAGCCCTCCACCTCCGAGATGCTGGACTGGCTGCGCCTCCTCGCCTCCGAGGACATGGACCCGGCCGATCTGCGCGCCGACGTCAAGAATGCCATCCCGCCCCTCTACGGCGCCCTCCTCAAGAACGAGCAGGACGTCCACCTCCTCGAGCGCCTCGCCTTCATGGCCCGGCGCGAGCGGCGCTGAGCACGCCCATGCGCGGCCCGGCAGCCTTCCTCGCGCCTGCAGGTGCCGCAGCGGCAGGCGCCCTCGCCTGGCGCAACGTCGCGCTCGATGCCGCCTTCTACAATTTGCCGGGCCTCTCGGCGGCGGAGCTCGAAGCGCTCGGCCGCGCCCGGCACGATGAAGGCAGCGTCCTCGTCGTCGATCCCGAAGGCATGCCGGGCACCACCGCGGGCCTGCGCAGCTTTGCGGACTACGAATCCCTCCGCGCCGCGCCCGGCCGGCTCGTGAGCCAGGTGGTGATGGCCGGCGTCGGCAGCTCCGGCCTCGGTGCGGCCGCGCTGGCGCGCACCGTCGCGAACGTCACCGGCAGGCCCACGGCCGCCATCGTCGCGGGCTACGGCGCGGAGGATTTCGTCAGCGAGGCACTCGGCGGCTTCTTCCTCTTCGGCGCCGCCAATCGCGCCCGCCATGCGCGCCAGACGCTCCGCCACCGCGTCGGCACCATCATCGCCGAGAGCCCGCAGGCCCCTGTGCTTCCAAAGCCCCTGCCCCACCAGTTCGCAACGCCCGACGTCGCCACCCTCGTCCGCCTCCTTGCGGATCCGGACCGGCGGGTGGACCTGCTCCTCGGCCACTCGAAAGGCGCCCTCGCCATCGCCGCGGCCCTCGCCCGGGTGATGCGCACGGGCGACCCCGTGACCCGCGCCAAGGCCGCCCGCGCGCAGGTGGTCACCGCCGGCGCCGTCATCGCCTTCCCGCCGGAGGTCGCCTGGGTCACCCAGCTCCTCGGCCAGTTCGACGGGCTCGGCGCGCTCAATTCCCGCCTCGGCCTGCCCCACCGGCGCGTCCGCCTCGCAGGCCACCACCTCAACACGGCCCTTCCCTACCATCTCGACCTTGCGGGCGAGCTCCGCAGCGTCCTCAACCTGTGAGCCTGCCATGAGCGCCAGCGTCACCATCCGCCCCCTCGAGCGCCGCGACGAAGCGGCCTGGCGCAGGCTCTGGACCGGCTACCTCGAGTTTTACGGCACCAGCGTCTCCGAAGAGGTCTACGCCACCTATTTCGAGCGGCTGCTGGGCGACGACGCGCAGGACTTTCACGGCCTCGTGGCGGAGACGGCGGACGGCACCCTCGTCGGCCTCACCCACTACCTCTTCCACCGCCACGGCTGGCGTATCGAGAACGTCGTCTACCTGCAGGATCTCTACGTCGATCCCGCCACCCGCGGCACCGGGGCGGGCCGCGCGCTCATCGAGGCGGTCTATACCGCGGCCGATGCGGCGGGCTGCCCGGCGGTCTACTGGCTGACGCAGGAAGGGAACGCCACCGCCCGCCAGCTCTACGACCGGATCGCGACCGCGACGGACTTCATCAAATACAATCGATGAGACCGGCCCTCGCGGCGGCCGTCCTCGCCACAGCCCTCGCCGCCTGTGCCACGGCGCCCCCGCCGGCAGCGCCCGGCCCGCGGCCACAGGCGGCGGGCTGGCTGAGCGCGGTGCCCTGGGGCAGCGAGCGGTGGGGCCATGAAAGCCTCGCCGCCTTCTTCCGCCGTCTCTCCCTCGGCTTCGAGGAGGGCGGCGAGCGCCCGGGCCTTCTTCGCCTCGCCCAACCCGTGCGCCTCGCGGTCGAGGGCCCCAACGCCGCCGCCTACACGGCCTTCGCGGCGGAGTACGCAGCCCTCCTCACCCGAGAGACCGGGGTCGACATCGCCGCCAGCGGCGCCCCCACCCTCACGCTCACCCTCGTGCCAGCCCGCGAGGCGCGCCTGCCCCTCGGCGCCCGCTGCGCGCATCTGCCCGGGAGCGTCGGCTGGGCCGATTACCGCAGCGCCCCCTCCCGCTACCAGCTCGACGCGCGCGAGGCGTCGGGCGAGATCGAGAACGCCACGGTCTTCATCGCCGCGGGCCTGCCGCCCGCCGCCATCCGCGCCTGCATCCTCGAGGAGATCCCGCAGGCCATGGGACTCGGCAACGACGTGTCCCTCCTCGGCCCCACCATCTTCAACGACGACGGCGCCCATCTCTGGCCCACGCGGGTCGACCTCCTGATGCTCCGCCTCCTCTACGCGCCGGAGATGTTCCCGGGCAGCCCGCCGGAGGCCGCCGAGGTCGCGGCCCGCAGCGCCCTCGCCCGCCTCTTGCCAGAAGGCGCCAGCGCGCCGCCCCTGCCCCTGCCGCCCCTGAGCGCAGCCCTCGCCTATCGCCGCGCCCTCGCCGCGCTGGGCGAGGCACAGTCCGCCGACGATCCGGCCTTCGCGGCGCTGAGAGCGGCCGCGCCACGCGCCGAACCCGGGGCGGCGATGGCCCGCTGCACCACCGGGCTCCTCACCCACCGCACCGCCGCGCGGTCCCGCACGCCGGCTCGCCTGGCCCTCACGGCCGAGGATTGTGCGGCGGCCGAAACGGCATCCCTGCCGGGCACCGAGGGCGCGCCAGCGCCCAGAACCCTCCGCATCAGCATCGTCCAGGCACAAGCGCTCCTCGCCGAAGGTCAGCCCGCCGCGGCGCTCGACCTGCTCGATGCCGCCGCCCCCGGCCTCGCCGCCCTCGGCAACGATGCGGGCCTCGCACGGCTTCACCATTTGAGGTCCCGCGCGCTTTCTGACATGGGACGGGACGCGACGGGCGCGGAGGCGCAAGCCGCCGCCTGGGCGCGCCACGCCTTCGGGCAACAGGCAGCCGTCGGAGCAACGACGTCAGACTGAGGGGAACAGCATGATCGGCGCACTCATCGCCTTCGGAGCCGGCTTCGCGATCGGCTGGTACCGGGCCAAGCGGCGCGAAGGCACGCGGGCGGACTGTATCCAGATGGGTCTCGCCCACGGCATCCCCGCCGCGATCCTCGGCTTCGCCGTCTCCATCACCCTCGTGAACGTCGGCGCCTGAGCGGCTGGCCGCGCAGGCCCGCCGGCGCTACTCTCGTTCCATGTTCTTCAATCTCTTCTTCGGCCTCCGCGCCGCCGGCGTGCCTGTCTCGCTCCGCGAGCATCTCACCCTGCTCGAAGCGATGCGGGAGGGGCTGGCGATGTTCGATATCGACGCCTTCTACGCCCTCTCCCGCGCGGCGCTGGTGAAGGACGAGCGCCATCTCGACCGGTTCGACCGGGTCTTTGCCCAGGTCTTCAAGGGGCTCGAGGCTGTGGGCGGCGCCGAGGGGGGCGAAGGCGTCGAGACCCGCGGCCTGCCCGAGGAATGGCTGCGAAAGCTCGCCGAGAAGCACCTGACGGACGAGGAGAAGGCCCTCGTCGAAAGCCTCGGCGGGTTCGACAAGCTGATGGAAGCCCTGGCCGAGCGCCTCAAGAACCAGGAGCAGCGCCATCAGGGCGGCTCGAAGAACATCGGCACCGCCGGCACGTCCCCCTTCGGCGCCTATGGCTACAACCCCGAAGGCGTGCGCATCGGCCAGGCCGAGAGCCGCCACCGCAAGGCGGTGAAGGTTTGGGACAAGCGCGAGTTCAGGAACCTCGACGGCGACGCGGAGATCGGCACGCGATCGATCAAGATCGCGCTACGGCGCCTCCGCCGCTGGGCGCGCGAGGGCGCGGCGGACGAGCTCGACCTCGACGGCACGATCCGCTCCACCGCCCATAACGGCTGGCTCGACGTGAAGCTGCGGCCCGAGCGGCACAACGCCGTGAAGGTGCTGATGCTCTTCGATATCGGCGGCTCGATGGACGACCATGTGCGCGTGGTAGAGGAGCTCTTCTCCGCCGCCCGGGCCGAGTTCAAGCACCTCGAATACGTCTACTTCCACAACTGCCTCTACGAAGCCGTATGGCGGGACAATCACCGCCGCTGGGACGAACAGGTGCCGACGGAGCAGATCCTCAACACCTACGGGCCGGACTGGAAGCTCGTGATCGTCGGCGACGCCTCGATGTCACCCTACGAGATTGCCGTGCCCGGCGGTGCGTCGGAGCACTGGAACGCGGAGGCGGGCGAGGTCTGGCTCCGCCGCGCGCTCGACCGGTTCCCGTCGGCCGCCTGGATCAATCCGGTGCCCCAGCGCCTCTGGGGCTACACCCAGTCCATCGGCATGATCAGCCAGATCGTGGAGGGGCGCATGTACCCCCTCACCCTCCGCGGCCTCGACGACATGACCCGCGCCCTCAGCCGCTGAGCCGGCAGCGGACACCGCACCCGGCGCTAGCAGGCCTTGTCCCATTGGCGTGCGAGCCAGTGCCGCGCCTCCGCCTCATCCGAGACGACCTGCGTTCTGGCCTTTGCGCCGGACATCACACGAACAACCGCGCAGTAGAGCTGGGCGATGCTGCGGTGCTGCCACTCGGCGGCGGCGAAGGCGATGCAATAGGCGGGTTGCCGCCCGCCCCGGGCTTCGATCTCGCGGATCATCCCCTGCAGCCGCATGAGCACGCCCGGCGTGATCTCCCCCACCCGCGCGGCCTTCTCGAGCACCACGAGGCGATCCATCCCCGCCTCGAGCCGCCCGTCATCGATGGCCGCCTTCACGTCGCGCAGCATCGCCTCGGGTTCGAGATGTCCCGAGACGCGCACCACCAGCAACCGGCCTTCCCGCGTGAATGTCGTCGCCATCGCCTCTCGCCCTTCGCCACCAACTTAACGATGGGTCAAGCTGAGCGTAAGAGGGCGACGTTCAGGTCAGGCGGTGCCGATCACGCACACCTGATCAGCGCCTCCACATCCAGCGGGTCGTTGGTCATGGCGATCCGGCCCTCCGCGTCGCGCGGCCAGTCGGCTTCCGGGCGATCCCAGTAAAGCTCCACGCCGTTGCGGTCCGGATCGTCGAGATAGACCGCCTGGCTCACCCCATGATCCGCCTTGCCGGTAATCGGAATGCCCGCCGCGTTCACGCGCGCGACGATCCGGCCAAGATCCGCCCGCGTGGGGTAGAGAAAGGCCGTGTGGTAAAGCCCCGTATGGCCCTTCGGCGGCGGCGCAGCCCCAAGGCTTTCCCAGGTGTTGAGGCCCAGATGGTGGTGATACCCGCCCATCGAGAGGAACGCCGCCCGGTCCCCGAACTTCTGCATGACGTCGAGCCCCAGCACGCCCGAGTAGAACGCGATCGAGCGGTCGAGGTCGCTCACCCGCAGGTGCACATGCCCGATGCGGCCGGCAGCAGGCGCCGGGGCGTCAGCGCGGTGGAGCGGGATCGGCAGAGCGGTCATGGCGGTTTCCTCCGTTGAGCACCCTTCCCATATGGCGGGATGCGGGCGGCATGCCGAGACCCCGGCGCAGTAAGCTGCCTTCTCCGCCCCGCAAGAATGGAGGCTCGGATGGACTGGTCGGAACGCGTTGCCGCAACCTTCGGGCTCGACGATGCGGGCTGGGCGCGGCATGCCAACCCGTGGAGCGGCGCCACGCGCTTCCCCGTGCTGCCCGTGCTGGCGGGGCTGCTGCTGGCGCGCGAGAGTCTCGGCTGGTGGCTCCTGCCGCTCCTCGCGCTGCCCGTCGCCTGGGCCTTTCTGAACCCGCACGCCTTCCCGCCCCCGCCCCATGCACGGCACTGGATGAGCCGGGCTGTCCTAGGGGAATGGCTCTGGACGAAGCGGAACGGCCCCAACCCGCCGGTGGCCGTGCCCGCGGAGACTGCCCGTGCCGCAGCCCTCTGGAACGCCGCTGGCGCCGCTGCGGCCATCCCGCTCGTCTGGGGCATCGTCGTGATCGCCCCCTGGCTCACCTGGTTCGGCGTCGCCGCGGTCATCGGCGCGAAGCTCGGCTTCCTGCAGGTTCTCGTGCGCTTTTACGACCGGCATGGCGGCGGGCGAACGCCGTGGACCCCGCCGGGCACCGCAAGCCGCGACCACATGGCCGCCTGAGCACCCGCCCTGCGCCAACCGAAGGTAATGACCCCGGGCACAAAGCTCCCTATCTATCCGCCATGCTCAAGCTCCTGCCATTCCTGCTGATCGCCATCGGCGCCTATGTGATGGTCCAGCTCTCCGCCTGGCGGCTCAACGCGGCGCTGAGGCGGCGGTCCCGCCCGCTCCGGCACGACACGCTGGAGCAGCTCTTCACGCGCCTGGCCGGCGCGGCGGGCATCGATAGCGTGGCCGTGCGGGTGCTAGACGATCAGTCGATCAACGGCGTCGCCACGCCCGATGGCGGCGTCTACGTCACCGCAGGCCTGCTGAAGCACCTCCGCGAAGGCAATGTCAGCGCGCCTGAGGTCGCCTCCGTGGTAGCGCACGAGCTCGGCCACCTCGCCCTCGGCCACACCAAGCGGCGGATGATCGAGGTCTCGGCCGCCCAAACCGGCACGCTGGTCCTCGGCACCCTGCTCGCCCGCTTCATCCCCTTCGTCGGCTGGTACCTGGCGCAGGCCCTCGTCAGCCTCTTCGTCAGCGGCCTCTCACGGCGGGACGAGTTCCAGGCAGACGCCTACGCCACCGCCCTCATGCTCCGCTCCGGGCTCGGCCACGAGCCGCAGGCCCGCATGCTGGAGAAGCTCGAGACACTGGTGCCGGGCGCCGCCCTCGCCAACCAGGCCTCCTGGCTCGCCTCCCACCCCCCGGTGCCGGACCGCGCCGCCGCGATCCGGAGCAACGCCACCCGCTGGTCGGACGGGTAAGGCGCCAGCACCACCGCTCGCGGCTCGCGCGCTCCGTCATCCTCCGGCTTGGCCGGAGAATCCAGAACACCCGATGCGCATCGACTGCCGGGGCGTGCCCGGCAACGACGACCGCTTCGTACTTCCCGACCGCTAGCCCACCTTACGGCCGCCGGACCAGACGCCGGTGATGACGCCGATGCTGTCATGCTCGGCAAAGCGCACCACATCCGCGCGCAGCCCCTCGGAAAGCTGCCCCCGATCCTCGAGCCCCGCTGCCGCTGCCGGCGCCGCGGTTACCGTGGCCACCGCGCCCGGCAGGTCGTCCAGCCGCTCGCCGAGGCGGAGCATGCCCATGACCAGTGCGGAGGGCGCGTAGTCGGAGGAGAGCACGTCCAGGAGCCCGGCCTCGGCCAGTGTCATCGCCGCCACATTGCCGGAATGGGACCCGCCGCGGAGCACGTTGGGCGCGCCCATCATCACCGGAATACCCGCCGCGCGGCAGGCCGCCGCCGCCACCTCGGTCGTCGGGAATTCCGCGAAGTCCACGCCCAGCGCGCGGCTTCGGGCCACATGCTCGGGCGTCGTGTCGTCATGGCTCGCCAGCCGCGCCCCCAGCGCCGCCGCCCGCGCCACGATCCCCTCCTCATGCGCCGCCCCCCAGCGAGCATAGAGGCCGTGGGTGAAATCGATATGCGCCTGCATCTCCGCATCCGTGAGCCGGTACTTGCCCTGATGATACTGGCGGAACTTCGAGAGATCGGCGAACTGCCGCTGGCCGGGCGTATGGTCCATGATCGAGACGATGGCCACACGGTCCTGGACGCCGAACTCGTCGAGCTCCTCGAGCACCGTCTCCGAACACACCTCGGCGCGCAGATGCACGCGATGGTCCACACGCGTCAGCGCCTCGGCCGCCAGCGCGTTGATATGGTCCACCACGCCGCGCGCATACTTCGAATAGTCCTTCTTCGCCTCGCCGCCCGTGTTGCGCATCGAGCCGACGCGCACCGCGTCGAACACCGTGGTGATGCCCGCGCTCGCCAGCTCCCCGTCATGGCTCAGCACCGCCGCGGCGCCTGGCCAGGTGACGCCCGGGCGCGGCATCAGGTGGCGCTCGAGATTGTCCGTGTGGAGCTCCACGAGCCCCGGGATCACGTACTGCCCCTCGCAGTCCTCCGCCCCCGGCGGCACGCCCGCGCCGAGGTCGAGCCCCGCGATCCTGCCGTCCTCGAGCCGGATCGAGCCCGTCACCACCTCATCCGCCAGCACCAAGCGCGCATTGGCCAGCGTAATCGCCCCCAACGGCCGGCGCTTGGAATGCAGCGCCTGGGAGGGGGGAGGGCTGGCGAGGGCGGCACTCTCGGTCATGGCAGTCTCCATCAGGCGGCGGAAAGGGCGCGCAGGCGCCGTGAAGAATGGGGCGACCCCGCTTGCCGGCGAGGGGGGCGCTGCGCTAGCTGGCCTGGGGGTGCAGGGAGGGCTGGGCCATGCAGGCAAACGAGATCGGCGGCTATGCGCGCTACGCGGTCTACTGGGCGCCCGCACCCGGCAGCAGCCTGGCCAAAGCCGGCGCCGCCTGGCTCGGTTACGATCCCGCAACAGGCCTCGGAGATCCGGCCAGGGCGAGCGATCCGCGGGTCAATGCTCCCCGCCATTACGGCCTTCACGCAACGCTGAAGCCGCCCTTCCGCCTCGCGCCTGGCGCCACGGTCGAGGCGCTCGATGCGGCCGTCGCCACGCTGGCGGCCCGACGCGCGCCGGCGCGTGCCCCCGGGCTCGCGGTCGACCAGGGCCTCGGCTTCCTCGCCCTCCGCCCGGCCGGCCCCTGCCCCGCCATCGATGCCCTCGCCGCCGAGGTGCTCATGAGCCTCGACGGGTTCCGCGCGCCCCTGACGGATGCGGACCGTGCCCGCCGCGGCGCCGACAGCCTCGCTCCGGACGCCCGCGACCGGCTGGAGCGTTGGGGCTACCCGCATGTGCTCGACGCCTTCCGCTTCCACATCACCCTCACCGGCCGCCTCGCGCCCGACGAGGCCGACGCCACCGCCGCCGACCTCCGCACCCGCTTCGCCCCGCATCTCGGCGGGGAATACGCGGTCGATGCCCTCGCGATCTTCGGCGATCCGGGCAACGGCACGGGGTTCCGGCTGCTCCGCCATTACCCGCTCACGGGTTGAGCGGGCGCGAAGACCCCCACATCCAGCTCCCGGTCGCACACCCGCGCCCGCGCCTCGGCGTCGTGGAAGATCCCCACAATCGCCGCACCCCGCGCCTTCGCCTCCTCAATGAGCGCCAGCACCTCGGCCCGGTTCGCCGCGTCGAGCGAGGCCGTCGGCTCGTCGAGCAGCATCGCCGGATAGGCATGCACGAAGCCGCGGGCGATGTTCACCCGCTGCTGCTCCCCGCCTGAGAAGGTGAGCGGCGAGAGCGACCAGAGCGCCTCCGGAATGTTCAGCCGCCGCAGCAGCGTGCCCGCCCGGCCCCGCGCTTCCTCGACACCGACACCAAGCGCCGTCAGCGGCTCGGCCACCACATCGATGCAGGGCACCCGCGGCACCACACGCAGGAACTGGCTCACATAGCCCAGCGTCTCCCGCCTCAGCGTCAGGATATCCCGCGCCCGCGCGCCCCGGATCTCGAGCCCCGCCACGCGGACCGATCCCTCGGCCGCCAGGTAGTTCCCGTAGATCATACGCATGAGCGTGGACTTGCCCACGCCCGAGGGTCCGGTCAGCGCCACGCACTCCCCGGGCATCACCCGCAGCGCCGCCCCCTCCATCACCGGCAGCGCAATGCCCCCCTGCTGGTGCAGCGTGAAGGTCTTGGCCGCCCCTTCGACAACGATCATCGGTTCCATCGTCACACCCTCAGAACGGAGCTTACGAGGAGCTGGGTGTAGGCGTGCTGCGGGTCGTCCAGCACCTGATCGGTGAGGCCGCTCTCCACGATGCGCCCTTCCTTCATCACCACCAGCCGATCCGCCAGCAGCCGCACCACCGCAAGGTCATGCGTCACCACGATGGCCGAGAGGCCAAGGTCCCGCACGAGCCCGCGGATGAGGTCCAGAAGCCGGGCCTGCACGCTCACATCAAGGCCGCCGGTCGGCTCGTCCATCAGAACAAGCCGCGGCCCGGTCACCAGGTTGCGGGCGATCTGCAGGCGCTGCTGCATGCCGCCCGAGAACGCCGTCGGCCGCTCGTCGATGCGCGTGGGGTCGATCTCCACCCGGCCCAGCCAGTCCGCCGCCGTCTCGCGGATGCGCCCGTAATGCCGCCAGCCCGCCGCCATCAGCCGCTCGCCCACATTGGCGCCCGCGCTCACGCCAAGCCGCAGCCCGTCCCGCGGGTTCTGGTGCACCAGCGCCCATTCCGTCCGCATCAGCCGCCGCCGCTCGGGCTCCGTCATCGCCAGCACATCCACCGTGCCGGCCCCGCCGGTGTAGTCCACGCGCCCTTCTTCCGGCGCAAGCTCGCCCGCCAGGCAGCGCAGCAGCGTGGTCTTGCCCGAGCCGCTCTCGCCCACGATCCCCAGCACCTCACCGGGCCAGAGGTCGAAGGCCACATCCGTGCAGCCAATGCGCCCGCCATAGCGCTTGGTCAGCCCCGTCACCTCCAGCAGCGGCTCCTCCACCGCCAAGACTGCCAGCGCCCCGCTCATGCCGCGTCCTCCCCAAACCCGGCCGGCGCGCCCGGGCCCACATGCCCCGCCGCCCGCCGCGCCTCGCAGAACGCCGTGTCGGAGCAGACAAAGAGCCGGCTGCCCGCATCGTCGGTAATCACCTCGTCGAGATAGCTGTCCCTCGCCCCGCAGAGGGCGCAGCAATGCCCCGTCCCACCCCGCTCGAAGGGATGGTCCTCGAAGTCGAGGCTCACCACCGTGGTGTAGGGCGGGATGGCATAGATACGCTGCTCCCGCCCCGCCCCGAAGAGCTGGATGGCCGCACAGTCCGAGAGCTTAGGGTTGTCGAATTTCGGGATCGGGCTCGGGTCCATCACGTACCGGTCCTCGACCATCACCGGATAGGCATAGGTCGTCGCGATATGCCCGTGCCGGCTGATGTCCTCGTAGAGCTTCACCTGCATGAGCCCGTATTCCTCGAGCGCATGCATCCGCCGCGTCTCGGGCTCCCGCGGCTCGAGGAAGCGCAAGGGCTCGGGGATCGGCACCTGGTAGACCAGGATCTGGCCTTCGCTGAGGTCCGCCTCCGGAATGCGGTGGCGCGTCTGGATGATCGTCGCCTCCTCGGTCGAGGTCGTCACCGCCACGCCCGCCGTCCGCTCAAAGAACTTGCGGATGCTCACCGCGTTCGTCGTGTCGTCCGCCCCCTGGTCGATCACCTTCAGCGTGTCCGTCGGCTCGAGGCAGGCGGCCGTCACCTGCACCCCGCCCGTGCCCCAGCCATAGGGCATCGGCATCTCCCGGCTCGCGAAGGGCACCTGATAGCCGGGGATCGCGACCCCCTTCAGGATCGCCCGGCGGATCATCTTCTTGGTGCGCTCGTCGAGATAGGCGAAGTTGTAGTCGGTGACGGTCATCTCACCTTCTCCAGGTGCAGGGAGGGGCGCCGATGCAAGACAGCTGGGCCTATATGGACAAGGGCGAGTGGGCCCTCTTCGGCGTGCCGATCATCGTGTGGATCGGCGTTGTCGTCGTGCTCGTCTGGCTCTGGGGCGAGCTTCAGATCCGCCGCTGGCGGCGCGAGGAGCGAGAGGAAGCCGCCCGGCGGAACGGCGGGCCCGACGACGGGGAGCAGAACTGAGCGAGCGGCCTCACCCGTCATACCGGCAGCCCCCGCTCCCGCAGCGCCGGGGCCAGCTGGCCGGGGTCGATGAAATGGATCGCATCCATCCCCACAGCCCGCGCCCCGTCGATGTTCTTCATCGAGTCGTCGATGAAGACACAGTTCTCCGCAACCAGCCCATTACGCTTGATGAGAAGCTCGTAGATCGCCGGGTCCGGCTTCACCATCTTCTCGGCGCCCGAGACCACGACATCCGTAAACCGGCCGAGGAAGGGATAGGCCGGGATGGTCCGCTGCCACTCCTCGTCCGGGAAATTCGTGATGCCGTACACCGGCAGCCCCGCGGCCTCGAGCTTCTCGAAGACCGCCACGCTTTCCTCGATGGCGAAGGGAATGGTGTCGACCCACCGCGCATAGAGCGCGCCGATCGCCGCAGCGAATTCGGGGGCGAGCCGCTCCATCTCGGCCACCGCCTCCGCCGCCGTGCGTCCGCGGTCCCGCTCCCCGTGAAAGGCCGGGAAGTCCACCTTCTCATGGAACGCCGCCAGCGCCGCCGGCCCGCCGAGAATATCCTCCAGCACCGGCATCGGGTCCCAGCGCAGCAGCACCTGCCCCACATCGAAAACCACCGTCTTGGGCATGCTCATCCCAGTTCTCCGATGCAAATTGGCCCAGCCTGTGCAAGACTTCCCTTGGGAGAAGGGGAGACGCTCATATGACCGATATCGTCACCTACCTGCAGGACAACATCGCCGTGGTCGGGCTCGCGGCGGTCGCGCTCGTGGCCTGCGTCCTGTGCTCCGGAGACAGCGGAGACGGCGGCGGCTGGTTCGGCGATGGCGACGGGGGCGACGGCGGCGGGGACTAACGTCATTCCGCGGCCTCCTGCGCTGCCTGGGCCTCCAGCGCCTCGGCGCGGAGCTTGCGGATCAGCTGAAGCTCGGACTGAAAGTCGACATAGTGGGGCAGCTTGATGTGCTCCAGGAACCCCATTGCCTGCACGTTGTCTCCGTGCGCGATGGCGAACTCCTGGTCCTGCGCCGGCGCGCCGGTGTCGTCCTCGCCCAGCTCCTCCCAACGCAGCGCCCGGTCCACCAGGCTCATCGCCAGCGCCTTGCGCTCCGAATGGCCGAACACCAGCCCGTAGCCGCGGGTGAACTGCGGCGGCTCGGTCTTGGAACCGGTGAACTGGTTGACCGTATCGCATTCCGTCAGCTCGATGCGCGCCATCTCGATGGTGATCCCCAGCTCCGGGATCTCGACCTCCACGGCCACCAGCCCCACCCGAAGCTCGCCCACGAAGGCATGCGTGCGCCCGAAGCCGCGCTGGGTGGAATAGGCGAGCCCCAGAAGCCAGCCCTCATCCGCCCGCGTCAGCGCCTGCAGACGCAGCGCCCGCTCCGCCGGGAAGGCCAGCGGCGCGCGCGTAAGGTCCGGCGGCTCCGCCTCGCTCTCCGGCACGGGCTCCATCAGCCCCTCGCGGTTCAGGAAGCTCGCCACATGGGGCTTGGGCGCCGTATCCGCCTCCCCCTCCGGCGCCTGCGGGGGCAGCCCCTCGGCAGCCAGCGCAAAGTCCAGCAGGCGGTGCGTATAGTCGAAGGTCGGCCCCAGCACCTGGCCGCCCGGCACGTCCTTGTAGGTGGCGGAGATCCGGCGGATGCAGGCCATCCGCGCGGTCTCCACCGGCAGCGCCGCCCCGAAGCGCGGCAGCGTCGTGCGGTAGGCGCGCACCAGGAACACCGCCTCGATCAGGTCTCCCCGCGCCTGCTTGATCGCCAGCGCCGCCAGGCCCGGATCGTAGAGCGAGCCCTCGGCCATCACCCGCGCCACCGCGAGCCCCTGCTGTTCGGCCACCTGTTCGGGGCTGATCGCGGGCAGGCTTGTATCGCCGCGCCGCCGCTCGGCCAGCCAAGCATGCGCGTTCTCGATCGCCCGCTCGCCGCCCTTCACCGCAACATACATCGCAGCCTCCTCAGCCTGCCTCGACACGGGTGCTGCGCGGCAGGCCCATCACCGCCTCCCCCGCCGTGAGATAGAAATCGACGCCGAGGGGGAAGCGCGCCCGGTTCGCCGTCAGCTTCTCCGGGGCATCGACCGGCAGCATCGGCGCCGCGGTCGCCTCACCCTTGATCCCCGGACCGGTGAGCCGCAGCGCCGGCCCGCCGTCGAGCGACGGGAGATCCACGATCAGCGTCGTCGCCCGGTCCGGATAGTCCGATGTGCCCGCCGGCCAGTCCGTCAGCGGCAGGAGCGCGTCCCAGGGCCCCACCGCGAAGGCCGCGTCGGCGCGCAGCCGCGCCCGCGGCGCCCCGGTATGGAACAGCGTCCAGGCCGCAATGTCCTCCGCACCCTCCGGCACCCAGACAGCGGTGTCCGCATCCGCCAGAGAGAGGAGGAGCCCGCCCGCCGCGGGCGGAAGCCCCGCAGGCGGCAGGCAGCCCCCGATGCGTTCGATGCGCCCCGGCCGCGCGAGCGCCTCGAGCGCCGCCCGGAACGCCGCCGCCGATTGAGGGGCCGGGTCCGCGAACCCGCCTTCGTAGAGCGCCGCCGCCCCGCTCATTCATTCTCTCCGCGCACCATCGTGAAGAAATCGACCTTCGTGGCCGCGGCTTTCGCGGCCACCCCCTCGGCCGCCGCCGTCTCGGCCGCCGCCAGCGGCGCGAGCACCCGCGCCTCTGCGCCTGCCCGCGTCTCGTCCCGCTGCAGCAGCGCATCGGCCAGTGCCACGCGCTCGGCATGCGCCTTGTCGCGGCCCGGCACCATGGCGTGGCCCACCGTGCCGTCCTCCAGCGCGAGGGTGCAGCGCGTCACGGTCATCTCGCCGAGGTTGAAGGGCCCGCCGGTCCCCCCCGTCCGCCCGCGCAGCATCATCGATCCCGTCTCGGGCGCCCGCAGCCACCGATGCGCGGGCAGCGCGCCAAGATCATCCATCAAAGCGGCAAGCCTTCCGGGCTCGGCCCGCGCCAGCAGGCCCAGCCAGGCACCACGGGCCGCCTCGCGGTCAGCCGTCATCGCTTCGTGATCGCTGGCCATCTTCGCAGCCTTCCGTAGGGACTAGACAACTAGACATTCCCTACCTACCTTTTGGAAGGCCGGGCTGGCAAGCGGCGGGGTGCAGGACAATGGCGAAGTTTTCGTGACAGATCGGGTCGGCACGGTGGTGGACGGGGTGGATGCCCGCCCGCGCGCGCTCTGGGCGGAGATCCGCGAGACGCTGGCGGGCGAGATCACCGGCGGCCGCTACCAGACCGGCGCGAAGCTCCCCTCCGAACAGGCCCTCGCCGCGCGCTTCGGCGTCAACCGCCACACCGTGCGCCGCGCGCTGGCCGACCTTGCGGAGGCGGGTCTCATCCATGTCCGCCGCGGCGCCGGGGCCACCGTGCTGGCCGACGCGCCAGCGCCCCCGGCGCTCGACTACACGCTCGGCCCCCGCACGCGCTTCAGCGAGAACCTGCGCGCCATCGGCCGCTCGCCCGCGCACCGGATGGTCCGTCTCGAGGCGCTGCGCGCGGATGCCGAAGAAGCCGCGACACTCAGGATCGCGCCCGGGGACCCGGTGCTCGCCTACGAATCCATCAGCATGGCGGACGATGTGCCCGTCTCCCATGCCCGCAACGTCTTCGCGCATGACCGACTGCCCGGCCTCGGCAAGGTGCTCTCAACGGGCCGCGGCATCACGGCGGCCCTCTCCGCCGCCGGCGTGCAGGACTATCGCCGACAGACCACGCGGATCAGCGCGGAGCTCCCCTCCTCCGAGGTTGCCCGCCATCTCGCCATGCGCACCGACGAACCCCTGCTCGTCACAGCGTCGGTCGACGTCACGCTCGACGGCACGCCCATCCGCATGGGCCGGACCTATTTCTGCGCCGCGCGCATTACGCTGGTCGTCGAGGAGCCGCGCCTTACCTCCGTCGCCGAGAGCAAGATCGGCGGTTGAGGAGAGCCCATGACCACCCTGAGCGATAGCCTGGCCGCCAGCGGCTGGGCACTGAGCGATGACGGCAAGGCCATCACCAAGACCTTCCGTTTCGCCGATTTCCGCGATGCCATGGCGTGGATGATGCGCGCGGGCTTCGAAGCGGAGGCGGCGGACCACCACCCGGAATGGTTCAACGTCTATAACCGGGTCGAGGTGAAGCTCACCACGCACGACACCGGCGGGCTGAGCGACAAGGATACCGCGCTCGCCGCCCGTTTCGACGCCATCGCCCCAGCACCGAAGAGCTGAGAGCGCCGCGGGCCGGCGGCGCTACCCTGCCGGCCCCTCGGCCACACGCGCGAGCAGGCCGGCGATGTCCTTGCGGCGGATGGGCTTCGTCAGAAACCCGTCCATCCCGGCGTCGCGGCAGATCACTTCATGTTCTCTCAACGTGTTGGCGGTGAGGGCGACGATCATGGCGGGCCGCCCGCCGCGCTCCGCCTCCATGGCGCGGATGCGTCGCGTCGTCTCCGCCCCGTCCATCACCGGCATGGACAGATCCATCAGCACGATCTCCGGCCGGGCTTGTGCCACCGTCTCGATCGCCTCAAGGCCCGAGACCGCTTCGAGCACCACGCAGCCCTCGATGCGAAGAAGGTGGAAGGCCACGAGACGGTTGGTCTGGTTGTCGTCGACGATCAGGACCGACGGCGCCGCCGCCTTCCCCTCGGGCCGGCCCGCGCCGTCCGCCAGCGATCGCACCCGCGCCCCGGCAGCCCCGTGGGACCCTGACATCGGCGCTGGCGGCACTGGCGGCGCGCTGGTGGATCGCTGCCCCGGTTGCGCGCCCGCTGCGGGAAGGTGCAGGACGACGTGCAGCACCCCCTCCTCCGCCTGCTCGCCCAGCCCAAGGGTTCCCCCCACGGATCGGACCACGGCGTGGAGCAGTGCGAACCCCACGCTGCGCGCCCCCACCTGCTGGACACCCTGTGCCTCCGGCTCGGCAAAGCGCGCGGCAATCGCTTCATGCAGCCGGCCCCTCAGCGCGGGCCCGGCGATCTCGACCATCAAGCGCAGACGCTCCGGCTCTCTGCCCGCCCTCCCCGCGCCATCACCCGAGAGGCGCAGAACCACGCGCCCATCCGCCGCGAGCACGATGGCCTTGCGGAGCACGCAGACGAGCAGGTTGCGCAGGCGCAGCCGGTCGACCCCCACCCGCCCGCTCCCCTGCGCCGCGGCGGCGGGAAACAGCAATACCACGCCGAACTGCTCTGCCAGCGGGCGCGCCAGCTGAAGCGCCTCCTCGCACACGCCGCGGAACTCGGCGCTTTGTTCGGGCAGCGCCAGGCCCGCATCCTCCCGCCCCGCAAGCGTCACCAGGTCCTCGACCACCGCCAGCATCGCCTCGCTGCTCTCGTAGATCGCCGCGCAGAGCCGCCGCTGAAGCGGGGTCAGCCGGCTCTCGAGCAGCAGTTCCGCACTGCCGGTGACCGCGTTCAGCGGGGTCCGCAGCTCGTGGCCGAGCGCGGTGGTGACAGGCCGCGCCAAGCCGGGATCGGTAACCGCGGGCTGCTTGTCCGTCGCGAGCGTCCCCCCTCCGCCACGCAGCGCCCGGTCGTCATCATCGCCCGTACCGGCGCTCACGGCAGCCCCGCCCCCCGGCATCCGGCCGCGCGCTCTTCCACCTCATCCCGCGGCGCCATGCTCACCCCGCACAACCGGGTTTCGGGAAGGCGACGACATTGCCCACGGCCGGCTTCAGCGTCTCGGGGGAGAACGCCAGGCACAGCCGGTTGCGGCCGGCCTGGCGCCGGTAGGTCAACCCCGCGGTCGTGCTGCGGATCAGCATCCAGCCCCAGCCGCCCTCCTGAAGCGCCTCCAGACCCTGCGGTGTGCCGATCTCCGGCTCGGCCGGCGGCTCGCTCTCGTCGAGCAGGGACGTTGGCAGCGGCTTGCCGGCATCCTCGATGCAGACATGCAGCAGGCCCTCATGGTCGCCGACGCAAACCTCGATCATCTGTTCCGGCGGGTGCCCTGAATGCTCCACCACGTTGTTCAGCGCCTCCGTCAGCGCCAGGCGCAGCTCGTCGACCCCTGGGCACAGCGACGGCTGGTGCGGGCCCACCGCGGCGCGCACCGCCTCGTCCACCGCCGGGGCGATCTCCCGCAGATCGGGCAGGACGGTGAGACGGGCCCGGACACGAAGCTTCTCCTCGGCGGCCGCGACGCTCCGTTCAGGCATTGTCCCCGGCCACCGCGGCTTCTCGAATGGTCAGCACGGCATCCACGCGCGTCAGCCTGAAAAGACGCATCACGGCCGGGCAGGCCTCCTCGATCACGAAACGCCGGCCCGCAGGCACCCGCCGCGCCATCCCGACGATGGCACCGAGCCCCGAGCTGTCGATGAACTGCACATGCTGCAGATTGATCGTGATGTGGCCGGCATGCCGCGCCATGGCATCCTGCATGTACTGCTTGAAAACCGGCACCGCAGCGGCATCCAGCCTCGGCCCCGGCAGAATGACATTGAGAACATCCTCGCTGCGCGTGATCTCGACGCTCATCGGTCGCTCCTTCCATCCCACCGGCACTGGATAGGGCAGAACGCCTTAACGAAGCCCGAAACTGTCGCATTCATTGATAGTTAACGGGGATAATTCATGGTGCACCGTGCCACTATCGACGTATCACGGCTTCTCGGAGAACATATGGACGGCGGCGCCGGCACGGTCCGGATCGGGGAGGGCTACCGGATCCTGGTGGTCGACGACAGCGCGACGCAGCGCATCGCCCTCTCCGCCCATCTCAAGCGCTGGGGGTTCCAGGTGCTCGAGGCGCAGGACGGCGTCCAAGCGCTCGAGATCCTCGACGCAAGCCATGTGGACATCGTGCTGACCGACTGGATGATGCCGGGGCTCGACGGTCCCGGCCTCTGCCGCGAGATCCGGGGGCGGCGGCGCGAAGGCTTCGTCTACATCCTGATCCTCACCTCCCGCACCGGCAGCGCCGCAGTGAGCGACGGGCTCGATGCGGGGGCGGATGATTTTCTGATGAAGCCGGTCAACGCGGTCGAGCTCAAGGCGCGGCTCACCGCCGGCATCCGCATTGTCTCGATGGAGCGTCACCTCGCCGGCCAGAAGCAGGCGACCGAGGCGGCGCTGGCCGAGCTTCAGAAGCTCTACGGCGCGATCGAGGTGGATCTTGCCGCCGCCTCCGTCCTGCAGCGGGAGCAGTTGCCGCCCGCCTATGCCCGGGTAAACGGCTGCGAGGTGGCCACCCTTTGCCGCTTCGCCGGCCATGTGGGCGGGGACCATGTGGGCTTCTTCGAGATCGGCGACGATAAGCTGGGGCTCTACTCCATCGATGTCGCGGGCCACGGGGTCGCCTCTGCCCTGCTCGCGCTCCGCCTCGCGCAGTACTTCGCGCCGCCCGATCCGGCCAACAACATCGCTCTCGAAGAGGGGCCCGACGGCGCCCTGTGCGCCCTCCCCCCCGATGCGGTCATGGCGGAGCTGAACCGGCGCTGCCATGTCTCCGTGGAGCATGATGTCTACTTCACCATGGCCTATGCGGTGGTCGAGATCGCTACCGGCAAGGTGCGCATCTGCCAGGCCGGCCATTCGCCCGCCGCGGTGGTCGCGCCCACGGGCGTCGTCCGCTTCAGCGAGGTCGGCGCCGGCCCGCCCGTCGGCCTGTTCGACGGGGCGGCGTATTCGAGCGGCTCTTTCACACTCGCACCGGGCGAGCGGCTGATACTCTACTCCGACGGGATCGTGGAGGCGGAGGTGGGAACGGACGGCACGGCCATGCTCGGCGCGGACGGTTTCGCCCACCTGCTCCGGGACCTTGCCGCCCGCCCGATGACCGCCCTGCTCCCGTCTCTCGCGGATCGGCTTCAGGCCGCCTCCGGCCAGCGCGGGTTGGAGGATGACGTATCGGCCGTGGTGTTCGAGCTGCCCAGAAACCCCACCGCGCCCCGACCCGCCCAGCAGCGGGCTGCAGAAAAGCAGGGCTAACCCTGAGCAATCCCTGCACTCACGCGGCCGGGTCCACGAAGGTCGCGCGCAGCGCTTCGAAGGCCGCGAAGCCCGCCGCCCATTGCTGCGCCAGCGCTGCCAGCTCCGCCTCACCGGGCTCGCCGCCTGCGCGCACGCGATCCAGAAGCCGCTCCGCCTCCGCGGCAAACGGCGCAAGGCCAAGGCTCGCCCCGGTCCCTTTCAGCGTGTGGAGCGCATGCTCGGCGGCGGCGCGGTCGCCCGAGCCGCAACAGGCGGTAAGCGCTTCGAAATGCGTCTCCGCCTCCGCCGCCGCCGCCGCTGCCAGCGCATCGAGCAGGTCGACGCCGCCCGCCTCGGCGAATTCCGAAAGCACCGCCCGGTCTACCAACCCGTCCGCAGGCGGGCTCCCCCGCATCGCGCCGTCCGGACCCCCGCGGTCGCCCTGCCCTTTCACGCCGCTCTGCCTCACACGAAGATGAAGTCGCCGACGCTGATCGTCTCCACCACGTTGTTCGCCAGGACAAGCCGCCCGTCATCGGGCGTCAGGATCAGGACCGAGGTGCCCACCTGGCTGATCTCCAGGTCGGCGAGGCTGTTCACAAGGCTGTGCCCCCGGAAGTCCAGCTTCTCGAGCGCGCTGTTGAAGTCGAGAATTCGGTCCTCATCGAACCCGTTGCTGAAGACGAAGACATCCCGCCCCGGGCCGCCCTGCACCCGGTCGTTGCCGGGGCCGCCCTCCAGGCGGTCCTCGTCGAAATTGCCGCGCACCACGTCGTCCCCGGCCCCGCCGGAGACCGTGTCGTTCCCGCGCCAGCCAAAGATCTCGTCGTCCCCCGGGCCGCCGAACACGAAATCGTCCCCGTCGCTGGCCTTCAGCGTGTCGTCGCCCCCGTCGCCGAACACCCGGTCGTCGCCCGTGCCGGAGAGGATGATATCGTTGTCCGGCCCGCCCTCCACGGTGTCACGCCCGCCCGCGGTCTTGATCACGTCGTCCCCCGCTTCGCCGAGGGCCGTGTCGTCCCCCTCGCCGGTGATCAGCCGGTCGTCCCCCTCCCGGCCCTCGAGCCGGTTGGAGCCGCCACGGTCGATAATCGTGTCCGGCCCGGGCGTGCCGACCAGCGTCTCGTCCCCGCCGCCGCCCACGATCCGCTCGCCAGGCGACACCGCATCCGCCGCCACAGCGTCCTGCTTCTGGTTGAGCGCCGTCATCGTCACCGGCCGGCTGATGGGCCCTGCAAGGCCCCCGCCCGAGAAGGTCAGCGTGTAGCTGCCGGGGGCGAGCTCCAGCGTATAGCCCCCGCTCTCCCAGGTCGTCGTGCTGAACGTGCCGTTCCCGCCCGAGGCGGTCACCGTCACGCCGCTCAGCCCCTCCCCGATATCGTAGAACCTGTCCCCGTCCCCGTCCTCGATCACCACGCCCGTCAGGAACGCGTCCGTGCCGAACCGCCGCCCGAAATGCTGCGTGTGGCTGTTGGGCCCGATCTGGTAGCCGATCTCCGGCACCGCGATCTCGCCGATCCCGACCTCGCGGTAGAGCGGGTTCAGGATCGTCTCGCGATGCCCCGCGGGGTTCTGGATGCCCGATATCCCCGGCCCCCAGTCGATATAGAAGGCTGCATGGCCCTGCACCGGGTCCTCAACAAAGGCGAAAATATTCTCCGCCACCTGGCTCCAGCCCACATAACCCGCATTCGAGATCCGCTCGCCCAGCGGCGGCTCGCCCGGCACGTTGTGCGCCTGCAGATCCGCATCGATCATCGCCTGGCTGTGCACGTCGGCGGACTGGCCGAGGCTCTGGTTCCAGGCGAGCGGGGCCACCGGCGCCACGCCATCGAACTGGCTGTAGAGAAGCTCGATATCCACCTGCCAGAAATCGAGCGCGGCGGTGATGTTCGCCTGCACGCCGATCCCGTTCTCCCGGTCGGCAATCAGCCGGTCGAGCTCCCCCTCGGGATCGGCCCGCGCGCGGTTGATGAGTTCGAGGTAAAGCTGCTCAGCGTCGGTCGGTGTACGCATGGGCTCTCAGAATGCTGCCGGACGGGACGAGGCGCGCCCTCCCGGCGCGCGCGCCCTTCATCCCGGAAGCACCCTGAAATCGCGTTAATGCCGTACGGGTCAGCCTTCAGAAGCTGCTCAGCGCTCCGAAATCGATGGCGCCGAAATAGGCCTCCTTGGCCTCCACGGGCGCATTGCCGCCGATCTGCACGAGGAAGCGGTTCGCCACCATCGCGTTGATCTCGCCATCCGCGGTCACGATCGCGCGCTGCCCCGCGATCCGCCGCATCTCCCCCATGCTGCCGGCCAGCGCCGCGTTCGAGAGCATCGCGCCCAGCGAGGCGACCATCGGGTTGTCCGCCATCAGGGTGATGTCGACATCGCCCTCCGGCCCCCTGTAGCTGCGGTTCGCCACGAGCCCGCCGCCCATCATCGCCGCCATCTGCGCGCCGGCGTTCTCCTCGGTCATCTCCCAGCCCTCCAGCGGCGCGGGCAGGTAGGCCGCCAGGCTCTCGGCCTTCATCTTGGCGAGGAGGGAGGCTGCGAAATCCACCTCCGCCTGCGCCGTCGCCACATCGCCCGCCCGGTAGGCCTCGAGCGCCGCCTCCAGCGTCTCCTCCACCTCGTCCGCCGCGGCGGGCTGCGCCAGCACGGCAAGCACGGCGGCGGCACGCAGAATGGTCTTCATCGGATGCTCCTCATCGGTCGGGTCACATGGCTTCCACGGCGGCGACGCCCGCGATGTCCTTCAGCATGCCGCGGATCTCGGGCCCCACCGGATACTCGCCCGGCAGCGCCAGTTCCACCTCTGTCCCCATATCGTCGAGCGCGAGCACGAGGCTGACCTGCCCCTGCCCCTTCGACTTCGTGCGCCCTTCCGACGCCGCATGCCTGCCGAGCGCGAGGCGCTTCTCCACCGAAGGCAGCGCATCCTGCGTGGCCAGATGCACGCGCAGCCCCGTCGCCGTGTCCGCCGTCACCTCCGCAATCGGCTGCAGCCCGCGCAGCATGATGCGCCCGCCCGCGGCCTCCCCTTCCGTCTCCACCGTCAGCACCAGGTTCGCGCCGGTCTCGAGCAGCCCCGAAGCCTCCGCAGCCTGCAGCGCATCGCTGAAGGCCATCACCTCGTAACCGCCGGAAGGGTCGGAGAACTTGAGATAGGCGAACCGGTTGCCCCGCGCCGATTTGCGCACCTGCACCTCGCCCAGCGTGCCCGCCAGCCGCCCGCCCCCGCCATGCGCCCCGCAGCGCGCCAGGAAGTCGCCATGGGTGCGGATCTTCTTCGCCTCCAGCACATCCTTGTAGACGTCGAGCGGGTGGCCCGAGAGGTAGAACCCCGCCGAGGCATGCTCCTGCGCCAGCCGGTCCCCCGGCAGCCAGTCCTCCGACGCCGAAAGCCGGGGCGGCGGCAGTTCATCGCCACCGCCGAAGAGCGAGACCTGACCGGATGCCTGCTCCTCCAAGTGCGCCGCCGAGTACTCCAGCAGCCGGTCCAGGCTCTCGAACACCCGTCGCCGGTTCCCGTCGAGCGCATCGAGCGCGCCCGCCCGGGCCATCATCTCCAGCGCCCGCTTGCCGAGGAGCTTGAGCGGCACCCGGCGCGCGAAGTCGAAAAGGTCGCGATACGGCCCGTCGGCCCGCCCCTCCTCCACCAGACGCATCGCCTCCACGCCCACACCCTTCAGCGCGCCGAGCGCATAGAGGATCCGGCCCTCGGCCACGGTGAAGCGCGCCTGGCTCCGGTTCACGCAAGGCGGCGCCACCTCGATGCCCAGCCTGCGCGCCTCCTGCACGAAGCCCGCCAGCTTGTCCGTGAGGTTGATGTCGAGGTTCATGACCGCGGCCATGAACTCCACCGGGTGGTTCGCCTTCAGCCAGGCGGTCTGGTAGCTCACCAGCCCGTAGGCCGCGGCGTGGGACTTGTTAAAGCCGTAGTTCGCGAACTTGTCGAGCAGGTTCCAGACCTCGATCGCCTTGGCCTCGTCCACCCCGTTCTCGGCAGCACCGGCCAGGAATTTCGGCCGCTCCGCATCCATCGCCTCCTGGATCTTCTTGCCCATCGCGCGGCGCAGCATGTCCGCGCCGCCGAGCGAGTAGCCCGCCATCTTCCGGGCGATCTCCATCACCTGCTCCTGGTAGACGATGATGCCCTGCGTCTCGTCCAGGATGGGGTCGATGAGCTTGTGGATGCCCTGCCGCTTCTTCCGCCCGTTCTTCACGTCGCAATAGAGCGGGATGTTCTCCATCGGCCCCGGGCGGTAGAGCGCCACCAGCGCCACGATGTCCTCGATGACCGTGGGCTGCAGCTGGCGGAGCGCGTCGCGCATGCCCGCGCTCTCCACCTGGAACACACCCACCGTATCGGCCCGGCCATAAAGCGCGTAGGTCTCCGGGTCGTCGAGCGTGATGGTCCCGATATCGAGCGCGATGCCCCGCAGCTTCAGCAGGTCCACCGCGTTCTGGATCACCGTCAGCGTCTTGAGGCCCAGAAAATCGAACTTCACAAGCCCCGCCGGCTCCACCCATTTCATGTTGAACTGGGTCGCCGGCATGTCGGATTTCGGGTCCTTGTAGAGCGGCACAAGCTCCGGCAGCGGCCGGTCCCCGATCACCACGCCGGCGGCATGGGTGGAGGCGTTGCGGTAGAGCCCCTCGATCTTCTCCGCAATATCCAGGAGCACGCCGATGCTCTCCTCCCGCGCCGCCTCCTCGGCAAAGCGCGGCTCCTCCGCCCGCGCCTTCTTGATGGAGACAGGCTTCACCCCCTCCATCGGGATGAGCTTCGAGAGCCGGTCGCCTACGCTGAACGGAAGCTGCAGAACCCGCGCCACGTCGCGCACCGCCGCCTTCGACAGAAGCGCACCGAAGGTGATGATCTGCGCCACGCGATCCCGCCCGTATTTCTCGGCGACATACTCGATCACCTCCTCCCGCCGGTCCTGGCAGAAATCGATGTCGAAGTCGGGCATGCTCACGCGTTCAGGGTTGAGGAACCGCTCAAAGAGAAGGCCGTAGCGCAGCGGGTCGAGGTCGGTAATCGTCAGCGCATAGGCGACCAGCGAGCCCGCGCCCGACCCGCGCCCCGGCCCCACCGGAATGTCGTGCGCCTTCGCCCATTTGATGAAGTCCGCCACGATCAGGAAGTAGCCGGGGAAGCCCATGCGCTCGATGATGCCAAGCTCGTAATCGAGCCGCGCCTCATACTCGGAAACCTCCGCCGCATGCGGGATCACCGCGAGCCGGGCCGCGAGCCCTTCTTTCGACTGGCGGCGCAGCTCCTCCACCTCGTCCTCCGCAAAGCGGGGCAGAATGGGGTCGCGCGTCCGCGGCCGGTAGGCACAGCGCTTGGCGATTTCGACCGTGTTCTCAATCGCTTCCGGCAGATCCGCGAACAGCTCCATCATCGCGTCCGCGGGCTTCAGCCAATGCTCCGGCGTCAGCTGCCGGCGATTGGCCTCGTTCACATACCTCCCCTCCCCGATGCAGAGCAGCGCATCATGCGCCTCGAACATGCCGGGGCTCTCGAAATACACCGCGTTCGTCGCCACCAGTGGCAGGGCGCGGTCGTAGGCCAACTCTATGAGCGCCTCCTCCACCGTTGCCTCCTCGGGGGTGGCACCGTTCGCTCCATGGCGCTGTAATTCGATGTAGAGACGGTTCGGAAAGGCGGCCTCGAGGCGCGCGCAAATCGCCTCGGCCTGCGCGGCACGGCCATGGGAAAACTGTTGCGCCACAATGCCTTCTACCCCACCGGTGAGACACAGCAGCCCGTCGCTATGCGCCTCCACCGCCGCTAGCAGCACATGCGGCTCCGCGCTGTCCGGCGTCTCGAGAAAGGCGGCGGAGGTCAGCGCCATGAGGTTCAGCCACCCCGTCTCGTCCTGCGCGAACAGCACGATGGGCGCCGGCGGCAGCGCCTTCTCCCCGGGCTTCGGCCGTTCGGGCAGCACATCGAGCGTGAGACCCATGATCGGCTGCACGCCCGCCTTGGCCGCCGACTCCGAAAATTCCAACGCGCCGAACAGGTTACCCGTATCCGCCAACCCGATGGCCGGCATCCCCAGCCCGGCCGCAAGGCCCGGCAGCTTCTTCACATGGATCGCCCCTTCCAGGAGCGAATAGGCGGAGCGGGCACGGAGGTGAATGAATCGCGGGTCCATATCCAGAACCTAGCCGCCACCCGCACGCCGCACCATGCCCCGCCTGCACCCGGCACGGAGCGCGGGACGGATGCAACGGATCTTCCTGCCGACAACGCGCGTATACCGCATGCTCTGGCGTGACGGCGCCGTCATGCTAGCATGAGCCCATTATGGATCAGTCGGATAGCGCCCACTTCTCACACGAATACAGGTCGGGCGCCGGAGCGGGGGGCGGCATGATCGTCCATGGGCGCTGCCATTGCGGCGAGATCACCTTCGAGGCGGAGATCGACCCCGAAGAGGTCTTCGTCAGCCACAGCCAAGACAGCCAGGTGCTGTCCTCGTCCGCCTTCCTCACGCTCGTCCCCTGTCGCCGCAACGCCTTCTATCCCATCGCCGGCACACCGCGCTTCTACATCATGAAGGCTGAGGGCGGCGGCCGCCGGGCGCTGGCCTTCTGCGGCACCTGCGGCAGCGCGATCCACTCGACCGATGCGGATGATCGCAATGCGGATTTCATCCTGCGCACCGGTGTTCTGGCGGAGGCCGCCACCCTCGTCCCCCGCCGCCAGACCTGGACGGACAGCGCCCTGCCCTGGCTCAGCCAGATCCCCCATCTCCCCGGCCGGCGCCGCGGCTGAGCGGCTTCCGCGTTCAGAAACGCCAGCTTAATCCGACACTTGCGAGGTTTCCGCTCGGGCCGACCGTCAGCGTGTTCCGGCCGCCCCCATAGCGCTGCTCGCGGTACTGCAGGCGCGTGTACTCGGCGCGAAGCGCAAGGTTGTCCGTCAATTGCACCGCAACGCCGCCGCCTGCGCGAAGCCCGTGGAACGCATCGGTGCCCGCATCGCCGGCCGCATCGATCTTGGCGAAGAGCGCGCGGTATCCGACCCGGCCGTAGAGCATCACGCTTCCGCCTCCCTCGCCGAATGCGATGGCCGGCACCTCGTCCGCCACCACCACGCCCGCGATCAGGCTGGCGCCCACGGCACCCCGGGTCTCCACCTCCGCCGCGCCGAAGGGGGCATCGATATCGTCGGATCCGCCGACATAGACGCCCTCAAACTCGACACCGCCGACAAATCGATCATGCCGCAGCGCATATCCTGCGAAGACACCGCCCTCGACGCTGGAGAGCGAGACGTCGCCGATCCCCACGCCGCCGAGAATGAGCGTGACATCGTTGGTGCCGCCCCCGGCCTGAACGCCCGCATAGGCGCCCTCGAACGCCGCGCGGCCCGCGCTGTGGCCATCCGCGCCGGCCGGCGTGGACGCCGCGAAAGCGGCGAGGCACGCCGCGATAACCCTGAGTCGCATGAGATTCCCCCGATCCCGAAACTGACGGTTGGTCGAGTTCTTCGACCGGGGTGCGACCATCGGACCTGCCCGACTCGCAGGACCATTAAGGGATCAGTAAGCTCGCCACGAAACCCCTAAGCGGCGCTTAACCATAATTTTCTATTGAAAGCAGTATCTTACGTTTCGTTAAAGCACGATACGTTTGGATTTGAGACGTCTGTGACAGGGATATGACGGAAATCCTTGAAGCGTTGCAACTGGAGCAAGAAACGGTAGGCGAGCTATCCGTCTTTGAATTGTACCTTGACCCAACGTAGGGTCAGTGAAATTTTCTTGCCGGGTTAACGCCATGTAAGGAGCGCAGGTATGTTCAACCTTTTCAAGAACGGTTCGCCGGGCCACGTCCTCGAGATGATGCAGTACATCGCGCACGGCGGCGGCGGCCGCTGCGACGAGAGCTACAGCAACGGCCTGATGGTGGAAGAAGCGAATATCGAGCGCGCGTTCGTCGTCGGAGAGAACGACGAGAGCTTCGAGTATGTTGAAGAGTGCGATAGCATCAGCGACGGCCCGACAAAGGGCCCGATCAAAGGCCCGACCTTCGATTTCGAAGTCGATACGGACGAGCTCTTCCCGACGAACAGCATCATCAGCGGCACCTTCCTGGGCGTCTTCGGCACCGGGGACAACATCCTCTACACCGCGCTCTTCACGGAAGAGTTCGATAACTTCGAGATGAGCCAGATCTACGACTTCAACTGATCGCCAAGGGCGATTGATGGACACGCCTTGGCGCGGCACAAAGCAACCGCAGCTGCCGCGCCGAGGACCCTGAGATGACCGAGAACGACCCCCAGGCCCGGCCACGCTATACCGGCGTGCCGAGCTTTTTCCGTCTTCCCTACTACGACGGCGTCGATGCCATCCCTGCGGGCGCGGTGCCCGAGATCGGCGTGATCGGCGTACCCTATGACGGCGGGGTCACCAACCGCCCCGGCCCGCGGCACGGGCCCCGCGAGGTGCGCAACCAGTCCTCCCTCATCCGCAAGGTGAACCAGGCGACCGGTGCTGCACCTTTCGACCATGCCCGCATCGCGGATATCGGAGACGCCTGGATCCGCAGGCCCTTCGACCTCGTGCCCGCCCATGCGGAGATCGAGGAGCAGTTCGCGGCCGTGCACGCCGCCGGCATCCGCCCGCTGACCTGCGGTGGAGACCATTCCATCAGCCTGCCGATCCTGCGCGCCATCGCAAAGGACGCCCCCCTCGGCATGATCCACATCGATGCCCATTGCGACACGGGCGACGATTATGGCGGCTCGCGCTTCCACCACGGCGCGCCGTTCAAGATCGCCGTCGATGAAGGGCTGCTCGCACCGGAACGGGTGGTGCAGATCGGCATCCGCGGCAGCCTCTTCATGCGCGAGATGTGGCAGTTCTCCTACGACAGCGGCATGCGCGTCATGCTGATCGAGGAGGTGGAGGACCGCGGCTGGAAGGCCTGTATGGAGGAGGCGCTGGGCATCGTTGGCAACGGTCCCTGCTATGTGAGCTTCGATATCGACGCGCTCGACCCCGCCTTCGCCCCGGGCACCGGCACGCCGGAGGCGGGCGGGCTCACCATGCGCGAAGCCCAGGGCATGGTCCGTATGCTCGCCGGCCTCGATATTCGCGGCGCGGACATGGTGGAGGTATCGCCACCCTGGGATGCCGGCGGGATCACGGCGCTCAACGGGGCCACCATCATGTTCGAACTCCTCTGCGCCATGACCGGGGGCGCCCGTGCGTGACACAAGGTGACGCTTCGGGTCCTTCCATGAGCGTCGCCGCGACAGCGAAAGCTTGACCACCCGCAGCGCGACCCACACTTCGTATCAGCGGAGCGCGGAGGAGCGACATGGCATCGGCGGAGGGCAACTGGCTTCTTTATGACGGGGACTGTCCGTTCTGCGCGCGCTTCGCGGCCTATACCCGCCTGCGGGAGGCAGTGGGGCCGGTACGGCTTGTCAATGCGCGGGACGGCGGACCAGAGGCCGACGAGGCAAGGGCTGCCGGTTTCGTCATCGATGAAGGCATGGTCCTGAAGCTCGACGGCACGCTCTACTACGGGGACGATTGCCTGAACCGTCTCGCGCTCCTCAGCTCTCGGTCCGGCCTTTTCAACCGCATGAACTACTGGGCGTTCAGATCGCCCGCCATCGCCCGCATCAGCTATCCGGCGCTAAAGACAGGCCGAAGCCTCGCGCTCCGACTGCTGGGCCGCGAGAAGATGGGGTACTGAAGCGGCGCGCGCGCTCAGGCGACGATGCCGCCCTCGATCGTGACCCGTCGATCCATCCGGTTGGCAAGGGCGTGGTTATGCGTGGCGACAAGCGCTGCAAGCCCGGTTGAGCGGACAAGATCGAGCAACATGCCGAACACGCGATCCGAGGTCTCGGGGTCGAGATTGCCGGTCGGCTCATCGGCGAGCAGGAGGCGCGGCCGGTTCGCCAACGCCCGGCAGATGGCCACACGCTGCTGTTCGCCACCCGACAGCTCCGCCGGGCGGTGACGGGCGCGATCGGCGAGACCGACATTCGAGAGGAGCTCCTGCGCGCGCACCCGCGCCGTGCCGGGCGCCACACCCGCCGCCATCTGTGGCAGCACGATGTTCTCCTCGGCCGAGAACTCCGGCAGCAGATGGTGGAACTGGTAGACGAAGCCGAGCAACGTGGCCCGCGCGGCCGTTCGCGCCGCATCATCGGCCCCTGTGAGATCCTTCCCGGCGATCATGACGCGTCCGCCATCGGGCGTATCAAGCAGGCCCGCGATCTGGAGGAGCGTCGATTTCCCGGCGCCGGAAGGCGCGACAAGGGCCACCGCCTCCCCCGGCATCAGGGTCAGATCTGCCCCTTTCAGCACCTCGAGCCGCCGCTCCGCCGGGCCGTAGCCGCGGGTGATGCCGCTGAGGGCAAGCGAAGGCTCACTCATAGCGCAGCGCCTCGACCGGATCGAGCCGGGCTGCCCGCCGCGCCGGGTACCAGGTGGCGATGAAGCTGAGCGAGAGCGCGATGCAAACCGTGATGACCACGTCCGACATCACCATCACCGCAGGCACCCGCGTCAGCATCCGGATCTCCGCGTCCCAGACGCTGGTGCCCGATATCGCCTCCACCAGCCCCTGGATCTCCTGGATGTTCAGCGTGAAGACCACGCCGAGCGCCACGCCCAGCACCGTGCCGACCACGCCGATGGACGCGCCGCAGATGAAGAAAACACGCAGCACCGCGCCCCGCGTCAGCCCCATGGTGCGCAGGATGCCGATGTCCCGCCCCTTGTCCTTCACCAGCATGATGAGGCCGGAGATGATGTTGAGCGCCGCGACCAGAATGATCAGCGCAAGGATCAGGAACATCACGTTCCGCTCCACATCGAGCGCCTGGAGGAAGCTGCCATTCGCGGCCTTCCAGTTCCAGAGATAGCCCCGGTCGCCCGAGATCGCCTCAATGGCGCGGGAGATCTCGTCGTCGAAGGGTTGCGCGGCGTCGATGGCGAGCGGGTTTCCGACCATGACTTCGACGCCATCGACCCGGTCAGGACTGTTGAAATAGGTCTGCGCTTCGCCGAGCGGCATGAAGACGTAAGCGCTGTCGTACTGGTGCATGCCGATGCGGAAGATGTAGGTGACAGGGTAGGCCTTGGTCTTGGGCGACACCCCGAACGGCGTGACCGTGCCGCGGGGGCTTACGAGCGTGATCTTCTCGCCCACGCGCAGGTCCAGCTTCCGCGCCACGCCCGCGCCGATGGCAACACCCTCGCCGTAATCCTCGATCCTGCCCTGCGCGTCTTCTGGCGTCGCGACCCCGTCGAGTTCGAGCAGGTCCTCCTCCCGCATGCCGCGGACCAGCACGCCCGTGTTGTTGCGGCGGGAGGTGGCGAGCACCTGGCGTTCGATCACCGGGGCCGTGCGTACCACGCCGTCGATCCCGCCGATCTCCTCTGCCAGCGCGTCGAAGCCCTCCAGGCGCCCCTTCTCGTAAGGCAGCACCGAGATATGCGCCTGGGCGCCGAGGATGCGGTCGACCAGCTCCGTCCGGAACCCGTTCATCACGCTCATGACGATGATGAGTGTCGCGACACCCAGCATGATGCCAACGAGGGAGAACCCGGCGATCACCGAGATGACGCCCTCGCGCCGGCGCGAGCGCAGGTAGCGGCCCGCGATCATCCATTCGAGCCGGCCGAAGGGCCGCGCCAGCGTATCGCTCATGGCATCGTCTCGTTGCTGCCGCGCCAGAAGGCTGAGGCCGGGCCCGTCAGAGCCCGGCGTAGATCTCGGAGAGCTTATTGACCGCCGCCTCCGCCGACAGCTCCTCGCTCTCGCCTGTGCGCCGGCAGGCAAGCTCGACCGTGCCCGCCTTCAGGCCCCGGGGCCCGACGGTGATGCGCCAGGGCAGGCCGATAAGCTCGGCGGTGGCGAACTTGGCCCCTGCCCGCTCGTCCCGGTCGTCGTAGAGCACGCTGAGGCCGCGGAAGCTCAGCTCGTCCAGCACGTCCTCGCAGGCCTTGTCCGTCTCCGCGTCGCCCTGCTTGAGGTTCACGAGCCCCACATCGAAGGGCGTCACGCTCTCGGGCCAGATGATGCCTTTATCGTCGTGGTTCGCCTCGATCAGCGCGCCGACGAGGCGGGAGACGCCGATGCCGTAGCTGCCGCCATGCACGGGCGCCCGCGTCCCGTCCGGCCCTGCCACCGTCGCGCCCAGCGCTTCGGAATACTTGGTGCCGAAGTAGAAGATATGGCCGACCTCGATGCCGCGGGCCATCACCCGGTCACCCTCCGCCACCTCACCGTGGAAAACCGCCTCTTCGTGGGTGTCATCCGTACGCGCATAGCCGGAGGTCCACTCGCGGAAAATGCCCTCGAGCTGCCCGGGGTTGTCGTAGTCGATGTCCCGGTCGCCGAGCGTCAGCTCCGCGATGCGCCGGTCCAGGAACACACCGCTCTCCCCGGTCTCGGCGAGCACGAGGAACTCATGCGCAAGGTCCCCGCCGATGGGGCCGCTCTCCGCCTGCATGGGCACGGCCTTGAGGCCGAGGCGCTCGAAGGTGCGCAGGTAGCTCACCAGCATCTTGTAGTAGCTGATGGTCGCCGCCTCGCGGTCGAGATCGAAGGAGTAGCCGTCCTTCATCAGGAACTCGCGCCCGCGCATGACGCCGAAGCGCGGGCGGATCTCGTCCCGGAACTTCCACTGGATGTGGTAGAGGAGCTTCGGCACATCCCGGTAGCTGCCCGCGTAGGCGCGGAACATCTCGGTGATCTGCTCTTCGTTGGTGGGGCCGTAGAGCATGTCCCGGTCGTGCCGGTCGCGAATGCGCAGCATCTCGGGCCCATAGGCGTCGTACCGGCCGCTCTCCCGCCAGAGGTCGGCGGACTGGATCGTGGGCATCAGCACGGGGATCGCCCCGGCGCGCTGCTGCTCCTGGTGCACGATCTCCTCGATGCGCTTCAGTACCCGGTATCCGAGCGGCAGCCAGGAGTAGATGCCCGCGCTCGCCTGGCGGATCATGCCGGCGCGCAGCATCAACCGGTGCGATGCGATCTGCGCCTCGGCGGGCGTCTCCTTGAGGACGGGCAGGAAGTAACGGCTGAGACGCATCGAAAGCTCCGCAGGCTGGTCGTGTCGGCTCTGCCCTAAGCGCCCCGCGCCCGCTCTGCAAGCGCCGTTCGTCAGGGCCCTCTCAGGCGGCCGGTTCTCGCGCTCACCACCAAAATTGCGCGTACTATTCCGCCTGCCGAAAACGCCTCAGCTCGCCCGCAGCGCAATTGCTGCACTGCAGTGAATAGTCTTGGTTTGACACCCCAAACACATTCGCCTAAGCGCAATTTCACAGACGCTCATAAGTCTGAGGGAGGACTGCCCGCCCCACCGAACGGGGCGGGCTTTTTTACTTGCCGGGACTTTCGTTCCCACTCACGCAGCCATAACACCGTCGCTTTCCGCGCCCATCGCACGGGCGAATTGCGCAAACCGCTTCTCAACGTCCTCGCCCGCCAGCTCGCGGGCCGGCCCGTCGAGGAGCAGGCGGAAGCGGCCCCCGGCCTGCTCCAGCCGGCAATGGGGCAGCACGCCGGGCGAGGCGGCAGCGATGGTGCAGCCAAGGCGCATCCCAAGGCCGAGGGCAAGCGCGCGGGCAAGGGCGGGCGGCTCCACCAGATCGGCAACCTCCGTCTCCGGCGTGGCCGCCTTCACGCGCCGGTACCGGGCGGCGAGGGCCGTGGCGAGCAACACGCGCCCGCCATGTCCGAGATCGGTCAACGCCACGCGCGTCGCCGCCTCCCAGCAGGCTTGATGGCGGTGGTCGGGATGGGTGCGCCAGTTCACATCCGCAAGCAGACACGCGGTCTGCATCAGGCGGCGTTCCTGCCGGTCAGCGGGGCGCATCGCTGCGATAAGCCAATCGCCAAGCTCGGTTCCGAAGCCGGGCGCGCGGGCGTGGAGCCGCTCCATCTGCCCCGCTGCGGCGAGGAGCGGGTCCTCGGCCCGCAGCGCGGGCGCCATCGCCTCATAGACCACCCCTTCGCGCAGGCCGAAGGCGGAGATCGTGATCCGCACTGGTGCGAGCGCGTCGACGAGACCGCGCAGCAGCTGACCCGCCATGGGCAAGGCCCCTGCCCGGTTCTCCGAGACACCGTCCATCGCGGCCAGCGCCTCCGGCGGCGTCTTCGCGGCGAAGCGGGCAAGCATGCGGGCCTGCGCGGCGGTCATCGAATACTCGTGAAGCACCTTCAGCGGATAGCCGCGCCGCTCGATATCCGCCCGGGCGAGCGCCCGCCAAGCACCGCCCACGAGGAAGAGCCTGAGACCGCGGCGGCGCAGCCCGGGCGCCACGTTCGAGAGCGCCTGCGCGATCAGGGCATCCGGGTCCGCTTCCCGCGCGAGGCGCAGGGGGCCGAGAGGGGTTGTGACGCCGACGCCAGGCAACCCGCCCGAGACGGGGCAGAGCTCCATCGACGCGCCGCCGAGATCGACCACCACGCCCTCCGCGCCCGGATTGCCGTAGAGCACGCCGGAGGCCGCGAGACGCGCTTCATCGGCACCGCTGGCCACCTTCAGGCGGATCCCGGTGACCCGCACCACCTCCTCCCGGAATGCCGGGCCGTCCGCCGCGTCGCGAATGGCCGCTGTGGCGACCCCGGCGAGGGTGGCGACGTGGAGATGCTCGGCAACCGCCGCGAAGCGGGCGATGGCGCGCAAGGCCCGGCCCCGTCCCTCAGCCGCAAGACGCCCCGTCTCGGCAATCTCGGCACCGAGGCCGCACATGACCTTTTCGTTGAAAACCACCGCGGGCGCGCGGGAGGCGCCCTCATAGACCACGAGCCTCACGCTGTTGGAGCCCGCATCGACGACGCCCACGCGCCCCTCCCGCGTGCCGGGCTCGGCGAAGGAGCGGGCGGCGGCATCGGGCACCAGGCTCGGCTGGCGCGCGGTTCCGGCTATACCGCCCTCCGCCGGCACCACGCGGATACCCGGCGCGCTTACCCGCGTCCGCGGCCTCGGCGCCGATGGATTGCGACGCTGCCCGTCACCCTCACTCACGCGCGCTCCCCCTGCGCCTTCCCGCCCGCACGCTGCCGCCGCCGCGCCGCGCCCCTACTCCGCCGCCTCAGCACCCGTCGCCAGCTCGCGGGCGAGGCGCGGTGCATCCGCCGTCCCGCTCCGGCCCCGGCCCGAGAGGCTGGGGTGCTTCATGAAGAACTCGTGGGTGTTGAAGAGCTGCTCGTCCGCCGCGCCGCTCGCCCGCACATGGCTGCCATCGGGCATCAGCACCCAGGATTGCGCCTCGTCCCGCAGGTTGGCCGCCATCACCTGCTGCAAAATCTGGTCGTGCACCGTCTCGTTCTCGACCTCGACCAGCGTCTCCACCCGGCGGTTGAGGTTCCGACCCATCCAGTCCGCCGAGCTGATAAAGAGCCGCGCCTCGGCGCTCGGCAGGCCATGGCCGTTACCGAAGCAGCAGATGCGGGAGTGCTCGAGAAACCGGCCCACGATGCTCTTCACCCGCACATTGTCCGACAGACCCGGCACGCCGGGGCGGAGACCGCAGATGCCGCGGATCACGAGGTCGATCTTCACGCCCGCCTGGCTCGCGGCATAGAGCGCGTCGATCATGTCCTCCTCGATCAGGCTGTTCATCTTGGCCCAGATCTGCGCGGGGCGCCCGGCGCGGGCATGTTCTGCCTCGGCCTCGATCAGCTTGATGAGCGTCGGCTTCAGCGTGATCGGCGCGGCCTGCACCTTCTCAAGCCCGTGCGGCTCCGCGTAACCGGTGGTGAAGTTGAAGATCTTCGCGGCATCCCGCCCGTGCTCCGGCGAGCAGGTGAAGAGCGAGAGATCCGTGTAGATCTTCGCGGTGATGGGATGGTAGTTGCCCGTGCCGAAATGCGTGTAGGTCACCAGCTCCGTGCCCTCGCGCCGAACCACGGTGCTGATCTTCGCGTGGGTCTTGAGGTCGACGAAGCCGAAGACAACCTGCGCGCCCGAGCGCTCGAGCTGGCGCGCCTGGCGGATATTCGCCGCCTCGTCGAACCGCGCCTTCAGCTCCACCAGCGCGGTCACGGACTTGCCGTCCTCCGCCGCCTCGCAGAGGGCGCTGACGATCGGGCTGTCCCGGCTCGTGCGGTAGAGCGTCTGCTTGATGGCGATAACGTTCGGGTCCCGCGCCGCCTGCTGCAGGAAATTCACCACGATCTCGAAGCTTTCGTAGGGGTGGTGGAGCAGCATGTCCTTCTGCCGGATCGCGGCGAAGATGTCCCCGTCATGGTCGCGCACCCGCTCGGGCAGGCGCGGCTGGTAGGGCATCCATTTGAGGTCCGGCCGGTCGTCGATCACCAACTCAGACAGGGCGGCGATGCCGACCACGCCATCCACCTCGATGATCTCTTCGGGCCGCGCACCCGCCTCGGCGATGATAAGGTCGCGGAGCTGCTTCGGGCTGTCGGAGGTCAGCTTAAGGCGGACGACCTCACCGCGGCGGCGGCGCTTCAGCGCGGTCTCGAACTCGCGCATCAGGTCCTCGGCCTCTTCCTCCACCTCGAGGTCGCTGTCGCGCAACACGCGGAAGAGGCAGTGGCCGGCGGGTTCGTAACCCGGAAAGAGCTGGTCTTGGAAAAGCTCCAGAAGCGTCTCGAGCGGCAGGAAGCGGATAGCCCCTTCCGGACCGTCGCCGAGCCGGAGGTAGCGCTTGAGCTGCTGGGGCACGGGGATCAACGCATCGAGTGGCTCGCCGTCCCGCACACGGCGGAGGCTGAGGGCGAGCGCAATCCCTTCATTGGCGATGAAGGGAAACGGGTGTGCGGGATCGATGGCGAGGGGCGAGAGCACGGGGAAGACCTGCTCCATGAAGTGCCGGGCGAGCCACTCCTTGTCCGCGTCTGTCAGATCGGAAGCGGCGACCATGTGGATGCCTTCGGCGGCCAGCTCCTCCTTCAGGCGCAGCCACACCTCCTGCTGGCGCTGCTGCAGGCGGCCGGCCTCCGCATCGATGGCGGCGAGCTGCTGGGCCGGCGTGCGCCCGTCGATGCTCCGCGCCTCCACCCCGGCATTCACCTGCGCGCGCAGGCCGGCCACGCGCACGCAGTAGAACTCGTCGAGATTGTTGCCGGAGATCGAGAGAAAGCGCAGGCGCTCCAGCAGCGGCTGTGCAGGGTTCTCCGCCTCCTCCAGCACCCGCCAGTTGAAGCCGAGCCAGGAAAGCTCCCGGTTGATGAAGCGCTCGTCGCTGGCGATGTCCACCGCGACCGCGTGCTCGGCAGGGATCGGCGTCTCGGCGAGGTTCAGGAAATCGGCGCGCATCGGCTCACTCCTCGGCGTTCTTCTCGGCGGTGCCGGCTTCCTTCAGCGCTGCGGCGGCCAGCGCAAGGGTCACGCCCCGTCGCTTGCGCAGTGCCGCGACCGTGTCGACCAGCGCAACCGTGCGCGCGACACCGGCGAAGGAGCGCTCGGTCCGGCTGGCCAGATACGCCGCTGCCGGTTCCTCGATATCAAGCCCCCGGTCGCGCCCGAGCTTAACGACGAGAGACGACAATAGCGCGTCATCGGGCACGGCGATCTCCGCGGGTGTCAGGCTTTGCAGGCGGGAGGCAAGATCCGGGCTCTGGATCGGCCACCGCACCGGCGGCTCCCGGCCCGTTACCAGAAGCTTCGTCTCCCCCGCGGCGGCAAGGTTGAAGAGGTGGAAGAGACCGTCCTCCGCCGAGCGCATCTCCGCCAGCGGCAGGCCGGCCAGTCGGTCGGCGTCCTCCACGATCACCAGAGACGCAGAGGCCAGCGCCTCCGCAGCGGCCGGACGCAGGGCGGCCGCGTCGACACGGTCTGCCGGCCGGTCCGCCATAAGCGCGTGGGCGAGATGCGTCTTGCCCGAGCCCGCCGGTCCCACAAGCGCCAGCCGGCCGCCGGGCCACTGCGCAGGGTCAAGCACCAGTTCCGCCGCATGGGCGTTGGCGGGCGTCACCATGAAATCGGCGAGGCCGAGGGCGGGGCGAACGGGGAAGGCTAAGGTAAGCTGCAAGGTGCCAGCCTCGCTCATTCCCCGGGCTCCCGGTCAAGGCTCTCGGCGCCGCGATCCATGCGGTCCTCCCGCTCCGCCCGCGCCCGTGCGGCGCGCCAGGCCGGGTCCCCCTGATAGAGCCGCCCCGCACGGTACTGCCCCACGAGGAAGCGGGCGAGGACACCGATACCCGCCGCCGCGGGCACCGCGATCAGCATACCCACAAAGCCCATCAGCGCACCGAACACCGAGAGTGCCAGCATCAGCCAGACCGGGTGCAGCTTCACATGCCCGCCCACCAGCTTCGGCGTGAGGTAATTCCCTTCGACCACCTGCCCGATCACGAAGATCACGGCGACGGCGACGATCCATTCGGGGTCGGCCCAGAACTGGCTCACGGCGATCCCGATGGAGATGAGACCGCCGAGGATCGAGCCGACGAAGGGGATGAAGCTGATCAGTCCCGCGAAAAGGCCCACCAGCAGCCCGAAATCGAGCCCCACGAGCGTCAGCCCGAAGGCATAGAAGCTGCCGAGGATCATGCAGACGGTCAGCTGCCCGCGGATGAACCCCGCCAGCACGTCGTCCAGTTCCAGCGCCAGGTGGCGGATGGTGCCCTGATGCTGCCGGGGTGCGAGATCATCCACGGCGGCGATCAGGTTGTCCCAGTCATAGAGCAGGTAGAAGGCGACGACGGGGGTGATGACTGCGATGGTGACGAAGTCGACCACCGCCAGACCGCCGACCCAAACCTTCTCCAACACCCGGACCGACCACTCCTCCGCCCGCCCCTGCAGCATGGTCACCATGCGGGCGACCATGCCGTCATCGGGCGCGTTCACCGGCAGCGCACTGTTGATGAAGGCCTGGATGGACCGGATGTGATCGGGCGCCCCCTCGATCAGGCTGCGCACCTGATCGATCACCGCCGGGACGAGGAAGAGCGACACGAGGAAGAAGAAGCCGGCGAGACCGACCGAAAGCGTCACCGTTGCCATCATGCGGCTGAGCCCGGCGCGTTCCAGCCGGTCGGCCAGCGGATCGGCGAGGTAGGCGATTGCAGCCCCCAAGATGAAGGGCAGCAGCGGCGAGGCGAGGAACCACAATACCGCGAGCAGCAGAAAGAGGCCGAGACCCCACCAGCGTAGCTGCTCTCCAACCGTCATGATGCAACCGCTCCGCCTCGCTCGGCCCGATGGTGCCGGACCACGCCCTTTCGTGCAGGCGCGCGGGCGCTTCGGTCAACCGCGAAGGGGATCAGTCGATGCCGCTATGCTCATCTTCGCAGGGCAGCTTCTGCGCGAGAACGCCGCCGAGCCAGGGAGACGCGGTCTCGCTCACCCCTGCCTCTGCGGTATCGCAGGCGGCAGCGCTACCGGAAGTATTGCCCGTCACCGCGGAATCTTCGAGCTTGATGTCGGCGGTCGGCAGGGCGGGCACGGCCAGCAACGGTTCCGGCAGGGCCGCTGCCCGCTTCGGTTCTGCCTTGCGCCCGTAGGTTTCCTCCCGGCACCGCACCTCATCCTGCAGAATGCCGCCGACCCACGGGCTCGCCCCGTCCGGATCGGCCGGCCTTTCGAGCACGCAGTCGGGCCGCGGCGCATCGGTTTCCACGGCGATGGCCTCGCTCGCGGGCAGCACTTCGGTGGGCTGCAGGGTCGCGATGGGTGTGGGCGCCGGGTCTGCCGTATCGGGCTCCGCGATCGCCGGCTCGAAGGCGCCGCTCGCCCCGATATCCAGCGGCCGGTCCACGGCGGCGCTCACCACCGCGGCGCCGATCTCGTCCACCTGCGCTTCAGGCCGGTCAGGGTAATAGAGCCGCAGCGGTTCATGCTCGGAATGGATGATCGCCGGCCGCGCATCTTCCGATAGCGCGAAGGCATGGCCACCCGTAAACTCCTCGCTTGTCTCGACACCGATGGCACGGGCCAACGCGCCCACATCGCCGCCGACGGCGAACAGAAGCGAAATGGACACCACGAGAAGACCCGCGACCAGCGTGAGCCAGTCGAGGGTTACGGCCCCTCTCTCGTTGGCAGCAAACCGCCGAAGCCGCGCCTCTTCACACCGATGAGACAGTCCACACATGCGGGCAAAGGCCTTTCGAACCTACTGACATGACTGGACAGAACCACGCGTCCACAAAGCCTTAAGCACCTGCTCTGGGTCGTGCCGGAACCGGGCGCAAATGTGACGATACTTGCGAATTTCGATGGAATTGCCGGACAGTCGGGCGGACTACACCGCAAACTGTTCCCGAACGATACGTTCTTCGAGGCTATGCCCAGGATCGTACAGGAGGCGCAGCACAATATCCTCCGCCAGCGAGATGTCGACGCTGGCCACGTCGCGAACCTCCGTATGGTCGGCGGTTGCGGAAACCGGCCGCTTTTCCTGCTCCAGGATCTCGAAGCGCACATGCGCCTCGTAGGGCAGCAGGGCCCCGCGCCAGCGCCGCGGGCGGAACACCGCGACCGGCGTCAGCGCGAGGAGGCGCGCTCTGATCGGGATGATCGGCCCGTGCGCCGAGAAGTTGTAGGCGGTGGACCCCGCGGGCGTGGCGACCATGACACCATCGCACGTAAGGTCCGCCAGCATCTCCTCCCCGTCGATCAGCACCCGGATGCGGGCGGCCTGGCGGGTCTCGCGCAGCAGCGCGACTTCGTTGATCGCCAGCGCCTCGCGGCGGTCATCAGCCCCCCCGGGCCGGGCGCCCTCGGTGATCATGCGGAGGGGGCTGATCTCCGCCATCCGCGCCGCCGCCAGGCGTTCCCGCAGGCCCTCCGAGGCAAAGCCGTTCATCAGGAAGCCGACCGTGCCCCGGTTCATGCCGTAAACGGGCGTGCCGGTCCCCATGCTCTCGTGCAGGGTCTGGAGCATGAACCCGTCCCCGCCGAGGGCCACGATCACATCGGCCTCGCCGGGCGGCACATGGCCGTAGCATGCCCGAAGGGCGGCGCAGGACGCCTGCGCATCCGCCGCCTCGCTCGCCATGATCGAGAGCTTTTCGAAGGCCATCGCCGCCCTGCCCCTGCCTGCGCGCGACCCCGCGCACTTTCGCCAGACGAAAGATATCGCCCAGCCGCCCAGTACTCGCGCATTTTCCCCTATCACCCGCCGGGACGGCAGCTATGTTGCGCGCCAGTGACAAAACAGTAGGCAAAAACTGTCTGCAGCCGCTCCGGCCCGCAGGCGCAAACACGAGGAACGTGCCATGGACGCGCTCACCAAAGACGCAGGCTTCTTCACCGATGAGCTCTCCGCGCGGGACCCCGAGGTCTTCGGCGCGATGGTCTCCGAGCTGCAGCGCCAGCAGGACGAGATCGAGCTGATCGCTTCCGAGAACATCGTCAGCCGCGCCGTGATGCAGGCGCAGGGCTCGGTGATGACCAACAAGTATGCCGAGGGCTACCCGGGCCGCCGCTATTACGCCGGCTGCCAGCATGTGGATGTGGCCGAGCAGCTGGCCATCGACCGGATCTGCCAGCTCTTCAACTGCAAGTTCGCAAACGTGCAGCCGCATTCGGGCGCGCAGGCGAACCAGGCGGTGATGCTCGCCACCATCAAGCCGGGCACCACGATCCTCGGCATGGACCTCGCCTCGGGCGGTCACCTCACCCACGGCGCGAAGCCCAACCTCTCGGGCAAGTGGTTCAACGCCGTGCAGTACGGCGTGGCGCAGGAGGACAACCGGATCGACTACGATCAGGTCGCCAAGCTCGCCGAGGAGCATAAGCCGGGCCTGATCTACGCCGGCGGCTCCGCCGTCCCGCGCCAGATCGACTTCAAGAAGTTCCGCGAGATCGCGGACAGCGTGGGCGCCATTCTCCACGTGGACATGGCGCATTTCTCGGGCCTCGTGGCCGGCGGCGCGCACCCGAACCCGCTCGAATATGCCCATGTGGCAACCTCGACCACGCACAAGACCCTGCGCGGCCCCCGCGGCGGCATCATCCTCACGAACGACGAGGCGCTGGCGAAGAAGTTCAACTCCGCCGTCTTCCCCGGCCTGCAGGGCGGCCCGCTCATGCACGTCATCGCCGCCAAGGCCGTGGCCTTCGGCGAGGCGCTGCGCCCCGAGTACCGCACCTACATCGCGCAGGTGGTGAAGAACGCCCAGGCGATGGCGGACGAGCTGATGAAGCACGGCCTCGACATCGTCACGGGCGGCACCGACACGCATCTCTGCCTTGTCGACCTTCGGCCGAAGGGCGTGAAGGGCAACGCGGCCGAGCAGTCGCTTCTGCGCGCGCACATCACCTGCAACAAGAACGGCATCCCGTTCGATCCGGAGCCGCCGATGGTCACGTCCGGCCTCCGCCTCGGCTCCCCCGCGGGCACCACGCGCGGCTTCGGCGAGGAGGAGTTCCGTGAGGTCGCCCGCCTGATCGCCGAGGTTGTCGATGGTCTCGCGGCCAATGGCGAGGACGGCAATGGCGGCGTCGAGGATGCGGTGAAGGCCAAGGTCGCCGCCCTCACGGCACGCTTCCCGATCTACCAGGCGCTCTGATCGCGCCATCGCAGAACGCAACGAAGGGCCCGGCGGCAGCGTCGGGCCCTTTCTCTTTCCGCGTAACACGCTCTATCTGGCGTCAGGGTTGGAGGAGGCGCGGATGACGCCGTTCGAGCAATGGGTCGCCCCGGCGACGGCGAGGCCGGGCCTTTGGCGCGTGCTGGCGACGCTCATCCTCACGCTCGGCATCTGGTTCGTCGGCATCATCCTGCTCATCCTCGCCATCGCGGTGGGCCGGATGCTGATGGGGCTCGACACCGATCTCGACGGTATCCTGAACCTCGCCGAGGGCGGATCGACTGGCGCCATCGCCTTCATCCTCGCCAGCTTCTGGGGCATCTGGCTGGGCTTCTGGGTGTCGCTCCGCGTCTTTCATCGCCAACCGCTCGGCACCCTGATCTCGCCCGAGGGGCGCACACGGTGGCGGGAGGCGGGGGTGGGCTTCGGCATCGCGCTCGCCTTCAGTGCCGCAACGATCCTGCCGGCCCTTCTGGTGGAGGGGTTGCCGGACCGCTCCTCCCTGCCGATCGGCACCTGGGCGCTGTGGTGCCTCGCCTTCCTGCCGCTCATCTGGGTGCAGGCGGGGGCGGAGGAGCTGCTCTTCCGCGGCTACTTCCTGCAGCAGCTCGCCCAGCGCCTGCGCCATCCGGCGCTCTGGGCCTTTCCGCCCGCCCTTCTCTTCGGCTCGCTCCATTACAACGATGCGCTGCCCGGCAGCGCCGGCCTGCTCTACGCGGTCGCCACCACGCTCCTCGCGCTCTCCGCCACCGTGCTCACCTGGCGGACCGGCAGCCTGTCGGCAGCCATCGGGCTCCATGTGGGCATCAACGCCGTTGGCGTTGTCGGCATCGGCGCCGAGGGGTTGCTCGAGGGCTCGCAGCTCTTCGTTTATCGCGGCGGCGTCTCGCCCACGCTCCTGCTGATCGACACGCTGATGAACGTGGCGCTCCTCGTCTATCTCCTCTCGCCCCTCTCGCCTTTCCGGAGCGAGAGCGCTGTCCCACCCGAACCCGACGCCAGATGAGAGCCGAATGAGATCGCTCGCCACCCTCACCGCCCTCGCCCTCCTCGCCGCCTGCGCGCGCGAGCCGGCCACCGCGCCTGAGCCCACCGCACCGCCAGGTGAGATCCCCTTCGTGCTCTTCGAGGCGGGCGACGCGCTCGAGGAGGACTGGCAGAAGTTCGACATCTGGCGGAATACCAGCTTCGACCTCGTGCCCGCCGGCGACGTCGTCGCCATCCGCGCGCAGGCGGAGGGGGCCTCCGGGGTCCTTGCGCGCCGTCTCAGTGTCGACCCCGAGACCTGCCCGCAGCTCGAATGGACCTGGGCGATCGAAGGGTTGCCGAGCATCGCGGACCTCTCCTCGAGGGACGCCGAGGACATGGCCGCTGCCCTCTTCGTCGCCTTCGGCGATCCCGGCGTCTTCTCGAACCCCGATCCGGTGCCGACGCTCCGCTATGTCTGGGCCACCAGCACCGATGCGAAGGGCAGCGTTGTTCCCAGCCCCTACTTCCCCGCCTCCATCCGCAGCATCGTGGTACGGAGCGGCGGAGAGGCCGTGGGCCAAGCGGTCACCGAACGGCGCGATCTCCTGTCGGACTACGCGGCTGCCTTCGGCGGGGTGCCGGAGAACAATATCGAGGTCTTCGCGCTCTTCATCGACAGCGACCATGGCGAGGAGCCGCTGGAGGCGCGCTTCCTCTCCGCACGCGCGCTCTGCCTCGAGACACCGGAGCCGCCCTCGATCTTCGACTGACGTGTGCGGCTCACTCGGTCGGCGTCGTCTCCGCCCCGGTCGACGCCGCTTCGCCCGTCTCCTCCGCCTGATTGGCGCGGAGCGATGGGCAGTTCGTCGGCGAGACACGGACGAGCTGCCCCTTTCGGTTTCGTGTGAAGCAGGTTCCGCCCTGCACGAACGTGCCCTGGCCGTAGGACTTCGTCTCCTCGGGCCCCGTATCGCTGCACGCGGCCAGGAGCGGCAGGGCGGCGAGCAGGCAGAGCATTGGCAGCAAGGCGCGCATCGAATTTCTCCCAGTTCTGATCTGCAGGCGGATCGTAGCACGAAGTTTGCGACCGTTCTGCATCGACACCTCGCAGCGCTTGTCGCGAAGGCGTTCGGCGCCAAGGTCCCTCTGAGCGCTCGGATCGGGAGAGTACGGGATGCAGCGAAGACAGGTTCTCGGCGGGCTCGCAGCGGCGGCCCTCCTACACCCGCGAAGCGCCGGAGCGGCGGCAGAGTTGCTCGAACGCCTTGCCGAGCCCAGAACCCACGCGATCATGCGCCACGCGCTGGCACCGGGGACCGGGGACCCGGCGCGATTCGTGGTCGATGACTGCAGCACGCAGCGCAACCTCGATGCGCGCGGGCGCGATCAGGCGCGGGAGATCGGGCGCCTGCTCTCCGAGGCCGGCATCGTCTTCGACGATGTGCTGTCCAGCCAATGGTGCCGCTGCCTCGATACGGCGCGCCTGTTGGGGATTGGACCGGTGCGCGAGGAGCCGTCCCTCAACTCGTTCTTCCGTCAGCGCGATCACGGCCCGGAACAGACCCGCGCCCTTAAACGTCTGCTAGGCGCCAGGCCGCCCGGCGAGACGCTCATGCTCGTCACCCATCAGGTCAACGTCTCCGCACTTACGGACCGCTTCACGACCTCGGGCGAGATCATCGTCTTCAGGCTGGAGGGGGAGACAGTCAGCGTGCTGGGCGATGTTCTGCTGGCGCCGGCCTGACCCGGCCCCGGCCTGGCGCGAAGCCTGCGCATTGGCTGTGGGAAGCACCGGCGGACCCGCCGCCGGCGCCGTGCCTGGCGCGCGGGCTCAGTTGAGCCGCGCCTCCTCCACGGGGTAGCCCATGCCGCCCTGGAACCCGAACGTGTCCACATGGCAGGCATTGCAGGCCTGCATCACGTTCACCGCCATGGGCGTGCCGTTGGGCGCCACGGCATAGTAGTACCAGTCCAGGGTCTCGGGGCTCGTGCCCTCGGCCACCTTCTCCATGAAGAACAGCGGGCCCGCGCGCACCTTGCCGTCGTCGCCCACCTTGAAGCTCTCCTTGGCGATCAGCGTGCCGGCCGGAATGGCGGGTGTGTCCGAATACTCGACATAGGCCGCGTGGCCGGTCTCGTTGACGCGGGTGATCAGGAACCGGTCGCCATGGAAGCCAGGCGCTGCGGGGAACGTCGAGGCGAGCGCCCAGCTCCGGTATGTCTCCATCCGGTCGGCCGGGATCCAGCGCTTCGCCCCCTTCTGCCAACCCTCGTCGAGGCCGGCGGCGATGCACTCATAGACCTTCTGCGCCTCATCTCCCGTTAGGTCGACGCCGGGCTTGCCCGGGTTGCAGGACGCGTCGAGCGCGGTTGCAGAGGGCACGGCCCCCAGGGTGAGAAGCGCGGCGAGCGCGGTGGCTAGCAAGCGATGCATGGCGTATCCTCCTATGCCGATGTGACCGAGGACCTGCCTAGCAGATAGGCAGGATGGCATGGCGCGCGTGACACTGCGCTCGCGTGCTCGTGACGGGGCGTGAGAATCGCTTGCACGGTGTCATCAAGCCCGGCCCGCCAGGCGATGCCGTACGGACACGCAAAATCATGGGCGCGGCGGCCGGGCGACCACTAGGCCTCGCGGAACCTGCACAGTCAGAGTAGCGTGACGCGGCAAGCACCACGAGGGAGGGGCCGATGCGTTGCCCGTTCTGCGGAAATGTCGACACGCAGGTGAAGGACTCGCGCCCCGCCGAGGATCATGTGGCGATCCGCCGGCGCCGGCTCTGCCCCGCCTGCGGCGGGCGTTTCACCACCTATGAGCGCGTGCAGCTTCGCGACCTCGTGGTGGTGAAGAAGAACGGCAAGCGGGAGGCCTTCGACCGCGACAAGCTCGCCCGCTCCATCCGCATCGCGCTCCAGAAACGCCCCATCGAGGCGGACCGTGTGGAGCAGATGATCTCCGGCATCGTCCGCCGCCTCGAGAGCCTCGGGGATACGGACATTCCCTCCGACACCATCGGCGAGATCGTCATGGAAGCCCTCGCGCGGATCGACACGGTGGCCTATGTGCGCTTCGCGAGCGTCTACAAGAACTTCCAGGAAGTCGCGGATTTCGAGGAGTTCGTCTCCGAGTTGCGCCCGACCGCCCGGCCGCCGGACGACGTGTAGGGTCCGGCGATCTCCGGCGGGCCGGGCGGGCACGGCCGGCGGGCGAGGGAGCGTGCGGCATGCAGAACTCTGCGAGTGAGGATGACCGGCGCTGGATGGCCGCAGCCCTCGCGCTTGCGCGCCGCGCCGTCGGGCGCGTGGCCCCGAACCCGGCCGTCGCGGCGCTGCTGGTGCGTGACGGCGTGTTGCTCGCCCGTGGCATCACGGCGCGCGGCGGGCGGCCGCATGCGGAGGCCGTCGCCCTGGCGGATGCGGCGCGGCGGGGCGTGCCGGTTGCCGGCGCCACAGCCTATGTCACCCTCGAGCCTTGTGCCCATCACGGGCTGACGCCGCCTTGTGCCGACGCCCTGGCCACCGCGGGCATCGCGCGCGTCGTCTGCCCGATCGAGGATCCCGATCCGCGCGTCTCGGGCCGCGGTTTTGGTGCTCTGCGGCGGATGGGCGTCGAGGTGGTCACGGGCGTCTGCGCGGAGGAGGCGGAGAGCGTGAATGCGGGCTTCCTGTCCCGCATCCGGCGTAGCCGTCCGTTCGTTACGCTGAAGCTCGCGACAACGCTCGATGGGCGGATTGCGACGGCGACTGGCGAGAGCCGCTGGATCACCGGCCCGGCGGCGCGTCGGCGCGTCCATCTCATGCGGCTGCACTCCGATGCGGTGCTGGTAGGGGCGGGAACGGCCCGAGCGGACGACCCAATGCTTGATGTACGTGGCTTCGGCCAGGATGTGGCGCAGCCGCTGCGGGCCGTGGCCGATCCGCGCCTGACGCTCGCCCCGATGTCCCGGCTCGCACGCACCGCTCACGCGCAGCCCGTGCTCGTCGCGCATCTCGATACGCTGGCCGAAGAAGATCCGCAGAGCGTCGACCGTACGGCAGCACTGGAGGATGCCGGCGTCCAGCTCCTGCCCTGCCCTCCAGCCTCGATGCCGAGAGCATCCGGAGGTGCGCAGCTCGACATGGAACCCGGCGCAAACCGTGCGCCACGGCCACACCTGATGAGCACCGTTGCGACAGGCAGCGCGATGGACGGCCCCCCCCATGCTCAACCCGCATCGATCCGCGAGGGCGATCCGGGCGCCGGCGCCTCGGGGGCGTCCGACGCGATCGATCTGCGCGTTCTGCTGGAGGGCATGGCAGAGCGCGGGGCGGGAAGCGTGCTCGTCGAGGGTGGCGGCACGCTCGCCGCCGCGCTCATCGAAGGCGGGTTGGTCGACCGGCTCATCGTGTTCGCCGCGGGTGCGGTGATCGGGGCCGATGGCCGCGCGGGCGTGGGCGCGTTGGGGCTGGAGCGACTGGCGGCCGCTCCCCGCTTCCGCCGCACAGAGGTCTCGATCGAGGGCGCGGATATCATGTCGGTCTGGGAACCCGTGCCTCCGAGCGCCTGAGCCGCGCCGCTGCCTTGTGGAGGAGGCGGCTCAAGCGCTCCCCCGCTTTCGCAGCCGCGTGGTGCAAGGCGGCTCCACGCGGCAGTCGGCGGGCCTGCGGGGCAGCCGGATCGATCCGGCTGCTTTCCCGCCTGCGCCGCGGCACGCCCATGCCACCCACAACCCGTGCACCGCCCCGCACGGCACCGAGTGCACGGCACCGAATGCATGGCGCGCCGCGTCTTGCTCAGAGCCCCGAGAGCGAGCGCGTGGTGCCCGCGAGGCCCAGCACCGGCGCGATCGACTGCAACACCTTCTGGAACTGCACGAAGGGCGCCGTGGTCACGTAGAGCGTGTCATCGTCCCGCATGATGAACTCCCGTGCGAGGAACATGCCGCCCGGTTTCGTGAGGTCGATCACGTAGACGATGCGGCGCGCGCCCTGCACGGTCTGGTCCTCCAGCACGTCACGCGCCACGGCCTCGGGCTCGGCACGGAAGAGGAAGACCCCAGTGGGGTCGGCCGTGCTGTCGATCAGCCCCGCCACCTGGCCGAGCGCCCGGGTCACCGAGAGGTCCCGCACCGGGAAGGGCACGGTCGCCGGGCGGCCGACGGCGCCGAGGGCCGTGAAGATCCGGCGGTCCCGCTCCGCGATAACCGCGTCCCCGGGCTTCAGCGCCACGTTCATCTGCGGCTCGTCGTAGAGGTCCTGCAGCCAGATCTCGCCGGTCGCGAGCCCGCGGCGGAGGCGCACCTTCACCACCTCCGGATCGGCCTTGATGCCGCCGGCCTGCGCCAGCATCGGCAGCACGCGCCGGGCGCCGGTGCGGATGGGATAGATGCCGGGCGTGTTCACCATGCCCTGCACGCTCACCAGCCGGCCCTCCGTCGCCTCCGGAAAGACATCGACCTGCGGATTGAGCGTCCGCTCCGCAAGCTGCTGCCGGATCGCGCCGCGGAGTTGCGAGAGGCTGCGCCCTGCGGCCCGCACCCGGCCCACATAAGGGACATGGACGAAGCCACGCTCATCGACCTTCACGCTCGGCAGCACCGTGGCGCCGATGCCGCTTTCGTTGAGCAGCCCCGTGTCGCTGTTCTCCCAGACGGTGATGCTGAGCACGTCGCCCCGATTGACCAACGCGGTGTTCTCCACCGTGGTCTCGCGAAACGCCTCGTCGAAGCCCAGGCGCTCATCCATCCGCGCCTTGGCGAGCACCTGGGGCGTGACCTCGACCACGTCGAAGGGCAGCGCCGCGCCGGCGCCAGCCTCGATCTCCGAGACATAAGGCCCCCCGCGCGGCAGCGCGCAGGCGCCGAGCACGAGGGTAGCAGTGAGTAGCGCGCCGAGACGAAACGCGCGCGAAGCCGTTCGAGCCATGACCTCATCCTTCCGATGAACCCGCGACGCCTTCTGCGCCGCTCCGGCCCGGTTCTCGCGCGGTATGTTTGAGAAAGACCTAAAAATGTACGCGAATTGTTCTGGCGCCCGCCGCGCTCCCTTGCCCCTCGCCGCCCCTGCCGCTACCTCCGCCGCACCAGCCAGGAGGAAGCCATGTTCACCGGGATCGTGCAGGAAGTGGGCGAGGTCACTGCAATCTCGGACGCGGGCGACACACGGATCGAGATCGCCTGCGCGCGGCCGGAGGCGGAGATCGATATCGGCGCCTCCATCGCCTGCAACGGCGTCTGCCTGACGGTCGTGGGCAAGGGCACGCGCGAAGGCCGGACCTGGTTCGCCATCGATGCCTCGGCAGAGACCCGGTCGCTCACCACCCTGCAGAACTGGATGACGGGCACGAAGGTCAATCTCGAGCCCTCGCTCCGCGTGGGTGACGAGCTTGGCGGTCACATCGTCTCGGGCCATGTGGACGGGCTCGGCCGCATCACCTCCATCGCGCCGGAGGGCGGCTCGCACCGCGTCGAGATCCTGGCACCCTCGAAGCTGGGGCCGTTTCTGGCACAGAAGGGCTCCGTTGCGGTCGACGGGATCTCGCTCACGGTGAACAGCGTGGCGGACGGGCCGGACGGCACGGTCTTCGGGATCAACATCATCCCGCATACCTGGGCAGTCACGAACCTGATCGACGCGACCGAGGGGAGCGCGGTCAATCTGGAGATCGACCTCCTGGCCCGCTATGTCGCGCGGCTTGCCGAAGCGGCTCCAGCATCGACCTGATCTAAATCGGGACAATTCTGCGGCAGATTCCCCGAAACCGCCACAAACCCGCCAGTCCCGCGCCCCTTCCCAAGGGTCTCTTAGCCTCAACGCCGCCGTGGTCCGGCAGCGTGGGGTAATTTGGGGGGGAGCAACGATGTACACGATGACGCTGGCGCTTTCGGTCGTCTACTGGGGCCTGCTTGCGGCCATTCTGGGCGGGCAGGTTGTCGAGGGTGCCATTGTCAGCGCCGTGCTCATGGACGTGCCCGGGATGGGCACAACCCGTGTCGAAGGCGAGACGGCGAGCGCTTTGGCGCTGGGTCTTCCGGGTGGCCTCTTCCTCATCGCCGGCGGCATCGGGCTCCTCGCCCGCATGATCCGCCAGCAGCGCGCAACCGAGCGCGTGCTCGTCGCCGCCGAGGGCTGAGCCCACCGCAACGCCGGTTTGCGCGACGGGCAGCGTCGCGCCCTGCGACCAAGCCGCCATCCTCTCTGGCCATTACGCTCCTGCCGGTCTATGTCCGCCCGCGGCAGGCACGGGCGCCCAGGTGCGGCGCTGGCAAGGCGGAAGGCGGATGACCGAGCGGACCGACTACAGCGACGCGATCAGCCCCGCGGCGGAAATCATCGAAGCCGCGCGCGAGGGGCGCATGGTGATCCTCGTGGACCATGAGGACCGCGAGAACGAGGGCGACCTCGTGATCCCCGCCACCGACGCCAACGCCGCCGCGATCAACTTCATGGCCACCCATGGGCGCGGTCTCATCTGCCTCGCCATGCCCGGTGAGATGATCGACCGGCTGGGCCTTCCGCTCATGGCCGCCCAGAACCAGTCCCGCCACGAAACCGCCTTCACGGTTAGCATCGAGGCGCGGGAGGGCGTGACCACGGGGATCTCGGCGCCGGACCGTGCGCGCACCATCGAGGCCGCCATCGCGCCGGAGAGCGGACCGGCCGACATCGCGACCCCCGGCCACATCTTCCCCCTGCGCGCGCGCGACGGTGGCGTGCTCGTGCGCGCCGGGCACACGGAGGCCGCGGTCGACATCGCGCGCCTTGCGGGCAAGCGGCCGGCCGGCGTGATTTGCGAGATCATGAACGAGGACGGGACGATGGCGCGCCTGCCCGATCTCGTCGCCTTCGCACAGCATCATGGCCTCAAGGTCGGCACGATTTCGGACCTGATCGCCTATCGCCGCCGGCACGACAATCTCGTGCAGCAGGTGGACGAGGCGGACATCGTCAGCGGCCATGGCGGTGCCTGGCACCTCCGCGTCTTCCGCGATGCGCCGGATGGGAACGAGCACTACGCCCTGGTGAAAGGCGATCTCTCGACCCCCGAGCCCGTCCTCGTCCGCATGCATGTGCTGGACCCGCTGGACGATATCCTGGCGCTCGACCCGAAGCGCGCCACGCAGGTGCCGGACGCGATGGCGGCCATCGCCGAAGAAGGGCGCGGCGCCATCGTGATGCTGCGCGACACCTCGCCAACCGCCATTTCCGACCGGCTGCGCCCGCGCGGCGCGAGCCCGAAGGAGCTGCGGCAGTACGGCGTGGGCGCGCAGGTGCTACAAGCGCTCGGCGTGAGCGAGATGATCATGCTGACGAACTCGCCCGCGCCGAAAGTCGTGGGCCTGGAAGGCTACGGCATCACCATCACCGACACGCGGCCCATTCCGAAGCGGCAAGGAGACGTCTGAGATGGCCGAGCATAGCGACGCCGGCAGCCTCGCGCTGCCATCGCTCGAGCCGGCGCCGTCGGTTCTGATCGTCTGCGCGCCCTATTACCGGAGCATCGCCGATAACCTGATCGCCGGCGCGCGGGCCTCTCTCGCGCAAGTCGGCGCCGGTGTCGACGTCATCGAGGTTCCCGGCGCGCTCGAAGTGCCCGTCGCCATCCGCCTTGCCGCCGAAAGCCGGCGCTACGAAGGCTATGTCGCGCTCGGCTGCATCATCCGGGGCGAGACCACGCATTACGAGACGGTGTGCGAGGAAAGCGCCCGTGGCATCACCCTCCTCGGGATCGACCAGGGCCTCGCCATCGGCAACGGCATCCTCACGGTCGAGAACGAAGCACAGGCGGTCGCGCGGGCCGATCCGGCCGGGCAGAACAAGGGCGGCGGCGCGGCCGAGGCGGCGCTCCACCTCATCGCCCTGTCGCGCCGGTTCCGCGCGGGCGGCGGGCCGCGCGCCACCACGCCGGGGGACGGTACGCTCTATGCCGGGGCCCTGCCCACGCGGACGGCCTGATGCCATGAGCGATGATGCCCCATCCGGCGCCAATCCCGCGCCTAAGCCCGCCGCGAAGCCCGCCGCAAAGCTGAAGGCCCGCGTCGCCCGCTCCGCGGCGCGGCTCGCGGCAGTGCAGGCCCTCTATCAGATGGAAATTGCCGGCACGCCGCTGCCGGAGGTCCGCCGCGAGTTCGAGACCCACCGCCTCGGCGCCGAGATCGAAGGGGCCACCTATGCGGAGGCCGATGTCGAGCACTTCCGCAACGTGCTCGCCGGCGTCGTGAAGGCCCAGGTGCGGATCGATCAGATGACCGACCGCGCGCTCGTCGAGAAATGGCCGCTTGGCCGGATCGACGCGACGCTCCGCGCCCTCTTCCGCGCGGCCGGCCACGAGCTGATCGCCCGTCAGGACATCCCGCCGAAGGTGGTGATCGGCGAATATGTCGACGTCGCCAAGGCGTTCTTCAGCGGCAAGGAACCCGGCCTCGTGAACGGCGTGCTGGATCACATGGCGCGCGAGGCCCGCCCCGGTGCGCTCGAGACACGGTGAACTCGCCCCAAGCGTGAATTCACGAAGTGTCGTACTATTTTCACGCGAGTTTTCGACCTCGTTTCCTCAGCGTTAAGCGGGTTAACGAAGCGAGGATGTACCCCATGCTGCACCACTTTCTCTGTGCCGCCGCAGCGGCGCTTACCATCGGCGCGTCCGGCCACGCCCATGCGCTTATTCTGGTCGATCCCGGCCCAGTGGGTGTCGACGCCGACGGCTCGATCACCTTCTCCGCACCCTTCTCCGGCACTGTTCCGTCATCCGGCACCCTGAGCGGCGGTGACGAGATCGCGTTCACGGACAACAAGTTCATCCGGTACACCGGCACCGGCCTGAGCACGACGATCGACTTCGCGCTGAGCAACAACACCACCGTGACGCTCACCGAACCCTTCGGCCAGTTTCAGGACATCAGCCTGACGGACATGATGGGCAATACGGTCGGGAACGATAGCGACAGCGCCTTTGCTGACGCCGACAGTTTCACGCTGTTCGCCGAGCAGGTGATCAACGGGGGGGCCACCTCTTTCGACATCTTCAGCATCAGCTTCGTCTTCGACGTCAGCGCCAATCCGAGCGTCGATATCACGGGCCTCACGGTCAACATCGTCGATACCTCCGAGACCGGCACGCTCGAAATCCTCGAGAAGGCCGTGGTGCCGGTGCCGATGAGCCTGCCCTTCCTCCTCGCGGGTCTCGCGGGGCTGGGCTGGGTGGCGCGCCGCCGCAGCGCCGAGGCCTGAGGCCCCCCGCAAGGAAGGCTTTCCTCCCCGTGCCGCGGCGCCTAGGGTCGCGCCGCAGCACGGGGAGCGAGTCTATGTCCGACAGCGCCATCGAGACGACCGGCGTGGATCGCGTAAGCGGGGAGGACCCGCGCGCCCTCCGCGCCGTGCTGATCCTCTCCTGGGGCCAGGCTGTCCTCGGCGCGCAGTTGCCGATCATGATGATCCTCGGCGGGCTCGTGGGTGCGATGCTGGCGCATGACGCGGCTTTCGCCACGCTCCCCATCACCGTCGCGGTCGTCGGCTCGATGGTCGGCGCCCCGGTGCTCTCGCTTTTCATGGGCCGCTTCGGCCGGCGGCCGGGGTTCGTCCTCGGCGCCGGGGCGGGCGCGCTCGGCGCCTGGGTCTCGCTCCAGGGGATCTACGCGCAGAGCTTCGAGATCTTCCTCGCAGGCAGCGCCCTCACGGGCGTCTACTGGTCCGCGCACAACCTATACCGCTTCGCCGCCGCCGACATGGCGAGCCCCGCCTTCAAACCCAAGGCCATCGCCTGGACCATGGCGGCAGGGCTGATCTCCGCGATCCTCGGGCCCGAGATGGTGAAGCTCTTCGGGGACTGGCGGGCACCCGTGCCCCATGCGGGCGCCTTCGAGGCGGTCATCTGGCTCAACCTCATCGGCGCCATCCCGCTCCTCTTCCTCCAGATCCCCCGCCCCGCCCGCGTCGCGAAGGCGGACCGTCGTCCCGTGGGCACGATCCTGCGCAACCCGAGGGTCCAGGTCGCGATGATCTGCGCCATGGCGACTTACGGGCTCATGAACCTGATGATGACCGCCACGCCGCTTGCCATGGCGGCCTGCGGCTTCGGCACCGCCGATGCAGCCGGCGTGGTGCAGGCGCATGTGCTGGCCATGTACGCACCTTCGTTCTTCACGGGCTCGCTGATCGCGCGGTTCGGGGCGCAGCGTGTCATCGCCGCGGGCCTCGCCGCCATCGCCCTCTGCGCCGTGATCGCTGCGGCAGGGATCGCGCTCGAGAACTTCTACCTGGCGCTCATCCTGCTCGGCATCGGCTGGAATTTCGGCTTCATCGGGGCGACGAGCCTGCTGGCCGATGCCGTGGCGCCGGAGGACCGGGCGCGGGCACAGGGCATCAACGATTTTGCCGTTATGGCCTTCGTGGTCGTCGCCTCCGCAAGCTCGGGCATCCTGCTCAATTTCGGCGGATGGGAGGCGGTGCAGCTCGCCATTGTCCCGGGCCTGGTGCTCGCCGGCGGCGCGCTCATCTGGTTCACGATGCGGGCGGGCCGGCCCGCCTGAGGGCAGGTCGCCGTCTCAAGGCCCGATCAGTTGCCGCCGAGAAGGCTCTCGCCCGCGCCGATATTGCCGAGCACCTGCTGCAGGATCGTAAGCTCCCGCCCGAAGGTCGGCGTCGTCCGCGTCTCGAGGTCGACGAGCTGACCATCGGCCAGCCCGTAGCGGCGCACGGAGGTCACGCGGTCCACATCGTTGAACTCGACGGCGATGATCCGTCGGTCGACGATCTCCGGTGCGTAGAAGGCCTTCTTCGAGACCGTGGTGGAAACATAGTACCACCCGTCCTCCGTGAAGGTTCCCGTCGCCCCCGGCCGCCCAATCTTGCGGCGAACGGAGCCACGGGTGTCCACGCCCTCGACCACGGAAGCGACCATCTCCTCCGGCGGTGCATACCCATGCGTCGTGACCACCGCGGCACAGCCCGAAAGGGCCGTAGCCACTGCAAGGGCGGCAAGGGTCAGCACGGGACGGGCGACGACGAACATGCCAAGAGCTCCGAAGAACAATCCTGCTTTCCCGTATCCGCCACGAAGCCTAAGTTCAAGCTGACGCGCGGGGCCATACCAGCCGCGCAAAGGCGAACAGTTCGACGGACAGAGAGCAGATCGATGAGCGAGAAGGGCGGCGGCACCGGCCCATTGCACGCGGAGGGGGAGGACGAACCCTTTCCGCTGGCACACCCCGTGGACGTGGCGGCGCTCAGCGAAAGCGGTGGCCTCTCGTTCGAGATTGCGCCCGAGGCGCCGGAGCGCGCGCTCGTCGCGCAGTATCTCGGCCTCGAGGCACTCCCGGCGCTCGCCTTCCGCGGCGAGGTCGTGCAACGCGGCGCGGGCTGGGGCCTCGAAGGCCGGCTGACCGCGCGGATGCGCCAGTCCTGTGTCGTGACGCTGGACCCCGTGGAGACCGATGTGGAGGTGCCCGTTGAGCGGATGTGGCTGCCGGATGTGGCCCCGCCGACGGGAGCCGAAATCGAACTCCGCGCCGAGGACGACCGGGCGCCGGAGATGCTCGGCAACGCGATCGACCTCGCGATCCCCATGCTCGAGGCCCTCGCGCTGGAGATCGACCCCTTCCCGCGTGCGGATGGCGCGGAGCACGGCACCCAGGTCTACGCCCCGCCCGGCAGCGCACCGCTCACCGACGAGGCGGCCAAACCCTTCGCCGGCCTCGCAGCGCTAAAGGCGCGGCTGGGCGGCGCGGGTGGCGACGAGAATGGCGGCGATGTGAGCTGAAACTCGCAGAAAAAGCCCTTGCCCCGCAGCGCCAGATGAGTATGTTCCGCGTCTCTCGCGCGACGCACTGCCATTCGGTCGCGGCGCGGGGAGGACAGGTAACAGATTTTCGCCGCTCGCGCGGCGCCATGCGCCCGCCACTGGCGGGGTGGCCCAGGGTCGCGGTGCGGCGGAAGGGGCTGCGAGACGGGAAGGGTTGAGAAATGGCCGTCCAACAGAACCGTAAGACGCGCTCCAAGCGCGGCATGCGCCGCAGCCACGATGCACTCCGCATCGTCGCGTCGAGCGAGTGCCCGAACTGCGGCGAGCTTCGTCTGCCGCACCATGTTTGCGGCGCCTGCGGGTATTACCGCGACCGTGAGGTCGTGAAGAGCGTGCCCGAGATCGATCTCGACGACGACGCTGCGTGATCGCCGGCGCAGGGCCCCGCTCATGCCGGACCGCCCGCGCCGCATCGTTTGATCAGGAGCGCGCCCGGCCAGCCGCGGCGCGCTCTGTTTGTCTGACTGCATAGAGGGAGTGACGCCTCAGCCATGAGCGGCCGACTGGTCATTTCGGTCGATGCCATGGGGGGCGACGGGGGCCCTGCCCCGGTCCTTGCCGGCATGGCGCGGACGCTCCGCAAGCGGCCGGAGCTTCGCTTCATCGTGCATGGCGACGAGCCCGCGCTGCAGCGGCAACTCCGGCGCCGCCGGTTCACCGCACTGCGCGAGCAGGTCGAACTCCGTCATTCGGAAGATACGGTGCGCATGGAGGACAAGCCCTCCCGCGCGCTCCGCGAACGCCGCCGCAGCTCCATGTGGGCTGCGCTCGAGACGGTGAAGGCCGGCGACGCGCCCGTGGCGGTCAGTTGCGGGAACACCGGCGCGCTCCTCGCCATGTCGACCCTCATCCTCCGGAAGGCACCGGGTATCGACCGGCCCGCGATAGCGGTGCACTGGCCTTCCCGCGCCCCCCACGGCTTCACCACCGTCCTCGATGTGGGGGCCGACCTGCGCGCAGGGCCGCGAACGCTGATGCAGTATGCGGTGATGGGGGCAGAGTATGCGCGGTTGAGCTTTCAGCTCGCCCGGCCCCGCATCGGCTTTCTCAATGTGGGCACCGAACCGACGAAAGGCCCGCCCGATGTGCAGCTTGCAGCAGCCACGGCGGCAGCGGCGGCGGAGCGGACGCCGGACCTTTTCGAGCCTGCAGGCTTCGTCGAGGGCACCGATATCGCGGCCGCCAGCGTCGATGTCGTGGTGACCGACGGCTTCACCGGGAACATCGCGCTCAAAACGGCTGAAGGGACGGCGGGTTTCATTCGCGACGGGCTCCGGGAGGCCTTCGAATACTCCATGCTCTCCCGTCTCGGCAGTCTCTTCGCCCTCACCTCGCTGCGCCGCCTGCGCAAGCGGATCGACCCGCGCCGCGTGAACGGCGGTGTGTTCCTTGGCCTCAACGGCACGGTGGTGAAGAGCCATGGGCGCGCGGATGCGGTGGGCGTGGAGGCTGCGCTCAAGCTCGCAGCAAGGCTCGCGGAGCGCGATATCGGCGCCGCCGTGCACCGGCAGCTCGCGCGGCTCGATCTTTCGGCGCTCCCTCACGGCCACGGCAACGCCCACACGCTGCCCCATGGCCATGGCGAGGCTGGGTCGCTATATGCGTCGGACACCGGCGGGACAGCCGGCAGCGGAGGAGCCGTCTCAGACCAGGCCGCAGGCGCGTCAAGCGCCGCCCGGTCCGCGGCGGGCAATGGCGAGGGCTCATGAATATCGTTCGGTCGCGCGCCCTGGGCTGCGGACACTACCTGCCCGAACGCATCGTCACGAATGACGAGCTTGCTGCGCGGATCGAGACCTCGGACGAGTGGATCATCGCGCGCACGGGCATCAAGCAGCGCCATGTGGCGGCGGAAGGCCAGCTTACCTCCGATCTCGCGATCCGCGCTGCTGAGGCGGCTCTAGGCGCGTCCGGCATGGATGCGCGTGATCTCGATGCCGTCGTGTTGGCAACCGCCACGCCGGACCAGACCTTCCCCTCCACGGCCACGCGCGTGCAGCACGCCATCGGCATGTCCAACGGCTATGCCTTCGATATCCAGGCCGTCTGCGCCGGGTTCATCTTCGCGCTCGCCAATGCCAACGGCCTGATCCTTTCCGGCATGGCGGAGCGGGTGCTGGTGGTGGGCGCGGAGACCTTCAGCCGGATCCTCGACTGGGACGATCGCTCGACCTGCGTGCTCTTCGGGGACGGTGCAGGCGCCGTGGTGCTCGAAGCCGCTCAGGGCGTGGGCGCGCCGTCGGACCGGGGCGTGCTCGGCACTTGCCTCCACTCGGACGGGCGGCACAACGACCTGCTCTACGTCTCCGGCGGCCCCTCGAGCACCGGACTAGCCGGCACCGTCGTCATGGAGGGCCGTGAGGTCTTCCGCCATGCCGTGGTCAAGCTCGCGGACGTGGCGCATGAGGTGATGGAGAAGGTGGGGGTGGAGAACGAGGAGATCGACTGGATCGTCCCGCACCAGGCGAATCTCCGCATCATCGACTCGACCGCCAAGAAGACCGGCATTCCGATGGAGAAGGTCGTCGTGACGGTTCAGGACCACGGCAACACCTCCGCCGCCTCCATCCCGCTGGCCCTCAGCACCGCCGTGGCGGACGGACGTATACAGCGCGACCAGCTCCTGCTGATGGAGGCGATCGGCGGCGGGCTTACCTGGGGTTCGGCTCTGGTGCGCTGGTAACGGCAACGCATCAATTTGACACGATTTTCACACGCTGCTTAGTCATTTTTCACGAGTCAGCACTTTCAGTCTGCCCCCCAAGCTGTTGAAGTTGACGTCTCTTCAGGCGTGCAGCTATCGTCTTTGCAATCAATGGGAACAGGGGGCTTCAACGGGATGGCAGGTAATACGCTCACCCGGGCCGATCTGACGGAGGCCGTTTACCGTGAGATCGGGCTTTCGCGTAACGAGTCAGCCGATCTCGTCGAGCTCATCCTCGAGGAAATCTCCGGCGCGCTGGTGCGCGGTGAACACGTAAAGATTTCGTCGTTCGGCACCTTTGCCGTGCGCGACAAGGGCCCCCGCATCGGGCGAAACCCGAAGACCGGCGAGGAGGTCCCGATCGACCCGCGCCGTGTGCTCGTCTTCCGCCCCTCCCACATCATGAAGGAGCGGATCAACCTGGATGCCGAGGCCGAGGCGCAGAGCTGATGGCCGGCAGCCGCAGCCGGCGCGAAGGCGCGACGCCCCAGGGCAAGGCACCGGATGCCTTCCGGACCATTAGCGAGGTCTCGGAAGAGCTCGACCTGCCGCAACACGTTCTCCGCTTCTGGGAGACGAAGTTCAGCCAGATCCGCCCTTTGAAGCGCGCGGGCGGCCGCCGTCTCTACCGGCCCGACCACATCGCGCTCCTCCGCGGGATCAAGGCCCTCCTCTATGATGACGGGCTGACCATAAAGGGTGCTCAAAAGGTGTTGCGCGAGCAGGGGCAGAAGGCGGTCGTCGCGCGCGGTCGGGCGGATGCGGAACTCAATCTCGCAAGCGCGCAGGTGCCGGCCGATGCGGCCGCGCGGCTTTCGGCCATCCGGGCGCGTCTCGAGGCACGCGCCGGCGATGCCGG
>JBCBEP010000007.1:0-61139 GCA_038528605.1 Pseudomonadota bacterium
GCTCGAGGCGGTGGTCGTCGACCCTGCGTCGGACTGGCCGCTCTTCGCCGAGAAGGCGCGTGAACTCATCGAGGTCAACGACGTCGACGTGGTCTTCGGCTGCTGGACCTCGGTGTCCCGCAAATCGGTGCTGCCGGTGTTCGAGGAGCTGAACTCCATCCTCTTCTACCCGGTGCAGTACGAGGGCGAGGAGTCGCAGCGCAACGTGTTCTACACTGGCGCCGCCCCGAACCAGCAGGCCATCCCGGCCGTTGAGTACCTCATGGACCAGGGCGTCGAGCGCTGGGTCCTCGCGGGGACCGACTATGTCTACCCGCGCACCACCAACAAGATCCTCGAGCAGTTCCTGAAGGACAGCGGCGTTGCCGAGGAAGACATCATGATCAACTACACGCCGTTCGGTCACTCCGACTGGCAGACGATCGTGAGCGACATCAAGGAGTTCGGCTCCGCCGGCAAGAAGACCGCGGTGGTCTCCACCATCAACGGCGACGCCAACGTGCCGTTCTACAAGGAACTCGGCAACCAGGGCATCGAGGCGACCGACATTCCCGTCGTGGCCTTCTCCGTGGGTGAGGAAGAGCTCGCCGGCATCGATACCGCGCCGCTCGTCGGCCACCTCGCCGCCTGGAACTATTTCATGAGCGTCGACACGCCGGAGAACGACGAGTTCGTCGACAGCTGGATCGAGTTCATCGGCGATGAGGACCGTGTGACCAACGACCCGATGGAAGCGCATTTCATCGGCTTCAACATGTGGGTGAAGGCGGTCGAGAAGGCCGGCACCACCGATGCGGACGCAGTGATCGACGACATCATCGGCGTCAGCGTCCCCAACCTCTCCGGCCGCTACTCGGCCATGATGCCGAACCACCACATCACCAAGCCCGTGCTGATCGGCGAGATCCAGGACGATGGCCAGTTCACCATCGTGGACGAGACCGACGGCCTCGTGGTCGGCGATGCGTGGTCCGACTTCCTGCCCGAGAGCGCGAAGCTCATCTCCGACTGGCGCAAGCCGATGGAGTGCGGCAACTTCAACGTCGAGACCGGCAAGTGCGGCGGCGTCGCCAACTGACCTGACCCGACCATCGGCGCGGCGCCCTGCAATCCCGGCGCCGCGCCAGCTACAGCGCTCCCTCCCCCTCCGCGGGGGAGGGCCGGGGTGGGGGTCCTCCCGCCCGCAACCAGCGGACCCTCAGTCTTCATGCGCCTCCTTCACGCCTTCCTGCTCCTGCTCGCGCTCTTCCTCCCCGGTCTGGCCGCCGCCCAGACGCTGGAGGACCTCGTCGCCCGGCTGCCCGACGGCAAATTCGACGACCGCGCCAAGGTCGTCGAGGCCATCGCCGCCACCGGCGATCCGCGCGCGGCCGGCGTGCTCCAGATCCTCGGCGCCGGCGACCTCGCTTTCGACAAGAAGTCGAAAAGCATCATCCGCGTGGTCGAGGAGGGGCGGGACGACTTCGCCCACGATCTCTTCACCAATGAGCGTCTCCGCGAGCTTGGCCGGCGCGACGCCAGGAAGATCCGGATCAACAACAACCTGCGCCGCACCATCCAGGCCGCCATCGGCGTGCTGCGCCTCAGGGCGGACGATCCAGAGCTGCGCCTCGCCGCCGCCAACGCGGCCTATGACGCGCGCGACCCCGGGCAGATCGACGCGCTCACCGCCGCGCTCGAGGCAGAGACCGATGCGGAGGTCGCGGCTGCCTTCCGCCTCGCGCGCGCGGCCTCCACGCTGGGCTCGGAGCGTCCGGAACCCGATCAGGTGGAAGCCGTCACCATCCTCGCCGCCGAGGGCGGCGTGGGCGCGCTGGGCCTGCTCGCCGGCGCCGCCGAAAGCCCGCTGCCCCAGGTCGCCGCCGCCGCGGCGAAGGCGCTCGAAGCCGTCGAGCGTGAGCGGGCGATGTGGGAGATGGCGGAGAACGTGTGGTTCGGCCTCTCCCTCGGCTCGGTCCTCATGCTCGCCGCCATTGGCCTCGCCATCAGTTTCGGCGTCATGGGCATCATCAACATGGCCCATGGCGAGCTGGTGATGCTGGGCGCCTACACTACCTTCGCGGTGCAGGAGGCCATCCGCACCCACGCGCCCGAGCTCTTCAACGCCTCCCTCGCCATCGCCCTGCCGCTCGCCTTTCTCGTCTCCGGCGCCGTGGGCGTCGCCATCGAGCGGGGCATCTGCCGCCATCTCTACGGCCGGCCGCTGGAGACCCTGCTCGCCACCTGGGGCGTGTCGCTCATCCTGCAGCAGGCCGTCCGGTCCATCTTCGGGCCCAACAACCGCGAGGTCGGTAACCCGGACTGGATGTCCGGCGCCTTCGAGCTCGGGCAGCTCACCATCACCTACAACCGGCTCTGGATCCTGTTCTTCGCGCTCGCGGTGTTCGCCTGCCTCCTCCTGGTGCTGAAGCGCACGCCTCTCGGCCTGCAAATGCGCGCGGTCACGCAGAACCGCCGGATGGCCGCCGCCATGGGCGTGCGCACGGGCTGGGTCGATGCGATGACCTTCGGCCTCGGCGCCGGGATCGCGGGCATCGCCGGCGTCGCCCTCAGCCAGATCGGCAACGTCTCCCCGAACCTCGGCCAGGCCTACATCGTCGACAGCTTCATGGTCGTCGTCTTCGGCGGGGTGGGCAATCTCTGGGGCGCGCTCGCCGGCGCCATGACCCTCGGCATCGCCAACAAGTTCCTGGAACCTTACGCGGGCGCCGTGCTCGCCAAGGTCCTCGTCCTCGTCTTCATCATCCTCTTCATCCAGAAGCGACCGCGCGGCATGTTCGCGCTCCGCGGCCGCGCCGTCGAAACCTGAGGATGACCATGACCGACACAGAAGCCCTGATCCGCCGCTACTACGACGCCTTCAATGCCGGCGATACCGAGGCGATGATCGACTGCCTGGCGCCCGATATCCGCCACGACGTCAACGAGGGGCAGCCGCGCATCGGCACCGAGGCCTTCCGCGCCTTCTCCGCCCATATGACGCGCTGCTACCGCGAGAACCTCTCGGACATCACGGTGATGACCGATGCGACGGGCACCCGCGCCGCCGCGGAGTTCATCGTCTCCGGCACCTACCTCGCCACCGATGAGGGACTGCCGGCGGCGGCGCAGCAGACCTACCGCCTCCCCGCCGGCACGTTCTTCGAAGTGGCGGACGGCCGCATCACGCGCGTCACCACCTACTACAACCTCAAGGAATGGATCCGGCAGGTGAGCGCATGATCCGCGGTACCGGTAGGGTGGGGTTCTACCCCACCATTTGTCCGACGGTGGGGTGGAACCCCACCCTACCGCAAGCGGCAAGCGGGGCGCGTCGATGCTGATGCAGGCACTGGATGGGCGGGGCTGGGCCTTTCTCGGCCTGCTGCTGATCGCGGCCATCGCGATCCCCGTGCTCAACCTCGCGCTCGAGCCGGGGCAGGCGGGGCACGTGCCCTCCTTCGCCGTCGCGCTCATGGGCAAGTACCTGACCTATGCGCTCCTCGCCCTCAGCGTGGATCTCGTCTGGGGCTATTGCGGCATCCTCTCCCTCGGCCACGGCGCCTTCTTCGCCCTCGGCGGCTACGCCATGGGCATGCACCTCATGCGCGAGATCGGGGACCGCGGCGTCTATGCGAACCCGGACCTGCCGGACTTCATGGTGTTCCTCAACTGGCAGGAGCTCCCCTGGTTCTGGTGGGGCTTTGACATGTTCTGGTTCGCCTGCCTGATGGTGCTCTTCGTCCCGGGCCTCCTGGCCTTCATCTTCGGCTGGTTCGCCTTCCGAAGCCGGGTGACGGGCGTCTACCTCTCGATCATCACCCAGGCGATGACCTACGCGCTCATGCTCGCCTTCTTCCGCAACGACATGGGCTTCGGCGGCAATAACGGGCTGACCGACTTCAAGGACGTGCTGGGTTTCGACCTGCAGGCGGACAGTACGCGCGCGGGCCTCTTCGCGCTCTCCGCCATCGCGCTCGGGCTCGGCTATATCGTGGCGCGCCTCATTACCACGTCCCGCGCCGGCAAGGTGCTGGTCAGCATCCGCGATGCGGAAAGCCGCACCCGCTTCCTCGGCTACCGCGTGGAAGGCTACAAGCTCGCCGTCTTCACCATCTCCGCCATGATGGCGGGCGTCGCCGGCGCGCTCTACGTGCCCCAGGTCGGCATCATCAATCCGGGCGAGTTCAGCCCCGCCAACAGCATCGAGATCGTGGTCTGGGTCGCCGTGGGCGGCCGCGGCACCCTCATCGGTGCCGCTCTCGGCGGGCTCCTCGTCAACGCCTTCGAGACCTTCTTCACCAGCTTCGCGCCCGACCAGTGGCTCTTCGCCCTCGGCGCTCTCTTCGTCGCCGTCACCCTCTTCCTGCCCAAGGGCATCCTCGGCGAGCTCGACGCCTTGCGCGACCGCCGCCGCGAGGAGCGGCGCGACCGGGTCCAGGCAGCGCTGGCACGGCAGCGCGCCGCAACCGCATCGGCGGGGGAGTGAGGCGATGGCGGTCGCAGCGGCAGGGTCGATTCTATACCTCGATGGCGTGTCCGTCAGTTTCGACGGGTTCAAAGCCATCAACGCGCTCTCTCTCATTCTCCAGCCCGGGGAGATGCGGGCGGTGATCGGGCCCAACGGCGCGGGCAAGACCACGATGATGGACATCATCACCGGCAAGACCCGGCCGGATACGGGCGACGTGCTCTTTGCCGGCGAGGTCGATCTCACGCGGCAGGACGAGGCCGGCATCGCCCGCCTCGGCATCGGCCGCAAGTTCCAGAAGCCCACGGTCTTCGAGACGCACACGGTGGAGGACAACCTCCTCCTTGCCCTCGCCGGCAAGCGCGGGGTCTGGGACACGTTCCTCGCCCGTGTCACCGGCGCCGAGAGCAAACGCATCGACGCGCTGCTCGAGCGCATCCGCCTCGGCGACCGGCGCGGGGAGCTTGCGGGCGCCCTCTCCCACGGCCAGAAGCAGTGGCTCGAGATCGGCATGCTGCTCGCGCAGGACCCGAAGGTACTGCTGGTCGACGAACCCGCCGCGGGCATGACCGATGACGAGACCATGAAGACCGCCGACCTCCTCCGCGAGATCGCGGGAGACCACACGGTCATGGTCGTCGAGCACGATATGGAATTCGTCCGCGCCCTCGGCGTGAAGGTCACCGTGCTGCACGAAGGCGCCGTCCTCGCCGAAGGCAGCATCGACCATGTGAGCGCCGACCAACGCGTGGTGGAGGTCTATCTTGGCCGCTGATCCTGGAGCCGCAACCGGCCGTTCCGGCGCAGAAGGTGCGGGGGCCGCCCCCTCCCCCTCCGAAGGGGAGGATCGGGGTGGGGGTCTGCTCAGCGCCTCGGGCATCGACCTCTTCTACGGCTCCGCGCAGGCGCTCCGCGGCGTCGGGCTCGATGCCGCCCTCGGGCAGGTTGCCTGCATCCTGGGGCGGAACGGCGTGGGCAAGACCTCGCTCATCCGCGCCCTCATGGGCCAGGAGCCCGTCGCAAAGGGCAGCATCAGCCTCGACGGCGCCGACATCACGCGGATGGGCACGGCCGACCGGGCGCGGCGCGGCATGGCGCTGGTCCCGCAGGGCCGCGAGATCTTCCCGCTCCTCACCGTGAAGGAGAACCTCGAGACAGGCTTTGCAGGCCTGCCGAGGGATCAGCGCAAGATCCCCGACGAGGTGTTCGAGCTCTTTCCCGTGCTCGACAAGATGCTCCGCCGTCGTGGCGGGGACCTCTCCGGCGGCCAGCAGCAGCAGCTCGCCATCGGCCGCGCCCTCGTCACCCGCCCGCGCGTGCTCCTGCTCGACGAGCCGACCGAAGGCATCCAGCCCTCGATCATCAAGGATATCGGCCAGGCCATCCGCTACTTGCGCGGCAAGGGAGACATGGCGATCGTTCTCGTCGAGCAGTACTTCGAGTTCGCCCGCGACCTCGCGGACCACATCACGGTGATGGATCGTGGCGAGGTCGTCATCTCCACCCCGCGGAGCGAGATGGACGAGGATGATGTTAGACGCCGCCTCTCGGTCTGACGCCGCCGTGTCCCCACGCCAGCCGCGCGCCGAAGGCAGCATCCGCATCGCCGTGAAGCAGGCGGAGGGGCGGACGCGGCTCGACCGTCTCCGCCATCAGGGCTCGGCAAAATGCCTCCTGCCCCGTCTGCCGGACAATCACGACGGCCGGGTCGAGGGCGTCATCGTCAACACGGCCGGCGGCATCACGGGCGGGGACCGGTTCGCCTGGGAGGCGGAGGCAGGGCCTGGCACGCGGCTCACCCTCACCACCCAGGCCGCCGAACGTGCCTACCGGGCCCTGCCGGGCGAGACGGGCCAGCTCACCACGCGCCTGACCCTCCGCGAGAACGCCATGCTCGCCTGGCTCCCGCAGGAAACCATCCTCTACGACCACGGCGCGCTGGAGCGCCGGCTCGAGATCGACATGCACCCGAGCGCCACGCTCCTCGCCATCGAGCCGCTGGTGCTGGGCCGCCAGGCCATGGGTGAGACGGTGACCCACGCCCGCCTCATCGACCGCTGGACGGTACGCAGGGCCGGTCGCCTCGCCTTCGCCGACACCCTGCGCCTCGAGGGGCCTGTGGCGGAGATCGCCGCGCGTCCCGCCTGCTTCGGCCCGCACCGCGCCGCCGCCTCGCTCCTGCTCGTGAGCCCGGACGCGGAGGACCGGCTAGCGGCTGCACGCCGCGCCCTTCCCACTGCGCCGGCTGAGGGTGGGGCGAGCGCCTGGAACGGCCTTCTCGCCGCCCGCCTCCTCGCCCCCCGCGCGGCCGAACTGCGCGCAGCACTCGTCGCTTTCCTGGGCGCGCTGGGAATTACGCCGCTGCCCCGTGTCTGGCAGTGTTGACATGAAGCGCTGGAAACCAGTCCACTCACACGACGTACCGCGCCGAGACGACCGAGGAGCCGCGCCATGAACCTTTCCCCCCGAGAGAAAGAAAAGCTGCTCGTCTCCCTCGCCGCCATGGTCGCGCGCAACCGGCTCGCCCGCGGTGTGAAGCTCAACCATCCGGAGGCCATCGCGCTCATCACGGACTTCGTGGTGGAGGGCGCGCGGGACGGCCGCTCCGTCGCCGATCTCATGGAGGCCGGCGCCGGCGTCATCAGCCGCGGCCAGTGCATGGCCGGCGTGCCCGAGATGATCCACGAGGTGCAGGTCGAGGCCACGTTCCCGGACGGCACCAAGCTCGTCACCGTTCACGAACCCATCAGATAAAGAACAACAGGAGCAGCCATGACCCGCCTTCTCACCACCCTCGCGGTCCTCGCCCCCGGCTTCGCGCTCGCCCATGGCGGCCCCGAAGGCCATAGCCACCCGCATGGCAGCGAGGCGCTTCTCCTGCTCGGCGCCGCCGCGCTCGGCGTCCTCATCGTCCGGCGGGTTCTCAAGTGATCCCGGGCGAGCTGATCTGCGCGCCGGGCGAGATCACCCTCAACGAGGGGCGCGAGAGCCTGGAGCTCGAGGTCGCCAATACCGGGGACCGCCCGGTGCAGGTCGGCAGCCACTACCACTTCTACGAAACAAACCCCGCGCTCGATTTCGAGCGGGAGAAGGCGCGCGGCATGCGCCTCGATATCGCCGCCGGCACCGCCGTGCGCTTCGAGCCCGGCCAGACACGCACCGTGCGCCTTGTGCCCTATGCGGGGGACCGCCGCGTCTTCGGCTTCAACCAGAAAATCGAGGGGCCGCTCTAGGCCCCCATGCACCGGTCCGGAACGGACCCACACACAGGAAGAAGACCCATGCGCCAAGCCCGCATCGCCGCTGCCCGCAAAAACCGCATGCGCACGCGTCGCGGTTAGGGCCGCGCATCTCCGGCCGCATCTCCCGTGCGCCGGGGCATCAATCTATCCGGGAGAGTGAGATGCTCGAGAAAGACCTGATCGACGAAGCGGATGCCTCGCCCCGGGCGAAGGCTGTCTTCGCTGATATCAAGGCGACGCGAGAGACAACGTATCTCAGCAATTTCTGGCGCGCCCTCGCCCATGACGATGCGCTCCTCGAGGAGACCTGGCGTCAGGTGAAGGCCGCGATGCATTCGGCAGACGATGATGGAGGGGCGCTCGACCCTCACACGCGCGAGCTCATCTTCCTCGCCGTCTCCATCGCCAATGGCTGCGTCTACTGCGTGCCCTGCCACACGGCGATCGCCCGCGCGGCCGGCATGAGCGAGCAGCAGTTTGCCGAACTCCTCCGCATCGTGGCCGCCGCCGGCCAGACCCATGCGCTCGCGAAGCAGCTGCAGGTCCCTGTCGACGAAGCGTATATGCGGGAGGCCGACTGATGGCGGCCCCCGTGCCTCCCCTCCCTCAGAAGACCGCCGGCAAGGTCAAGCGCCCAGGGCGCAAGGCGACCCGCTGAGCCAGCCCGAAAGGCCCGCCCGATGCCCACACCGATCTCCCGCGAAGCCTATGCTTCCATGTTCGGCCCCACGGTGGGCGACAAGGTCCGCCTCGCCGACACCGAGCTCTTCATCGAGGTCGAGAAGGACCTCACCGGTCCCTACGGCGAAGAGGTGAAGTTCGGCGGCGGCAAGGTGATCCGCGACGGCATGGGCCAGGGGCAGATGACCCGGGCCGAGGGCGCGATGGACACGGTCATCACCAACGCCCTGATCATTGACCACACGGGCATCTACAAGGCCGATCTGGGCCTCCGCAACGGCCGCATCGCCGCCATCGGCAAGGCGGGCAATCCGGATACGCAGCCGAACGTCAACATCCCCATCGGCCCCGGCACCGAGGCGATCGCGGGCGAAGGCCGTATCCTCACCGCCGGCGGGTTCGACGCGCATATCCACTTCATCTGCCCTCAGCAGATCGAGGATGCGCTCCATTCCGGCCTCACCACCATGCTCGGCGGCGGCACCGGCCCCGCCCATGGCACGCTCGCCACCACCTGCACGCCCGGCGCCTTCCATATCGGCCGCATGCTCCAGGCGCTCGATGCCTTCCCCATCAATTTCGGCCTCTCTGGCAAGGGCAACGCCTCCCGCCCCGAGCCGCTGGAGGAGATGGTCAAGGCCGGCGCCTGCGCCCTCAAGCTGCATGAGGACTGGGGCACCACCCCCGGCGCCATCGATACCTGCCTTCGCGTGGCGGATGACTGGGACGTGCAGGTGATGATCCACACCGACACGCTCAACGAGAGCGGCTTCGTCGAGAACACCATCGCCGCCCTCAAGGGCCGCACCATCCACGCCTTCCATACCGAGGGCGCGGGCGGCGGCCATGCGCCGGACATCATCAAGGTCTGCGGCCTTGAGCATGTGCTGCCTTCCTCCACCAACCCCACGCGCCCCTTCACCGTGAACACGGTGGATGAGCATCTCGACATGCTGATGGTCTGCCATCACCTCTCGAAGTCGATCCCCGAGGACGTGGCCTTCGCCGAAAGCCGCATCCGGCGGGAGACCATCGCGGCGGAGGATATCCTCCACGACATGGGCGCCTTCAGCATCATCGCGTCCGACAGCCAGGCCATGGGCCGCGTGGGCGAGGTCATCATCCGCACCTGGCAGACCGCGCATAAAATGAAGGTCCAGCGCGGCCGGCTGCCGGAGGAGAGCGGTGATAACGACAACTTCCGCGTCCGCCGCTACATCGCGAAGTACACGATCAACCCCGCGGTGGCGCATGGCATGGCGGACCAGATCGGTTCGGTCGAGGTCGGCAAGCGCGCCGATCTCTGCCTCTGGTCGCCCGCCATGTTCGGCGTGAAGCCCGAAATGGTGCTGGTGGGCGGTACCATCGCCTGCGCGCAGATGGGCGACCCGAATGCGTCCATCCCCACGCCCCAGCCCGTCTATTCCCGCCCGATGTTCGGCGCCTTCGGCCGCTCTGCCGAACGCGGCGCCGTGCATTTCGTGAGCGAGGCCAGCATCAACGAGAGCATCCGCCGCGATCTGGGCCTCGCGAAGGACTGCATCGGCGTCTCGAACACCCGCAACATCGGCAAGAAGAACATGGTCCTGAACGACCACACGCCGGAGATCGAGGTGCACCCCGAGACCTACGAGGTCCGTGCCGACGGCGAACTCCTCACCTGCGAGCCCGCCACCGAACTCCCCATGGCCCAGCGCTACTTCATGTACTGACGGTACCAGCCCCAGCCTTACCGCCAGCCTCAACGCCAGCCTGCGCGCAGCCCGAAGCGGGTGAGTATCAGAGCCGAGGTGCGCCGCTCGTGGGAACGCGGATGCGCTTCGGGCCGGAGGGCTGTTCGGCCGCCTCCGCGGTCTCGCCCTCCGCGGCCTCCGCCCCGTCGCCCTCGGCCGTGTCGCTTTCCGCCCCATCGCCGTCCGGCTGGTTGCCCTCGGCGCCGTCGCCATCACCCGGCTGCGCCTCGCCCTCGGCACGCTCTTCGCCCTCGGCGTCGCCCGGGGCCGAGCCGTCCTCGGCCGTCTCCTCCGGCGCTTCCTCTTCGGGCGGGCGCTCATAGAGTTCGGCCTCGGTCCAGTCGTCGCCATCCCCGGTCTGGATGGTCGTCAGCCTGCCGTTGCGCACCACGCAGCGGACGTTGAGGGTCGCGCCATCGGCGCGCGTGATCGTCGTGTAGATCCGCTTGCGGTCGGAACTCCGGCGGCGCATCTCTAGGTCGCCAACTTCCTCGGCGCCGTAGTCCTCCCGAAGCTGCGTCTCGCAGCTTTCGCGCAGCCCGTCATTCACCCGCGCGATCGCGTCCGCCCCCACATTCCGGTAGGGGTTGCCGGCATCGTAGGTCGTGCCCGACCGTCCGCCGCTATACGGCTGCGCCGTGCGTCCCGAGGGGGCGCTGCTGTCCTGCCGGCCCGAATAGGGCGCGGTTGCCCGGCCGGTTCCATACGTCGTGCCGATCCGCCCCTCCGGCAGCGCACTGCTCTGCGCCGCCGCGGGTACCGGTTCAAGCGTTGAGACCGAGACTGTGGCAAGCAAGCCAACACCAAGCACCGACCCTAGACGCCCGCACGCCCTACCAACTCCCATGCTCCGGGGCTCAGCCATGGTCTTCCCTCTCCTGCTGCGCGACCGCCTCACGGCGCCCTCGCGCTCCACGCTCCTATGGTAGCAGAGCAGGCGCAGCCTGTCCTCTCACGCTGCGAGGCGGCGTCGCCGGGCCGTCGCTAGTCGCGCAGAGGGCACACCGGCGCCGCGCAGCGCCGCGTGCCCGGAGCGGGCCCGTCGGCATCAAATCTGCGCTGACTGTGAGCGCGTCCTATGGCATGGTTGACGCGTTGAAACCTCGCCGGAGGCGGTCCTGATGTTGCTGCGTGCCACCCCGCCCCTCGCTCTCATCCTCATGCTCGGCCCCTTGGCGCCGGCGTTCGCGAACACCATCGAACTCGTGAAGGTCGTCGACGATGCGGGCGCCATCGTCGATGCGGTGGCGATCCCCGGCGCAGGCAACGAAACCAAGCTGCTCACGCTCAGCCTCAACGGGCAGGTCTCGGTGATCGACCGCGCAGAGACGGATATGAACGCGCGCACCGATCCGCAATTCACCAATATCCAGCCCGGTGGCGAAGCTCTCGGCGCCGGCGACAGCCCCATCGGGATCGCATTGGCCGCCGATTTCGAGACCACTGGGCATTTCTACGTCAGCACCGTGTTGCGGACGGATGATCCCGCCTCGCCTGCGCGCAACGTCATCGAACGCTACACGCTCGACGTGAACGGCCCGCCGGTCGACGGGGCAAGCGGCGTTCCCGTCGCCTCGATCGACTATCCGGAGGAGACCGTGGTCGACCACCGCGGCGGTGCCATCGACGTCGATGATAACGGCTTCATCTGGTTCACCACCGGCGAGGGCGACAGCGCGTTCTCCGGGCCGGATGCCGGCGCCCGCGATCAGGTGCAGAACGAGACGACCATCCTCGGCTCCGTGTTCCGCATCGATCCGAGCGGGGACGACTTCGCCGATCCGCTGAACAACTGGGCGGTTCCCGAGGGCAATGTAGGGGCCGGGAACGGCCCGAAATCGCTGACGGACGGGATCGTCGCGCGTGGCTTGCGCAATCCGTTCAAGCTCAAGATCGATGGGAACAACGTCCTCATCGCCGATGTGGGGGAGTTCGACCGGGAGGAGGTCAACCGCTTCCGCATCGACGAGGACCTGTTCGACCCGACGGTTGACGATCCGAACACGTTTCAGCTTCCGAACTACGGCTGGCCGTTCCGGGAGGGCGACATTGCCGGGCCGGATACGGGCGTTTTCCCACCGGGCACGCTCGAGACCGATCCCTTCTATGTCTACGCCCATGGCAATGGCCCGTTCGATGGCTTCTCCGTCACCGGCGGCATCGTCGGGCGCGACCTCGACCCGGCCCTCGCGGCGCTGGAGGGGCTTTATGTCTTCGGCGATTTCGGCGGCTTTCCGCTCTCCGTTCCGCAGGTCGAACAGGTCTGGACCATCGACCCTGACAGCCAGCCGGCAGGCTTCGCCACCGCGACGCTCTGGGAGCTTCTCTTTCCGGAGGATGACGGCCCCATCGGCCGGTTGATCGCCTTCGCCATGGACGGCAGCGGCGTCATCTACCTCTCCGGGCTCACGGATATCGGCACGCAGTCCGGCAATCTCTTCGCCGTGACGCAGGTAACGGCCGCGGAGGTCCCACTGCCGCCGGCAATGCTCCTCCTCGCCGGCGGCCTCGGCCTGCTGGTCGTCAACCGGGCTTCCGGGCTGCGATCACGTAGTTCATCGAGAGATCGGTCTCAGAGACGCGCCATTCCCAGGTGATGGGATTGAACACGAAGCCGCTCGCATCCTGCGGCTCCAGCCCGGCCTTCACGAGCATATCCGTCAGCTCTTCGGGCATGATGAATTTCTGCCAGTCATGCGTGCCCACCGGCAGCCAGCGGAGCACGTATTCCGCCCCGAACTTGGCAAGGGCCAGCGCCTTCAGGCTGCGGCTTATGGTGCTCGTGACCATCACGCCCCCCGGCGCCAGCAGCCCCGCGCAGGTGGCGATGTAGGCCGCCGGGTCCGGCACATGCTCCACCACCTCCATGTTGACGATGACATCGAAACTTATGCCCTCCGCCAGCAGGTCCTCTGCCCGCGCTGCCCGATAGTCGATCTCCAGGCCCGACTGCTGGGCATGCAGGCGGGCGACCGGGATGTTGCGCTCCGCCGGGTCAACGCCTGTCACGGCCGCCCCCAGCCGCGCCATGGGCTCCGAGAGCAGCCCGCCACCGCAGCCCACATCAAGCAGGCTCAGGCCCTCCAAGGGCCGCTTTGCTCGCGGATCGCGCCCATGCGCCGCCGCGATCGCCTCCACTGCATAACCCAGCCGGCAGGGCTGCATCATGTGGAGCGGCTTGAACTTGCCCTCCGGGTCCCACCACTCCGCCGCCATCGCCTCGAATTTCGCGACCTCCGCAGGGTCGACGCCCGACGTCGCAGCTGCCTCGTTCATGCCCGTCTCGCTCCCTGCCGCCCTGCGCCCTTTCGCCGGCTGCCATTGACCTAGCGCGCGAGATAGGCGCACACCAGAACGGTGCGGCGTTGCGGCGAAGCCGAAACGCCTATGGGGCCAGGCGCGAGGGAGCAGCCAGTTTGAACATCCGTTCGCGCGGCACGGCCGACCCACGCCTGCATCCGCTCATCGAGCCGCATACACGGTTCCATCTCGCGGTCAGCGACGGGCATGAGCTTTTCGTGGAGGTCTCCGGCCGGCGCGACGGGCCGAGCGTCGTGGTGCTCCATGGCGGCCCGGGCTCCGGCTCCTCGCCCTTCATGCGCCGCTTCTTCGATCCCGCGCGCTACCGCATCGTGGTGTTCGACCAGCGCGGCGCCGGGCGCTCCCGCCCCCAGGGCAGCCTCGTGGGCAACACCACCTGGGATCTCATCGACGATATCGAGGCGGTGCGCGAGGCCGTGGGTGTCGAGCGCTGGCAGGTCTTCGGCGGCTCCTGGGGCTCGACCCTCGCGCTCCTCTACGCCGAGGCGCATCCCGAGCGGGTGACGAGCCTCGTCCTGCGCGGGGTCTTCACGCTCACCGCGGCGGAGCTCGACTGGTTTTACGGCGGCGGCGCGGGCCGGTTCTTCCCCGATGCCTGGGAGGATTTCCGCGCCCCCATCCCGAAGGGTGAGCAGGACGATCTGATCGGCGCCTACTACAAGCGCCTCACCTCCGAGGACGAGGCGGAGCAGACCCGCTTCGCCCGGCCCTGGGTCCGCTGGGAGAGCGCCACGGCCGCCCTCCGCCCCGTGCCCTCCAGCTTCGTCGAAGCCGCCTATGCCCGCGCCTTCGCCCGGATCGAGAGCCATTTCTTCCACCACCATGGCTGGCTCGAGCGCGACGATCAGATCCTCGCCAACCTGCCGAAGATCGCGGATATCCCCGGCGTGATCGTGCAAGGCCGGTACGACATGATCTGCCCCCCGGCCACCGCCTACGCCCTCGCCGAAGCCTGGCCCGCGGCCCAGCTCCGCCTGGTCGACGACGCCGGCCATGCCCTCAGCGAACCCTCCATCGCCACCGAACTCCTCCGCGCAACCGACCGCCTGGCCGAGTGACCCATCCGCTCTAGCCACGCTCGTCCGCGAACAGCGACCTCTTCCCACTCGGTTGCCATGACGATGAAGCACAATCAGGTCCAGCGGGTCGTCGCAGGCAATGCCAAAGCTGAGCCAGCCTCGGCCGTTTTGTACACCTGGATCGGCGGTTCGACGGCATCTGGCGGGAGCGCAAAGTCCAGCCAACAGACCAGGCGGTCCTGAGGAAAGTGCGCCGCGCGTGATCCTTGAAACCTGCATCGACGATACGGCCGCGCTTCTGGCGCTCTACCGTGACGTTTTCCCGGATGAGGACCTTCGACCGCTCGTCGCCGCCCTCCTCGCGCTTGATCGGGGCTGCCTCTCGCTTGTGGCGCTGGAGAGCGGCACACCCGTCGCCCACATCGCCTTCACGCGCTGCGGCACGACGCCGGGTGAGAGCACCGGCGCGCTCCTCGGCCCTCTTGCCGTGGCCCCCGGCCATCAGCGGCAGGGCAGGGGCACCGCCATCCTGAAATCGGGCCTCGATCTTCTGGCAGAGCAGGGGGTGCGCCAGATCTTCGTTCTGGGCGACCCCGGCTACTACGGGCGCTTCGGCTTTCGCCCCGAAACCGCGGTGGCCACGCCCTTACCGATTCCGGAGGATTGGGCCTCGGCGTGGCGGTCGCTCACGCTCGCCGGCCGCGCTCCTCTCCCGCCCGGCACCCTGATCGTACCGAAGCCCTGGATGGACCCCGCCCTATGGGCGCCGTAGCGACCCTCAGTCGAGATCGCGGCGGACGGCGTCCTGGTTAAGCAGGCGGCGGGTCTCGTCCATCCGGTCGAAGCTCGTGTCGAGCGTGAAGTGCAGCTCCGGCGTCTGCTTCATCTCGAGCCGGCCGCCCATGACCTTCCGCAACCGACCGCGCGCGGCGGTCAGCGCCTCCAGCGCCGCCTCCTCGCCGCGCCCGCCAAGCGGCATCACATATACCGTCGCCTGACGCAGATCGGGCGACAGCCGCGCCTCGCTCACGGTGATCGAGAAGCCTTCGAGCGCCGGCTCATGGTGCTCGCCGCGCATCAGGATGTCCGACAGCGCGCGGCGCACCAGCTCGCCCGCGCGCAGCTGGCGCTGGCTCGGCCCTGCGGTCGTGCTCCGATGTTTCGCCATAACGTCCTCCAAACGAAAAAGGCGGGAGCCGCGGCCCCCGCCCGGGTGCTCCCCCGAGGTGTTCGATGAGGGCCTCCCGACCAACCGGGCGCCAGACCCCCGTCGTCGCCGGGCTCGACCCGGCGATCCATCCGGGTGATTTCTGGATCCCCCGGTCGAGCCGGGGGATGACGGGCGGGGCGGTCGCCTCCCGCGTCAGAGCGTGCGTTCGAGCTCCTGCGTCTCGAAGATCTCGATCACGTCGCCTTCGCGGATGTCCTCGTAGTTCTCGAAGGCCATGCCGCATTCCTGCCCGGCGCGGACTTCGTTCACCTCGTCCTTGAAGCGCTTCAGCGTCTTCAGCTTGCCCTCGTGGATCACGACGTTGTCGCGCAGCAGGCGTACGCCGGCCGAGCGCCGGGCCAGCCCGTCCGTAACCTCGCAGCCGGCAACCTTGCCCACATTCGAGACCTTGAAGACCTGCTTGATCGCTGCGTAGCCCAGATAGGTCTCCCGCACCTCCGGCGAGAGGAGGCCCGAGGCCGCCTGCTTCACGTCATCCACAAGGTCGTAGATGATCGAGTAGTAGCGGATCTCGACACCCTTCTGGTTCGCCGCCTCGCGCGCCGGGGCATTGGCACGAACGTTGAAGCCGATGATCGGCGTGTTCGAGGCCTCCGCCAGCGTGACGTCCGACTCCGTGATCGCGCCGACGCCCGAGTGCAGCACGCGCACGCGCACCTCGTCGTTGCCCACCTTCTCGAGCGCCTGCACGATCGCCTCGTTCGAGCCCTGCACGTCCGCCTTCACCACGATGGGCAGCTCGGAGACGTTCTCGTCCGCCTTCGCCTGGGCGAGAAGCTGGTCAAGCGTCGTGCGCGCACCCTTCGCGGCCTGTGCCTCGCGGGCCTTGCGCTGGCGATAGTCCGAGATCTCGCGGGCCTTCGCCTCGTCCTCGACCACGTTGAGCGTGTCGCCGGCTTCCGGTGTGCCCTGCAGGCCCAGCACCTCCACCGGCACGGCCGGCCCGGCCTCGGTCACCCGCTCGCCCTGGTCGTTGACCAACGCGCGAACACGGCCCCACTGCTCGCCCACGACGAAGATGTCGCCGTTCCTAAGCGTGCCGCGCTGCACCAGCACGGTCGCCACCGGGCCGCGGCCCACATCGAGCTTCGCCTCGATCACCGCGCCCTCGGCGGGCCGGTTCGGGTTGGCCTTGAGCTCCAGCAGCTCCGACTGCAGCGCGATGTTCTCCACCAGCGTGTCGAGCCCCTGGCCCGTGATGGCCGAAACCTCCACGTCCAGCACGTCGCCGGACATCTCCTCCACGATCACCTCGTGCTGGAGAAGCTCCGTGCGCACCTTGTTCGGGTCCGCCTCCGGCCGGTCGATCTTGTTGATCGCCACGATCATCGGCACCTGCGCCGCCTTGGCGTGGTTGATGGCCTCGATGGTCTGCGGCATCACGCTGTCGTCCGCCGCCACCACCAGGATGACCACGTCGGTCACGTTCGCGCCGCGCGCCCGCATCGAGGTGAAGGCGGCGTGTCCCGGCGTGTCGAGGAAGGTGATCTTCGACCCGCCCTCGGTGGTGATCTGGTAGGCGCCGATATGCTGGGTGATGCCACCCGCCTCGCCCGAGACCACGTTGGTCTTGCGCAGCGCATCCAGCAGCGACGTCTTGCCGTGGTCGACATGGCCCATGATGGTCACGATGGGCGCACGCGGTGCCAGGTCCTCGTCCTTGTCCTCGCCGACATTGATGACTTCTTCGACGTCCGACTCCGAGACGCGCTGCACCTTGTGGCCGAACTCCTCGATGATGAGCTCCGCCGTGTCCTGATCGATGGACTGGTTCTGCGTCGCCATCATGCCGTTCTTCATGAGCGCCTTGATGACATCGCCCACACGCTCGGCCATGCGGTTGGCCAGCTCCTGCACCGTGATCGCCTCGGGCAGCTTGACCGTCCGCGTCACCTTCTCGCGCGCTTCCTGGCGCCCGCCCTTGCCGCGGGCGCGCTCCTGGCGCCGCCGCATGGAGGCGAGGGAGCGCTGGCGCCCGCCCTCACCGTCTTCCGACAGCTTGGAGATGGTGAGCTTGCCCGAGCGGCGCTTCTCGTCGCCCCGCCCGCGCGTCGGCGTCGGCCGCTTCGGTGCGCCGCGACGGTCGTCCTCCCGCTCGGCAGGGCGGCCGGGGGCGCCGGCACCACCGGGGGCCGCGCCGGCCCCGGCACCGCCGCCGGGCTGCGCCGCGGGGCGGGGACGTGCCGCCTCGGCGCGCGCCGCCTCCGCACGCTCCACCGTCTCGGCCGCCGCGGGGTTCTTCGCCAGGATCTCGGCCTTCCGCGCTTCGGAGGCGGCGATACGCTTGCGCGCCTCATCCTCGGCCCGGCGCACGCGCTGCTCTTCCGGCGAAAGCTCCGGCTCCTTCGCCGCTTCCGCCTCGGCCTTCGCCTTCTCTGCCTCCGCCTCCGCCTCCGCGGCAGCGCGCTCGGCTTCGGCCTTCTCGGCCGCCGCCCGCGCCTCTTCCTCCGCCTTCAGGCGCGCCTCTTCCTCGGCCTTGCGCTTCGCGTCCTCGGCGGCCCGCTTCTTAGCGGCCTCCTCCTCGGCGCGGCGGCGGACTTCTTCGTCCTTCTTCGCCTGCTTCAGCGCTTCGAGGCGGCGGGAATATTCCTCCTCGGACAGCGTGTTGAGCATCTTGCCCCGGCCACCGCCGCGTGCGCCCTGGCGCTGGGCGCCGTCCGCGCGACCACCCGCCGACCCGCCCTGGGCGCCACCCTGCGAGCCACCGCGCGCCTGCGCGCCGGAAGGCGCGCCGCGCTGGCCACCCTGCGCGCCACCCTGAGGGGCCGCCTGGCCGTCGCTCCGCGGCTTCAGCGTCGCGCGCCGCTGCTCCTCCGCGGCCCCGGCACCGGAAGCCCCGGCGGCCGCACCACCGCTGCCCGGCGTCACGATCCGCTTCGTGCGCTTCTTCTCGACCACGACGGCGTTCGACCGGCCACGGTTGAAGCTCTGGCGCACGGGACCACCCCGGCTGCCACCCGAGCCGCCGCCGGCGCCGGGACCACGCCCGCGCCCGCCACCCTTACCGTCGCCGCTGTTCGTCTCGCTCATCAATCACCCTTAGGGGGGCCTCGTTCTGCCCCCGTCTCGTCACTGCCTTCTGCGACTGTCACGTCCGCGGCCGCCTCGCCTTTTGCTGCCACTGCAGCAGGGAGAGGCGCCCTGAAACCGCCCAGCCTTCCGGCTTCCTGAAGGGCACGGTCCGCTATTCCGCCCGCGTCGAGCGCGGCATGTATGGCAAACTCGCGTCCAAAAGCCAAACCCAATTCGGAATCGTCCAAAACCGTGATTTCAGGCGCCTCAGGCGCAAGATTCCGCAGTTTTCGGCGTCCATCGGCGCCCGCATTGCGCGCAGTGAGAAGCACCACACGCCCTGCGGGAAGTCTCGCCCGAACCTTCTCGAATCCCGTCACCGCCTGGCCCGCCTTGCGCGCCAGCGCCACGGTCTCGGTCAGGCGCTTGGCGAGCATCTCCTCGAGCAGACCCGGCAGCCCTTCCGGCACAGTCACGGCCTTGCGGAACGCACGCGAGAAGAGGCGCTTCGCCTCCGCCTTCTCGGCCAGTTTGGCGTCCGCCGTCAGCCAGGCGCCGCGGCCCGGCAGCTTCGCGGCAAGGTCCGGCACCACGCTCTCACCATCGGGCGAGAGCACGAAGCGGATCAGCGGGGCGGTCGGCCCGCTCCGGCCCGTCGCGATACAGCGCCGCTCGGGCGCGTCGCGCTCCTTCGCCTTGCCGCCGCGTGCCAAACCGGCCTCCATGCCCTACCGCCCCACATCGCTCAGCGCGCCGGCGCGCCGAAGACGCTCTCGGCCGTCGCTTCCCGGGGCGCCGCGTCCTCGGCGTCTTCCTCGCCCTCTTCCTCGCCCTCCTCGGGCGCAGGCTGGGTGGCGATGAGGAACTCCTCCTCGTCGATCATGCCGAGCTGCAGGCGCGCGCGCATGATGAGGTACTGCGCCTCCTCTGCGCTGATCTCGAACGCTTCGAGGAGGCCGTCCTCCTTCACGCGCTTGCCGTCGATCACTTCCCAGCCGCCGGCCAGCTCGAAATCCGCGCATTTCGCGAACTCGCCGAGGTCCAGGATCCCGTCCTCCGCCAGCACCACCAGCATCTGCGGCGTGAGCCCCTCGAAGCTGATGAGATCGTCCTGCGCGCCCATCTCCCGCGCCTTGGCCAGCGCCTGCTGGTTCGCCTCTTCCAGCTTCTCGCGCGCCCGAAGCTGCAGCTCCTGCGCCGTCTCCTCGTCGAACCCGTCGATGGCCGCCAGCTCGTCGATCTCGACGAAGGCAACCTCCTCGAGGCTCGAGAAGTCTTCCGACACCAGCAGCTGCGCCACCATCTCGTCGACGTCGAGCGCCTCCATGAACATCGCCGAGCGCTCGTTGAACTCCTGCTGGCGCCGCTCGCTCTCCTCGGCCTCTGTCATGATGTCGATGTCCCAGCCCGTCAGCTGGCTGGCGAGGCGCACGTTCTGGCCCCGCCGGCCGATGGCCTGGCTGAGCTGCTCGTCCGGCACCACCACCTCGATGCGCTGGGCATCCTCGTCCATCACGACCTTGACCACCTCGGCCGGCTGCAGCGCGTTCACGATGAAGGTCGCCGCATCGTCGATCCACGGGATGATGTCGATCTTCTCGCCCTGCAGCTCGCTCACCACCGCCTGCACGCGGCTGCCGCGCATACCCACGCATGCACCCACCGGGTCGATCGAGTTGTCGTAGGAGATCACGCCGATCTTCGCCCGGCTGCCGGGGTCGCGCGCCACCGCCTTGATCTCGATGATGCCGTCATAGATCTCCGGCACTTCCATCCCGAAGAGCTTCGCCATGAATTCCGGCGCCGTGCGGCTGAGGAAGATCTGCGGGCCCCGGGCCTCGCGGCGAACCTCGCGCACATAGGCCCGCACCCGGTCGCCCACCCGATACGCCTCGCGCGGGATCAGCTGGTCGCGGCGGATAATACCCTCGGCCCGGCCGAGATCGACGATCACGTTGCCGTACTCCGCCCGCTTCACCACGCCGTTGATGATCTCGCCCACGCGGTCCTTGTATTCCTCGTACTGCCGCTCGCGCTCCGCATCGCGCACCTTCTGCACGATCACCTGCTTCGCGGTCTGGGCGGCGATCCGCCCGAAATCCATTGTCGGCAGCGGCTCAGTGATGAAGTCGCCCACCTGCGCCTCGGGGTTCTTGAGGCGCGCCTCCTCGATCAGGATCTCGGTGAAGTGGTTCTCCACCTCCTCCACCACCTCAAGCGCCCGGCTCATCTGGATCTCGCCCGACTTGCGGTCGATGAAGGCGCGAATGTCATACTCGGCGCCATAGCGCGAGCGCGCGGCCTTCCCGAGACTGTCCTCCATCGCCTCGAGCACCAGCTCCCGGTCGATCAGTTTTTCGCGCGCGACCGCATCGGCGATCTGCAGTAGCTCCAGCTTGTTGGCGCTGACCATACTTCCTGCGTCCTTCCTAGCTCAAATCACCGACAGTAGTTTGAGAAGCCCGAAAACCATTGCACCAGCGAGAGAGAGCGACAGGCTTCCGACAACAACATCTCGGAGCTTCGCAGGCTGTCCAAACCAAGGGCGCTCGATGTCCCGCTTGATCTCTGGGATCGGTTTGTTGATGGGGCGTCCCATGTATGTCGGTGTGTGGCTTCTCTTTGAGGTCATCTTCACGATAGCGGCCTGCTCTGCTCGTCGACTTTCGAGCCATCGCCTTCGTCTTCATCCACCTCGACGATGTCGTCGAAGGCGGTCTCGTCGAATTCCGGCTGGCCGGCCTTGCCGCCGCGGCGCAGGCTCTCGGTCACCAGGTCGTCGGTCAGCACCAGCTTCGCGTCCGCCAGCCAGTCGAACTCCAGCCCGATGGTGCCTTCCTCGATCTCGATCAGCACCTCCGTGCCCTCGACACCGGCGAGGATGCCTTTGAAGCGCTTGCGCCCCTCGATCATGTCCTCGGTCTCGAGCTTGGCCTCGAACCCTTCCCAGCGGTCGAAATCCTCGAGGCGCGTCAGCGGCCGGTCGATGCCGGGCGACGACACCTCCAGCACATACTCGCTCTCGATCGGGTCCTCGACATCCAGCATGGCGGAGAGGGCGCGCGAAAGCTTCGCGCAATCCTCGATCTCCATCGTGCCGTCCGGCCGCTCCGCCATGATCTGCACCGTCGTCCGCTTGCCGGCCATCAGCCGCAGGCGCACCAGCCCGAAGCCCATGCTCTCGACCGTGGGGGTCACGATCTTCGCAAGCTTCTGGTCGATCGGCGCCTTGGCAACGAGATTGGCCATCTGCCCTCCCGGGCTCGGACAACGGATCCGCTCGGATCCGAACCGGTGAAAACGAAAACGGCGCGCCTTGAAAAGCCCGCCGCCGAAATCCCGGAACCGGGACCCCGCCGGATGGCGAGGCCACCGCGATGTCTGAGCGGAGATACGCCCTTGGCCGCGAAAGTGCAAGGGCACCGCGCGGCCCGGCGCGCACCGCAGGCTGCGGTCGCGCAAAGCGGCCCTGCGCCGCACGCATGCATTCCGCCCGCGCATGGGCTTTATTGGTCAGAGGTTTTGACCTATGTTGCACATGCGAACGCAGAAGCGCCCAACGCGGCGCGAAAGGACCCGAGAAATGCCGCTCAAGCAGATTGTCTTCGTCATGGCCGTGTTCGCGGCCGTCTACCCGACGCTGACAGTGGGCCTCATGATCCTGGCTGAGCTCGTGCCCGACCTCGCCTTGCCCGTGCGCACCGCGCTCACCACCGCGATCATGGTGCCGACCATGACCCTGCTCGTGATCCCCGCCATCCGCCGCGTGATCGACCGCGCCTTCGCCTGACCGTCTACACCCCCGCGGTCAGCCCGCCATCGATGACGGCCTCCGACCCCGTGGTCATGCCCGACTCGCGCGAGAGTAAGTGCACGATGCTCGCGGCCACCTCCCCTGGCTGCACATACCGCCCGAGCGGCAGCATCTCCCTCATCCGCACATGCCCCGCCGCGGGATCCTCCATCCCTGCGGCGATGCCATCCACCATTCTGCTCTCCACAAAGGCGGGATGCACCGAGTTCGCGCGGATCGGCGGGGTCTCCCGCGCCCCTTCCATCGCAAGCGCCTTGGTCAGCAGCTTCACCGCGCCCTTCGATGCATTATAGGCGCCAAAGCCCCGCCCGCCGATCAGCCCCGCGATGGAGGAAAGCGTCACGATGGCCGGCGCCTCGCTCCGCCGAAGCAGGGGCCAGAGTGCTTTGCAGGCGAGGAAGGTGCCGTCGACATTGATCGCCATCACGCGCTTGAAGTCGGCGTAGCTAGTCTCATGCAGCGGCGCGACATGCAGCACCCCCGCCGCCGTCACCACCCCGTCCAGCCGGCCAAGGGTCTCCGCAACCTCCGCGGCCACACGCGTCCAGGCATCCTCGTCCGTCACGTCGAAGACATGGGCGATCCCGTCCCCCGGTGCCGCATCGGCCCCGATCACGGTACCCCCTTCCGCAGCGATGGCCTCAGCCGTCGCGCGCCCGATCACGCCGCCGGCCCCGGTCATGAGAACCCTGTGTCCGCTAAGCCTGCCCGCCACGTCGCCCCCCCAAATTGAGCGGCGCGATCAGTCCTGCGCCGCGCCGCAACACTCGGCGATCCGGTCCGCGAGCGCCAGGGCCGCCTGGCTGGGTTCGGCGCCCAGGCGCAGCGCGATGCGCGTCTGTCCCAACCGCTCGAAACCCTCCGATGGCCGGAGCTGCCGCATCCCGGGCTGAAGGGCGCTGCGGGGGATCGGCGCCACCGCCAGATCCGCCATCACAGCCGCCTGCTGCGGGCCCAGGAAGTCGGACTGATAGGCGATGCGGTAGGGCACCGCCGCGCGATCCAGCGCCTCCAGCGTAAGACGCCGCCAAGCGCAACCCGTGGTCGCGACCGCGACCGGCAGGGGCCGCCGCCGCCAGGCATCGCCCCCGTCTCGCGCGGCCCAGATCAGCAGCTCGTCCGAGACGATACGGTCCGCCGGCTGCCAGGGTGTCGCGCCACCGGGCGAGAGGATGGCAAGGTCCAGCTCATCCGCCTCCAGCATCGGGGCGAGCCGCCGCGTGGTGCCCATCACGGTGTTGACCGTCACGTCCGGGTGGGACCGCGCGAAGCCGCTCAAGGCATGCTCGAGGCGTGCGCCCGGAAGATCGTCGATCGCGCCAAGGCGCACGCTGCCGGAGAGGGAGGGATACCGGAACGCGTCCAGCGCCTCCTGCTGCGCTGCGATCAGCCGGCGGGCATGGGGCAGCAGGCGCTCACCCTCCTGCGTCGGCACCATGCCCTGCCGGTCCCGGCAGAAGAGCCGCACGCCCAGCATCTCCTCGAGCTTCTTGAGCTGCATGGAAAGGGCGGCCGGCGTACGGCTCACCCGCTGGGCCGCATGCGTGAGCGATCCCGTCTCGGCGATTGCCACCACACTCTTCATCACATCCGGGTCGAGCGTCGCACTCGGCGGAAGGCTGGCGGGGCGCGCTGCGCTGATTGGCTGTTGTTCCATATCGGCTGATTAAGCCGTGCTGAATGCTGATGTCAATGCAATCAGTTTGTCTGAATCAGGCACTCCCCTCAGATTGACCTCATCGGACGGCCACAGCGGCCACAGCCAACAAGGAGACGGACGATGTTCACCCTGCTCGGTGCCAAGGCCCTCAAATACATGGAAGACCACCGCCAGCGCGCTCTCCTGCGCCGTATGCTGGACCGGGACGACCGCATGTTGCGCGATATCGGGCTCGACCGCGCGTCGGTTCACGAGGCGCTCTCCCTGCCCATGGGCGCCGGCGCGCGGGACCACGCGATCACCCTGTCGGAGCACAGCCTCGGCATTCGCCGCACGCTCTGATCCTCCGATCGCCACCACGCGCCGCGGCATGCCGAAATGCCGCGGCGCTTCACGTTTTGCCGATCAGCATGCGGCGTCTCAAATTCACGGTGGAAACGCCGCCGATTCCAGCGCATTTTGCCTGTGGGCATGCCGGATTCCCGGCCGTCTGCGTGGGTGGCGGAACAATCCTGGCGCCGGCCTTCAGGGGCATGGCGCGCGCGGCGGGGGTCGCGACAGCGAGGGAGCGCAGCAATGCTGGATGAGACACCGGGCTTTTTCGGACCCTTCGGTCCGGGCGGCTTCGACTTCCCGACGGATGTGACGGACGACCTGCAGGATGTCATCGGCGGTGCGGCGGGCGACCCGGATGCGCCGACGGATGACGGCACCGTAGGCGACGACGGCGCCGTCGACGGGGCGGACGAAATCCCCGACGCTGGCGATGGCGATGTAACGTCGGACACGCCCGACGGCGAAGGCGAGTTCTTGTTGCCGACCGATGGTGTCGGCGCCGTCAGCAGCATCACACTGCCCTCCAAGACCTTCACAATCCCGGAGAATTTCACGACCGGTCTCCAGGGCGGGGTGGGCGCTTCGCCCGGACTCCAGACCCCGACCACGACTTTCCAGACGCCCACCTCCACGTTCCAGTTTCCGACCTCAAGCTTCAACGCGCCGGGGTTCGCAAGCGGCGATTTCGGCTCGGCGATCGAGATCGAGGAGCCCGACAGCCCGTTCGACTTCTCCGGCGCCATCTTCGATCCCACCATCGATTTTCCGGTGTTCGTCGAGGATGTTCCGGGCGTGCCGGGCAGCATCAGCGTCGGCGGCACGGTCACCGGGTTCATCAGCGACAGCTTCGATAACGACCTCTTCGAGATCTCGCTCGACGCCGGCACCACCGTGGTGATCGACGCCTTCGCGCCCGAGGGCAGCACGCTCGACACACTGGTCGCCGTGATCGATCCGTCCGGGGACACGCTGGTGGAGAACGACGACTTCAACATCTTCGAGAATTTCGACTCGAAGGTGGTCTTCACCGCGCCCACGACATCGACCTTCACCATTGCCGTTGGCGGCTTTTTCACGAGCGCGGGGGACTTCGGCCTCACCGTCACGCCCTTCGAGGATGCTCTCACGGAGGTCCAAGAGCTCGCCCTCCTCTACGAAGCCGCCTTCGGCCGTTCGGCGGATGCGGAAGGGCTGAACTTCTGGCTGGACGCGCTCGAGGGCGGCCTCTCCCTCACCGAGATCGCAGAGCGTTTCATCGAGTCCGACGAGTTCGTGAGCCTGTTCGGTGAGATCGACACGCTGTCGGATACAGAAATCGTCACCACGTTCTTCGAGAATGTGCTGGATCGGGGCCCCGATCCCGAGGGTCTCGACTTCTTCGTAGGCGTCCTCGGCACGCCGGAGGTCGACCCCGAAGACCTGCTGCTCACCTTCGCGCTCAGCCCAGAGAACCTCCAAAGTTCGCTCGAAGTCCTGCTGCTGGAGACGAATGCGAGCGGTAACATCTCCTCCGACAGCGACTTCTTCGTCCTCGGAGATGTGTTGTTCTAGCGGCTAGCCATCGCCGCGGGCTTCTGTGCCGCCGCTCTCCCGCGGGCGGCCACGCCAATCCCCGATCGCGCCAAAGAGAAGGTTGCGCGCCCGCGGCGCCGTCTCAACCTCGAAGGCCAGCGGGCGGCAAACCGCAATGGCGGCGGTGCCGACGCGGGCGGTGAGGGCCGCATTCACCGCAGCCTCCCCGAAGCGCCGCGAGAGACGGCCGACGATGCCGTGGCCCAGAAACGGGCCCAGCAGGTCGTCGGTGGCCGAGATGGCTCCTGTCGCGACCAGATGCGTGGCCACCGCCTTCAGCAGCCGCCAGGAGCCGAGCCAGCCAGAACGCCCGCCATAGACCTCCGCCACCCGCCGCAGCATGCGCAGATTGGCCCAGAGCACGAGCGCGATGTCGAGCACCGGGACGGGGACGATGGCCGTCGCCGCCGCAACCTCCCGCGCCCCGCGTTCCACCACCTTTGCCGCGCGCGCATCGAGCGGGGCGAGCACCACCTTCTCCGCATAGTGGATCCTCTCCCGCGGGGCCGGCATGTCGCCGCGCGCCGCCTGCAGCTGGGCGACGGCGTCCGCCAGCTCCGGCCGGTTCCGGTAGAGCTTGACCAGCGCCACGAGCGCGTCCGTCCCCGCCGCACGGGCTTCCGGCTCCGGCGTGGTCTCCGCAAGCGCCCGCGCTGCATCGGCGCGCATGCGCTCGATCCGCCCGAGCCGGGCGATGCCCGAAAGCTCCCGCAGCGCCATCGCCAAAAGCGCGAGCCCGAGCAGCCCGAAAAGCGCCGTGCCCACCCAGCCGAGCGCTGCCGCCCGTGCAAAGAGGTCGGTGAGGAAAGCGTCCATCTCCGTGCCGAACCAGAGCAGCACGAGCCCGCCGAGCGCCCAGAGCAGAAGCCGCGAGGCGCTCGACGCCCGGCCCCCCCGCCCGCGCCCCCGCCGCGCTGCCCGCGCGAGGGCAGCCGCAGCCGCACTGTCACCCGCGCGCGGGAGATCCTCCACCGGCGGGGCCTCTGCGGGGGCGGGGGCTGGCGGCAAGGCTTCGCCGTCCACCTCGAAGATCACCGGGCCCTGATGGCCGTCATCGTCCCGCGCGCTCAAAGCTTGTCTCCCATCAGCCAGTCGAGCGCTGCGTCGAGGCGGATATGCGGCGGCCCGCCTGCGCCCCATTCCGGCGGCCGGAAGGCGACGCGGGCGAAGGCGTCGGTGTTCGCCTCCCCCATCAGGGTACCCCAGTCCCCGCGCAGCAGGAGGCCGGGATCCGCCGGCAGGCTGCCGGGAAAGAGCGCGAGCTCCTTGCCGTCCGACCGCTTGCCGCGGACAAGGTTGAGCGTCCGCCCGTCGCGCTCGATCTCCTGCTCCGAGGTGCTGCGCACCGCAGCGATCGCCATGCCGCGCACCGTCGCGCCGGAGAAGGCCGCCCGCTCGGCGGCCTCGGCCAGCATCGCCTCCACCAGCGTCGTCAGCCTTGCGTGCTGGCTGTGATGCAGAAGGTCCGCCTTCGAGGCGGCGAAGAGCAGCCGGTCGATCCGCCGCCCGCCCAGCAGCCGGTCGAACCACGACGCGCGGCCGTGGCGGAAGCAGGCCAGCGTCTCCGCCATGGCGCCGGTCAGGTCCCTCAGCGCCTCCGGCCCCTGCGCGAGCGCGGAAAGCGCGTCCACCAGCACCACCTGGCGGTCGAGCCTCGCGAAGTGATCGCGGAAGAAGGGCTTCACGATCAGCCGCTTATAGGCGTCGAAGCGGATCTTCATCTGGCCCCAGAGCGTATCGCTGCGCCGCCCTGATGCCCGCTCGGGCCGGGGGAGGGGCGCGAAGGAGAGGGCGGGCGAGCCCGCGAAATCCCCCGGCATCAGGAACCGGCCGGGCGCGAGTGCAGAGAGGCCCGCCGCCCGGCAGGCCTCCAGATAGCCGCGATAGGCATCCGCCAGCCGCACGGCCACGCTTTCGTCATGCGCCGCCCCGGGCTCTACCGCCCTCAACGCCGCCTCCCAGCCGGCGGCATGGGCGCGCCGGCCGGGCGCTTCAGCGGCAGAGAGCGCCCCCGCCGCCCAGCTTTCGTAGTCCTGCTCCAGAAGCGGCAGGTCGAGCAGCCATTCGCCGGGATAATCCGTGATGTCGAGATTGAGGGTGCGCGGGCCCAGCAGCGGCTCCGACACCGCCTCGAAGAAGGACTGCACATAGCCCGCCGAGCGAATGCGCAGGGCGAGGCGCAGCTGGCTGACCGACCGCGTGCCGCCGGGCCATTGCGGCGGCGTACCCTGCAACACCCCGCGATGCGCTTCGTAGGGAAAGCGCGGCACCCCGGCATCGGGCTGCGGGCGGAGGACAGCGCCTGTGATGCGCCCATCCGCCGCCGCCGGCATGGCGCGGAGGCGCTCCCGGGAAAGGAGGCTCGCGACCAGCGCGGTGATGAACACGCTCTTGCCCGCGCCCGAGAGACCGGTGACGCCGAGCCGCAGCGTGGGCTCGAACGGTTCGGCCGCCGCGGCACGCAAACGGTCGACGCTGTCCAGCATGTCGTCCGCCAGCGTCTCGATCAGCCCGGGGCCGCGCGGCATGGGGCCGCCCGCCGGCGTCTCCGCCTTGCTGTCCTCGCCGTCACGCGCCACGCCGCTCTCCCGTCCCTTGCCCGTCCCTTGACCGTCCCTGGGGTCACCGCTTGTCGCGGGAGCCCTTAGATCGGCGCTTCTGCCTGCTGGTGCAATGCCGCACGGGTCCGCCCCGGGCCAGCATCTTGCGCAGGCCCGCTATGGGCGCCATGAGGGCCGCCATGCCACGCTATCGCTTCACCATCGAGTATCATGGCGGCCCTTTCGTTGGCTGGCAGCGTCAGGCTGCGGGACTGTCCGTGCAGGGCGTGCTGGAGGCGGCACTGGGCGCGCTCGGCGAGGAGGGCCCGGCCGATGGCGCCCCGCTGGTCCAGGGCGCGGGGCGGACGGATGCCGGCGTTCACGCAACCGGGCAGGTCGCCCATGCGGATCTGGTGGTGGACTGGGACCCTTTCCGCCTTGCCGCAGCGGTGAACCACCATCTCCGGCCCCATCCGGTTGCGGTGGTAGCGGCCGCGCGCGCGGCGGACGACTTCCATGCCCGCTTCTCCGCCACGCACCGGTACTACACCTACCGGATCGTAAACCGCCGCGCGCCGCTCACCCTGGAGGCCGGCCTCGCCTGGCGCGTGCCCCGTCCCCTCGATGCCGGCGCCATGGCGGAAGCCGCAGCGCTGCTCACGGGGCGGCACGATTTTACGACCTTCCGCTCGGCACAATGCCAGGCCGCCTCGCCTGAGAAGACGCTCGACGTGTTCGAGGTGGAGCGGCATGGCGAGACGATCCTATGCCATCTCGAAGCGCGCTCGTTCCTGCACAACCAGGTCCGCAGCCTTGTCGGCACGCTCGAGCGCGTGGGGTGTGGAGCGTGGCCGCCCGCACGCGTTGCCGAGGCGCTGGCAGCGCGCGACCGGGCGGCTTGCGGCCCTGTCGCGCCGCCGGACGGGCTGACCCTCACCCGCGTCGACTACGGGGCTTGATCACCCTCCGGCCCCGGGCTGCCCGGCTTGCGACCCGCCCGCGCAGCCCGCTCGACGGCGCCCGTCCTCCGGCTACCTCCGCCGCATGAAAGCCGCGAAAGAGACCACCATGGACCTGCCCCTGGAGACGCCCGAGGACGGGCTTCAGACCGATTGGCCCGCGACCCGGGATGAGGGCCTGCGCCGCCTCGAGGCCTTCGCGCCGCGTATGGGCGGCCACTACAAGGGTCAGCGGAACCGGGACAGCGGCCCGGGGCGGCGGGACAACGTCTCCCTCCTCTCCCCCTACATCGCCCGCCGCATGGTGACCGAGGAAGAGACCGCCGCCGCCGCCCTCGCCCGCTTCAAGCCAGGCACCTGCGAGAAGTTCGTGCAGGAGGTTGTGTGGCGCACCTACTTCAAGGGCTGGCTCGAGATCCGCCCGCAGGTATGGGCCGACTACCGCGCCGGCCTTCTGGAGGATCGCCGCCTGCTCGATGGCAACCGTGGCCTCGCGCGCGACGTCGCCAAGGCCGAGGCGGGGGAGACCGGGATTGAGGCGTTCGACGCCTGGGCGCGCGAGCTTGTGGCGACAGGCTACCTCCACAACCACGCCCGCATGTGGTTCGCCTCCATCTGGGTGTTCACGCTGGATCTGCCGTGGCGCCTAGGCGCGGATTTCTTTCTGCGCCATCTGCTCGACGGGGATGCCGCCTCCAATACCCTCGGCTGGCGCTGGGTGGCGGGGCTGCACACGCAGGGCAAGAACTACGCAGCCACCGCGTCCAACATCCGCAAATTCACCGATGGTCGGCCGGACGGGCCCTTGAGCGCCGAAGGCCTGGCCCGCAACCCCGAGCCGCTGGACGAAGGCCCGCTGCCCCCCCGGCGCGATCTGCGCGCGGTTGCCGCGCCCCTGTTCGAGGAACCGACGGCGCTTCTCCTCACCACGGAGGACCTCAATCCCGAGAGCGCCGCCCTGCGCGGCCGCCCTGCCGCCGTGGCCACCCTGCGCCTTACCGAGCATCGGTCGGACGCGGCGGTCTCGCCAGCGCTTATCGAGTTCGATCGCATGGCCCTGGCCGACGCTGCCGCCCGTGCCGGCGCGCCGGATGCCGCCGGTTTCGAGACGGGCGTGCGTGCGGAAGATCTCGTGGACTGGGCCCGCGCGGCCGGCTGCGCGCGCATCGCCACCGGTTTTCTCCATCGCGGTTGGGTGCATGACTGGCTGACCGAAGCGCGCCCGGTGTTCGACGAAGCCGGGATCACCCTGGAGGAGTGGCGCCGCCCGTGGGACGAAGGCTTCCACCCCCATGCAACCGCCGGATTCTTCAAGGTGAAGAAGGAGATACCCGCGGTTCTGCGCGCCCTTGGCCACCCGTGCTGACGGCCGATTATGCGCCTCTCAGGCAATGTCGGCCCAGGCGCCCCTTACGCGGATTTACTCGCCGCGTTCACAAATCTTACAAAAATCTTTCCGCCGGTTTGACCTTTCTCGCCACTTTTTTGAAGGCCTTGTGAACCGCTCAACCCTTTCCTCCGTATTTCCCCCTACAGCCGCGACAGACGGCGCTGGTGATAGCAGCGGAGAGAAACAGAATGAGCACCGCCTACGCCCCTTCGAACGGAGATGTTGCCCGCCAGGCAATGTCGGCAGAGCTTCTGGACGCGGAGACCGAGCTGGACCTCGCTCGGCGCTGGCGCGACCACCGGGACGAAGCCGCGCTGCATCGGCTCGTGACCGCTTATCTCCGCCTCGCCATCTCGATGGCAGCGAAGTATCGCCGCTACGGCGCGCCGATGTCGGACCTGATCCAGGAGGCCGGCGTTGGTCTCATGAAAGCGGCCTCAAAGTTCGACCCCGATCGCGGGGTGCGCTTCTCCACCTACGCCGTCTGGTGGATCAAGGCTTCGATCCAGGACTATGTGATGCGCAACTGGTCGCTCGTGCGCACCGGGTCCACGTCCTCCCAAAAGGCGCTGTTCTTCAACATGCGCCGCGTGCGCGCGAAGCTCGAGAACGAGCGCACGGCGGACGGGCTCAGCCCGAACGGCGCCGAGATCCAGCGCGAGATCGCTGAAGAGCTTGGCGTGCCGCTGCGCGACGTTGAGATGATGGAAGCGCGACTTGCGGGCTCCGACTTCTCGCTGAACGCCCAGCAGGCGGGCGAGGACGGGCGCGAGTGGGTCGAGACGCTCGAGGACGACGGCCCGCAGGCGTCGGAGACCGTGAGCCGCGACCGCGATATCGACACGGCCCGCGGCTGGCTGACCGATGCGTTCAAGGCGCTGACCGACCGCGAGAAGATGATCATCGCCGCCCGCAAGCTCTCCGACACGCCGGAGACGCTGGAAAGCCTCGGCAACAAGCTCGGCCTTTCGAAGGAACGCGTGCGCCAGCTCGAGGCGCAGGCGCTCCGCAAAATGCGCACGCGGCTCGAGAACACCCATGGCCATGCGGTGACCGAACTCGCGGCAACGCTCTGAGATATCAGGGCGGCCCGGCACGGCGCCGCCCACCCGGTTTCTGATCGTTCTCCCAGGCGATCAGGCAAACTGACCCGGCCCTCGTGGCCGGGCTTTTTTTTGGCGCCTCAGCGCGCCGACTGATCGACCGCTTTGAAGAACCGCTCCACCTCCCGCGTTGCGGAGATGTCGCGGTTGGTGGCCCCCACGATGCGCTCCCCGAGGCCCGAGGCCGGGCCGCCGGGCCAGGTATGCCCCCCGCCCTCGATCACGTAGTGTAGGAGCGGTGCGACACAGCCTTCGTAGCGCCGGAGCGTCACGGTCGAGCCGTCGCCCTTGTCCCGGTCCGGTAGCGCGCGTTCCGCGAAGCCGTTGCACCCGTTGCGCTCGGCAAGCTGGGAGATGGTCTTGCGCGCAGGCTGCACCCAGCCCCGATCCCGCACCAGCGGGTTCCAGCCGCCGATCCGCCCGCCGCCGGCCGGCACCAGCCAGTCGTCCGTGCCGTGCAGGTAGAGAACCGGGCGCGCCGGCCCTTCCTGGCACTCGTAGCCGCGCGGGAAGGCCGCGATCGCCACCGCCGCCCCGGCCACCAGGTCAGGCGCGTCGCAGAGCATGCGGAGCACCATGATCCCGCCGATGGAGGGCCCGGCGAAGTAGACGCGCTCGGGATCGACCATCCCGCGCTCGGCCAGCGCACCGATCAGGCTGCGCAGAAAGCCGATATCGTCCGCGCTGTCATAGGGCTCTCCGGTCCAGTCCGTCCGCCCGTCGTTCCAGTCTCCCAGCGCGTAGGGCCAGAGCACCGCCCACCCCTCCCGCGCGAGGCCAACATTCGCCCTGCGCCGGACGCTTCGTGGCCCGGCGAGCCCGCCATGCAGCGCCACGAGCATCGGCGCGTCGCGAAGCCCGGGCGCCGCGTCCAGGATCGCGGCGCGCGTCTCCCCGTCATGCTCGAAGGAAATCACGCGGCTTTCGAAAGCCTGGCCGGCATGCGGCAGCGCCAGCAGCACCAGGGCGAGGAGGATACGGATCATCGACATCTCTCGGTGAGTTCGCACGCCCTACACGCTCGCAGGGCGCCGGGCCGTCGGCGCTGCGGCAGGCCGCCGCAGCAGCCGGGATCAGCGGATAACTTTCACGCGGGTGCCAGCGGCAAGCGGGTCCCCGGCCTCGCGGTCGTTGATGACGCGGAAGAGCTCAAGCGGCGCGTCCTCCACATTCATGCGGGCTGCCAGCGCGGCCTCGTCCTGCCCGCCCCGCACGGCTTCCACCGCGATGCGCCGCTGGCGGGCCGCCTGTTTCTCGGCCGGGGTGAGGCGCCGGAAGCTGTCCGTCATCGCCGCGATCGTGCTGGCGGAGCGGCCGCCGCGCGGTACAAGCCCGATGAAGCGGTAGACCCGGTCGCCCCGCGCGATGGCGACGAGGAGGCCCGTAAAGGTCTTGTCCCCCAGCCTGATGGGCATCAGCGCCCGCGCCGCTGGGGCCCCGCCAATCTCCCGCCGTTCCAGCCTCGAGAGCTCGCCGGAGGTGACCGCCTTGTTGATCGCCGGGCCCCAGATCTGCGCGATGTAATTCTCGGGCGAGCGGCCGCGCGCGTTGTCCCCGTCGAAGATCGCGCGCGATCCGTCCCGGGCTGCCAGAACCACGGCGTCGGGCTGGTTGGCGAGCGCCCAGCCCTCGGGCACATCGAAGCGGAAGTCCAGCACGGGGTGCGTGAAGGCGCCGTCCGTCACGAAGCCCTGCGCGGCCGAGGGGCCCCAGGCCATACCGTCGATCGCGGTCAGATGCGCCGCGGCCCCGCGCTCCCCGCCGCTGATGCCCGTGGCCGCCGCCGTGGCGCGGGCCTCTCGCGTGCGGCCTGCCGTGGCCGGGTGCGTCGCGAAGAACCCGGTCGCCTCGGGATCGTACGGCCGCCCGGCCACCTGCGCGTCGAGCCGCGCACTCCGGGCCATCACGTCCAGAAAATCCGCCTGCGCCGAGGGATCGTACCCCGCTGCGGCGAGGTAGACGATGCCGACCTGATCTGCTTCGCGCTCATCGTCCCGGCTATAGCTCGCCAGGGTGCCGCCGAGGGCGGTCTGCAAAAGGCTGCCCACGACGGGCGGCTCGAGACCAAGCGCGGCAAGGCCCAGGCTCCCGAGCAGCAGGCCCGCGCTCGCCACCTGCGTCCGCTGCTCCCGCTGGGCGCTGTGCCGAAGGGTAACATGGGCGATTTCGTGGGCCACCACACCCGCAAGCGCCGCCTCGTCCTCCGACAGTGCCACCAGCCCCCGCGTCACGTAGATGTAGCCGCCGGGCAGCGCGAAGGCGTTGATGATAGGCGTATCGAGGACCGTGAAGGTCCATTTCTCATTGGGCTGCGGGGTCACGGCCACCAGTCGCCGGCCAATGCCCTCCACATGGGCTGAAACGCGCGGATTGTCGTAAACCCCGCCGTAGCGCTTTATGACCTCAGGGTGAAGCTCATCCCCTTTCGCCTGCGCCGCCGGGTCCCGCGCCAGAACGATGCGCTCACCGGTGCTGGATGGCGCTGCCCCGGCCTGTTGGCTCACCGGTGGCGAGTTCGCGGGCGCACAGGCGGTGAGCAGCGCCGCAAAGGCCAGGCCCATGAGCGCGCTGAGGCGAGCAGAGGGTGCGCTCGACATAGCTGTTTTCCTCATATCTCGGTCGCGTTACAGACCGAGATATGACCGCAGCCACCCGCTTCACGCCCGCCCGCGCGGATGTGATCGCGGCAGTGTGTCCCTGGGTCTCTTGGCCCGCTCACTTGCACACACAGATAATGGGCGAAGTTGCCGGAGAGTGCCATGTCCCAGTCTACCATCCCCGCTTCGCGCCGGGGGCCGAACCGCCGCGATCTCCTTGCCGGCGCCGCGGCTTTCGCGGCCGCGCCGGCCGGCCTGCGTGCCGCGGCACTTGGCGCCGATCCGGCCGCGCTGGGGGCGTTGCGGGAGACGGCGGCGGGGTATGATCAGCTTCACTCGATCATCGTCGCCCACCGGGGTATGCCGATCCTGGCCGAGGCGATCCGCGGCCCATCCCTCCGCCGCGCGGTGAACGTCAAGTCGGTCTCCAAAACCCTTGTCGCAACGCTTGCGGGGATCGCTATCGAAAAGGGGGCGCTCGAGAGCCCGGACCAGCCGGTTGCGCCCTTTCTGGCACCCTTTCTGCCGCGGGATGGCGATCCGCGCCTCGATGCCATCAGCGTCGACCATCTGCTGACCATGCGCGCGGGCCTCGCCCGCACCTCGGGCCGTGCCTATGGGGCCTTTGTGGAGAGCCCGAACTGGATCCGCCACGCCCTCTCGCGCCCCTTCACCGCCGATCCGGGCGCGCGCTTCCAGTACTCGACCGGCAGCTACCACCTCATGGGCGCGGTGCTGACGCAGGCGACCGGGCAGAGCCTGCTCGATCTTGCCCGGGCATGGCTCGGCCAGCCGCTCGAGATCGATCTCCCGCCATGGACGCGCGACCCGCAGGGCTACTATCTCGGTGGGAACAACATGGCGATGTCGCCCTACGCGCTCATGCGCTTCGGCGAGACATGGCGCCTCGGCGGGCAGTTCGAGGAGCGCGCCGTGGTCCCCCCCGCCTGGATCGACGCGGCCTGGACACCGCGCACCCGCTCCCCCTTCTCCGGCGACCAGTATGGCTATGGCTGGTTCCTCACGCGTCTCGGCGGCTACGGCGCCGCCTATGCCCGCGGCTATGGTGGCCAGATGCTCTATGTGTTGCCGGAACTCGAACTCACGGTCGCCATCACGTCGGACCCCACGCGCCCCGCCCGTTCCGCAGGCTATGCCGGGGCGCTGAAACGGCTCGTCGCCGAGCATGCGGTACCGATTGCCGAAGCCGCGCGTTGACCGGGCTTCGGCGCTTGCGTACCCCGTTCACGCGTGGGGCCTCGTAGCTCAGCTGGATAGAGCAGCCGCCTCCTAAGCGGCAGGTCGCAGGTTCGAATCCTGCCGGGGTCACCACGTTTCTCCTGAAAGCGCTCCGGTTGGGCAGAATGTGCAATGCACGCACAGGTAGAGTGCCCAATTTGCAACGCTTTCCGCGTCGGCAGCGCCCCTAGGGTAAATCCCACAGCCCATTCGCGCCATTGCGTCACAGCTGGCGTGAGAATCTCGTTAATTCGGCGCCGCCGCAGTAGAACCCCCGCCTGTCATATTTTAACGTTCACGGCGGGGTGAGCGAGCCCCTTGGCGACGTGGTTGCTGCGGCACTGCACGCGCCGGCTCGGTCACAAGGGGGAAAGTCGTGCGCTCGCACTGCTTTCATCGCTTATGTGCAGACTGGGAGCTTCGACATGGACGGGATCATCGACGGTGGCACCACGCGGGCCGAACCGATCGCCATTGTGGGAATCGGGTGCCGCTTCCCCGGGGGGGCAACCGATCCCGACGGGTACTGGCATTTTCTGAACAATGCCGGCTGCGGCATCGTCGAAGTGCCCGAGGATCGCTGGAGCCTCGACGCCTATTACGACCCGAACCAGGGTGCGATCACCCGCTCCCGCATCCGCCACGGTGGTTTCCTCTCCGACGTCTTCGGCTTTGACGCCAATTTCTTCGATATCTCGCCCCGCGAAGTGCTGAGCATGGACCCGCAGCAGCGCATGCTGCTGACCACGGTTTATGAAGCGGTCCGCGATGCGGGCCTGCGCATGAGCGATGTTCAGGCGGAGAAGACCGGTATCTTCGTCGGCATCTCGATCTCCGATTTCGGGTATCTGTCCCGCGCGCAGACGAGCAATTCCGACATCTATGCGGGCACCGGCACCGCGCTTTGCGTCGCCGCCAACCGTGTCTCCCACCGGTTCGACCTTGCTGGGCCGTCCTTCGCGGTGGATACGGCATGCTCGTCCTCGCTCGTCGCGGTGAACGAAGCGTGCATGAGCCTCGCCCAGGGAAGCTGTTCCTACGCCGTCGCCGGTGGCGTGAACGCGCTGATCGATCCCTCGGCCTTCGTGGTGTTCGACAAGGCGGGCATGCTTTCGCTCACGGGCACCATCTCGACCTTCGACAGCGCCGCGAACGGCTATGTGCGCGGCGAAGGCTGCGGCATGGTGGTGCTGCGCCGCCTCAAGGACGCCATCGCGGAGGGGGACCGGATCTACGCGGTCATCCGAGCCACAAGCGTGAACCAGGACGGCCGGACGCCGACGCTCACCGCCCCCTCGGGCGAGCGCCAGATGGCGATGCTCGAGACGCTGACCCAGCGCGCCGGTGTCACGCCCCATGAGGTTGACTATGTCGAAGCGCACGGCACCGGCACGCCCGTGGGCGACCCGATCGAGGCCACGGCCATCGGCCGCACCTTCGGGCAGGGCCGTCGCAATGGTGACAAGGTGCTCGTCGGCTCCGTGAAGCCGAATATCGGGCATCTGGAGAGCGCCGCTGGTGTCTCTGGCCTCATCAAGGTGGCCCTTGCCGTCCATCACGGCGCGGTGCCGCCCAACCGCAACTTCCGCAACCCGAACCCGAACATCGCCTTCGAGGCGCTGCAGATCCAGGTGCCGACCGAGGCGACCGAGATCGGGAAGGACGGCGTGGCGCGCGCCGTCGTCAACTCCTTCGGCTTCGGCGGCACCAATGCGTCCGCACTGGTAGAGAGCGCTCCGGTTGAACGGGCGCGCCGGCCGCGCCGCGCCGCCCGCCCGGCTGCTGCCGCGGCCGAGCTTCCGGAGGCGCCGCTGCCCTTCGTGCTCTCCGCCGCTGCGGAGACCTCTCTGCGCGAAAGCGCGGGCCGCCTGGCCGCCGCCATGGCGCCGGGCCGCGAGTTCGACGGTGCGTCGCTGCAGGAGATCGCCGCGAACCTCGCTGCACGGGACGATGCCTTCCGCCACCGCGCGACGGTGTTTGCCGACAGTCCCGAGACGCTTGCCGGCCGCCTGATGGAGCTGGCCGAGGATCGCGTGCCCGAAACGCCGCCGCGCACGCTGCCCAAGCTGGTGATGGGCGAGACCAAGCATGTGGGCCCTGTGGCCTTCACCTTCTCCGGCCAGGGCGTGCAGTGGGAGGGTATGGGCCGCGGCCTGCTCGCCATGGCGCCGGCGTTCCGCGAGAAGGTCGAGGCCTTCGACGCGATCTACCACGAACTGTCCGGCGTCAGCCCGGTCCACGAGCTGATGACTGCCGGCATCGAACGCCTCGGCCGCCCGGAGATCACGCAGCCGACGATCCTTTCAATGCAGATCGGCCTTTCTGCGCTCTGGGAGCGCGCAGGCGTGAAGCCGGACATGATCATCGGCCACAGCTTCGGCGAGGTGGCTGCCGCCCATGTCTCCGGCGCCCTCAGCCTCGAGGAGACGGCGCGGCTCGTCCATGCGCGCGTCCAGATGTCGATGGGCATCACCGAGCCCTGCGCGATGACCGCCGTTACCCTCGGCCCGGCGGAGATGGAGACGTATATCCATCCGGGCGACAGGGTGGATATCGCCGCCCGCAACACGACCACGAACTGCACGATCAGCGGCTATCTCGAGGATATCGAGCGCGTTGAGGCCCGCCTTGCGGCAGAACGGCCGGAAGTATCCGCCAAGCGCCTCGCCATGGGCATCGCCTGGCACAGCCGCGTGCTCGAGCCGCATGAGCAGGTGTTCCGCGACGCGCTGGAGGAACTCGACTGGAAGGCGCCGCATACACCCTTCGTCTCCACCGTCTCCGCCCGGCCGGAAACCTGCGTGGATCAGGACTATTGGTGGAAGAACCTGCGCGGCGCGGTCTACTACCGCCGCGGGATCGAGACCTGCCTCGACATGGGCGCGCGCACCTTCCTCGAAATTGGCCCGCACCGCACGCTGTCGGGCCTCACCCGCGCCATCGGCGGGGACCGGCGCGAGCCCGTGCTCGACGCAGCCTCTCTCGTCCAGGGCACGCCCGAGCTTCACGCCATCGGCGTCGCGGCTGCGCAGCTGAGTGCGGCCGGCCACGATGTGGACTTCACCGCTTTCACCGGCCGGCCGACCGAGATGCTCGATCTGCCCGCGTACCCGTGGGACCTGCAGCGCCTTTACGAGCCCTCGGAAGAGGTGCAGGCGATGCTCAACAAGCCGGCGGACCATCCGCTGCTTGGCAAGCGGCACCAGGGCGCCGCCCCGCTCTGGCGCAACGAGATCTCGCTGAAGTCCCACCCCTGGATCGAAGATCATGCGGTGGGCGAGGACGTGGTGTTCCCCGGCGCCGGTTACATGGACATGATGATCGGGGCCGGCCAGCACTACTTCGGCGAGGGTCCGATCGAGATTGCCGATCTCGAAATCGCCGAAGCGCTCTTCATCGGCTACGAGGACTCCATCCTGCTCGAGACGACGATCGAGCCGAAGACCGGCGTGATCGCCATTCACAGCCACCTCCGCGACAGCCCGGCGGGCTGGATTTTGCGGGCCCGCGGCCGGTTGAGCCAGCCAGATGTGGCGCAGCCCGGACCCGTGGAGACCCACGAGGACGCAGAGACGGTTTGCGAGCCGCTGGATGCGCGCCTGTTCTACGCCCTCACTGCGCGCCAGGGCCTGCAATATGGCCACTTCTTCCAGGGTATCCGGCATGTGCAGATCCACAGCGACCGGGTGCTGGCCGATGTGGAGATGCACGAGGACCAGCTGCCCACCCATTTCGAGAGCCACGCCGCGCACCCGGCGGTTGGGGATGCCTGCCTGCAGTGCACGGCGCCCCTTGTGGCCATCGCGAACCAACTGCCTCTCGATGTGTCGCAGGCCGATGAGAGCGCCTTCTATCCGCTCTACCTGCCCGTCGGTGCCCAGCGCGTGCGCTGCTTCGGCAAGCTGCCGGCGAAGCTCCGTGTCCAGGGCCGTCTCAGCCGTCTGAGCACCAAGCACCGCTACGGCGTCGACTTCACGATGATGGACGAAAGCGGCCGCCCGCTGCTGCAGATCGATCATTTCGAAGCTCAGCCGATCACGCAGGAGGCCGGTGCCGGCAACACCGCATCGGGGCCTCGGTTCTATCTCGAGCGCGCCCAGAAGGCCGGGTTCGACGATGTGGCGGCGGACCCGCCCCGGCCCACCGGCGCTATCCACATCCTGCCGGATGCCGGAGGCATGGCCGCACGGCTGGCGGAGCGCTTGCGGGCAGGGGGCGCCGATGTGACCCTGCTGCCGGTGCCCGAGAGCCCCGAGGCGCTCGCTGCGAGCCTCGAGACGCTTGCGCTGGTCGAAGGCGAGCCCGCGACGCTGATTTCCGCCTTCGCCCTCGACACGCCCGAGCTTCCGGACGACACGCCGGGCGACGCGATGCAGGCGGCGGTCGAGCGCAATGTGCTGATGAACGTCGCCCTCGGGCAGAAGATCGATGCGCTGAGCGCCACTGCCGCGCCCCTGCGGATGTGGACGCTGACCGCCGGCTCGCGAGAGCTGGGCGATGGCGCGAGGCTCAGCACACGGGGCCTAGCACAAGCCCCCATCGGCGCCCTCCTCCGCACCATCGGCTCGGAGAACCGGGCGCTTGCCGGCGCGCAGATCGACCTGCGCGCTGACGATGACGCGACCCTCGACAGCGTCGCGCGGCTGATCCTCGTCGGCAGCCCGGAGAGTGAGCTTGCCGTGGAGGGGGACACGTTCCACGTGTTCCGCCTCGAGGCGCCGGAGCAGCGGAGCATCCCGATGCGCCGTGTGTCGGTAAGCCCGACGGGTGGGGACACGACGTTCCTCGCGACGATGGAGAACCCGGGCCTGATCCAGGACATCGTGCTGGAGCAGACCCCGGCGCCCCAGGCCGGTCCGGGCGAGGCGGTGGTCGCCATCGGCGCCGTCGGCCTCAACTTCCGCGACATCATGGCGGCCACGGGTCTTCTGCCGCGCGAAGCGGAGAGCGAGCCTGCCTGGCGCAACCTTGGCCTCGAGTTCGGCGGCACCGTCATCGCCGTCGGCGAGGGGGTCGAGGGCGTGGCGCCCGGGGACCGTGTGATGGGCATGGGCCGGCGCTGCCTGCAGGGCCAGATCGTGCACCCGGCGATGGGCCTCACCAAGCTGCCGGACAATATGAGCCTGGTGGATGCTGCGACGGTGCCTTCGGCGTTCTCCACCGCGCATTACGCGCTGAACCATATCGCCCGCCTCCAGCCCGGTGAGAAAGTGCTGATCCACTCGGCGACTGGCGGTGTCGGCATCGCCGCCATCCAGCTCGCGCGCCGGGCCGGGGCCGAGGTCTTCGCCACCTGCTCGGCTGCCAAGCGCCATCACCTCAAGGCGATGGGCATCGAGCACATCTTCAACTCCCGCAGCCTCGACTTCGCGGACGAGATCATGGAGCGGACGGGCGGTGCGGGCGTCGATGTGGTCCTCAACTCGCTGCCAGGGGACTACATTACCAAGGGCATCGACTGCCTCGCCCCCTTCGGCAGGTTCCTCGAGATCGGCAAGCGCGACGTCTACGCGAACGCGGCCGTCGGCATGAAGGCGCTCCGGCGCAACGTCTCGCTCTCGGTGATCGACCTTGCGGCGATGGGCGTGGAGCGGCCGGAGCTGCTGCAGCGGCTCTCCAACGAGGTCGTGGCCATGTTCGCCGAGGGCGAGCTCACCGCGTTGCCGGCCACGGAGTTCCCGATCACCGAGACGGTTGATGCCTTCCGGTACATGAGCCAGGCCAAGCATATCGGCAAAGTGGTGGTCACGGTGCCTGACGCGGCCGTCGACGCGCGCCTGTCGCCCGATGCGCCGTTCACGGTGCGGGCGGACCGGAGCTACCTCGTCACCGGCGGCTCCCGCGGCTTCGGCATCGCGGTGGCGGACTACCTGTCGCAGGCAGGTGCCGGTGCCGTGGTGCTCGCGTCCCGTTCCGGGAAGCCGGATGAGGATGTGTTGCCGGCCGTTGCCGCCATCGAAGCGCGCGGCACGAAGGTCACCCATCTCAAGCTCGATATCGAGAACGAGGCGGCGGTGACCGAGGCGGTTGGCGCCTTGGCCACCGGTGAGCATCCGCTTTCCGGCATCGTCCACGGCGCGGCCGTGATCCGGGACGGGTTCCTCGGCCAGCTCGATGATGAGCAGGTAACGAGCGTTCTCCGCCCCAAGACCAAGGGCGCCTGGAACCTGCATGTGGCGCTGGAGAAGGCCGGCCTGCCGGCGGAGCATCTGGTGATGTTCTCGTCGACGGCCTCGACCATGGGCTCCATGGGCCAGGGCAACTACGTGGCGGCCAACGCCTTCCTCGAAGCCTTCGCTTACTGGCGCCGCCAGCGCGGCCTTGCGGGTCAGGCGATCTGCTGGGGCGCGCTCGGCGGTACCGGCTTCGTTGCCCGGAACGAGGCGCTCGCCAGCTACCTCGAGAGCAACGGCACACCGCCGGTGCCGGTGGAGGCCGCGCTCGGTGCGCTCGGTGCCTCCATGCGCTTCGATGCGCCGGTCACCACCTTCGCCTGGATCGACTGGGAGGTGGTTTGCGCCGGTAACCCCGTCGTGTCGGAGACCCCGCGCTACGAGCAGCTGGCGCACAAGGACACCGCGGGCCGCTCTCGCATCCGGGCGGATCTCGCTGCCCTTCCGCGCGAGGCATGGGCCGGCCAGATGGAGCGCTTCCTCATCGACGAAGCCGCCAAAGTGCTGCGGATCGAGGCTTCGGAGATCCCGAGCGACGCGCCGCTGGCGGAGCTCGGCTTCGACTCGCTCTCCTCCATGGAGCTCAAGATCCGCGTCGAAGGCGGGCTGGCGATCACTGCGCCCGTGAGTGCCTTCCTGCAAAGCCCCACAGTCTCGGGCCTTGCCGCCGCACTTGCCGATCTCGTCGAGGAAGACATGCGCCGGGTTGAGCTCGCGGAGGCGAGCGAGGCGGTGGCAAGCGGTGGCGCGCAGGCGAGCGTCGAGGGCGCCGCGTCGTCAAGCATCCCGCTCACGCATGAACAGCGCCAGCTTCTGGTCGCGGAGAATGCGGCCCTCACCACGCCTGCGGGGCGGGCCGCGCTCTCGATCGCCGCGAGCATCCCGATGCCTGAGGGCGTCGATGCTGCCACGGTCGAGGCGGCCTTCGCCGCCGTCGTTGCGCGCCAGCCTGCACTCTCGCTCCGGCTCGCGACAGCCGGCAGCGCCCCGGCGCTTGAGCGCGGTGATGGGCCGAAGCTCGTTCGCGTCGCTTCGGTCGAAAGTGCCATCGCGGCGCCCCTGGCGACGGATGACGGCGTCCTCCTGCAGGTCTTCTACGCCGAGAGCGACGGCAAGCTCGGGCTGAAGGCGCATCGGGTGCTGCTCGACGCGGCGGGCGCGGCCGCCGTGCTCGATGCCATCCTCCTCGAATGCGCCGGCGGCGTGCCCGAGGCACAGGCGCCCGTGCACGAGCAGGAAGCCGTGGCAGGAGCGCTGGCGGAGCGGGCGTTCGACGAGACGCGCCCGGCCGATGTAAGGGCGCTGTCTCACTGGCGCGTGGCCCTGGCCGGCGGGTTCCGGCCCGTTTCCATCGAGCATCGCCGCCGGGCGCTCCTGCCGCCCGGCCTTGGCCTCGGCCGCGGTGCGCCCAAGGCGGTCGCCATGGAGCTGAAGCTTGCCGCGCTAGCAGCCCCCGAACGGGAGATCGCCACGCTGGTGGAGGCCTTCGCGGGCGCCCTTTCGCGGCACACCGGCTTCTCGAGCCTGGTGTTCGACACCACCATGCCCGCCCCGGCGGATGCGGCGCCCGAGGGTCTGATCGGTCCCTTCGAGTGCCGGTTCCCGATGGTTCTCACCCTCGCGGATGAGGAGGCGCTGATCGGCGATGTGGTGGCACAGCTCGGTCACGGCCGGCGCCACGCAACGCTCGGCAGCGCCTTCGCGGCGGAGCAGGCGGGGCTCGATCAGGTCAGCATCACCGCCCTCGCCCAGTTCGGGCTACGCCTTGCGCCCGCGGCCGAGAGCCCGGGCAGCCTCGCGGTGGCGGAGCATGTGGAGGCGCTGTCGGCCTATGACGCCGCCCTCACCCTTCGCCCGCTCGCCGGCGGTGGCTGGCGCGTAACGCTCGCCTACGACGCGGATGTCTTCGCCGAGGACGAAGCGATGGCCCTGGCCCGGGAGACTGCGCGCCGCGCCGGTGCGCCCGAGGCCGGCGTCGAAAGGCTCGCGGCTCATATCGCCATGGCGACCGAGGCGACACCGGCCGACCTCTCCGAGGAACGGCTCGCCGGCGCGGGCGGCGGCACCGAGGTCCTGCCCGTCTTCTCCGAACAGAGAGGGGTGCTCGACACGATGGGCGCGCCGGACGCCACCGAGACGCTGCGCGCAAGCTGGATGGTCGCGCTCGGCATCGTCGTCCGCCCGTCGCTCGACGAGGGACGCCTGGCCCGCTCCTTCGACCAGCTCGCGCAGAAGCACGATGCCATGCGCACCCGCTTCCGCTTCGAGGACGGTGACTGGCAGGCGCTCGTCGATCCGGAGCGCGGGTCAGCTCTCGAGATCGTCGATGGCAGCGATATCCCCGACGACGTTGTGCCGACCTTGGCGGACGCCTTCGCCTACGAGCCCTACGACCTCACCACCGGGCCCGCCATCCAGGTCCGTCTGGTGCGCCTCGGCGGCGACCGCGGCGATGCGGTGATCCTTCGCGCGCATCACGCGGTCACCGATGGCTGGTCCAACATCAAGATCATGGAAGACCTGCTCGCCGGGTATTTCGGGACGAAGTCCGAGCGTGGATCCGTCATGTCGACGGCACAGCTGCTTGCCCGTGTGGCGGCCGAGCAGCCCGAGGCGGAGAAGAACCTCGAATACTGGACGAAGCTTCTCGATCCGCTGCCGCCGCTCATGCCGTTCGACCGTCCGACAAAGGCCCTGCCCTACGACGCCACCGGTGGCTATCTGCTGCCGTCGGAGACGCTGACGCTGGACGTTGCGGGCGAAAGCTTCGCCGGCCTCGAAGCCGTCGCGAAGGCAACGAAGGTATCCTTCAACTCGCTCTTCCTTGCGGCTCTTGGCCAGACGCTCAGCCGGCGGGGTGGGAACGAGGCGGTGACGCTGGCCACGCTCTTCCCCCGCCGCAGCGATCCGGCCGTGCAGGACATCATCGGCTATATCGCGGCCTCGATGCCGGTCAGGGTGGATTGCCCGGAGGGTATGAGTTTCGTCGATGTCGCGCGGGCGGTTGATCAGCAGGCGAAGGAAAGCTTCGCCCATCTGAACCTCGCCTTCACGGCGGGTGACGCGTTCCAGCAGCTTGGCGAGACTGCGGCGAAGCATCTGAGGGCTCTCTCGGGCGCCCTCGCGCCGGAGCACCGGGCAAAGAACTCGGTGCTCGAGCCGCTGATCTCGAGCGGGGACGGCGCAGCGATCCGTATCGGCGGCGTCGAGGTGCGGCCGATGCCGGTGAACACCCGCAATATCGGCCGGCCGAGCCTGGGCATGCGCAGCCTCTTCAGCCGCAGCAGTGCGGTCATCCAGTACAGCTTCGAGCATGTCACCTGGACGCGTGACGATGCGATGGAGGTGCTGGGCGATGCGCTGGCACGGCTCGGTGTCGATGCGCCTGCCGAGACGCTGATCAGCCGGAGCGGGCGCTTCGGTGCGGCAGCGGACTGGGCGGCGCTGGAGGCTGGGCGGTTGCCGGGCACTGTGGGCAACGAGTTCACGGCCGCCCCGGCGCTCAGCCCCGCCGACGCCGGCGCGCGCTAGGCGCCGGCGATGGATGGAAGCCAGACCAGCGGCGCCCCGGCGCCGCCGGACCTGCCCGACGCGCCCACTCCGCGCCTGATCCGCCGCCTCGCCGCGGCGATCGTCGCCTTTCGGCGGCAGGTGATCGGGCTCTCACTCCTGATCGTCACGCTCCTCTCGCTGGGTCTGCTCGACTGGAAGGTGACGGGGGACGCCCGCATCTTCTTCGACGAGAACAACCCGGAGCTGCAGGCGCTCGAGCGGCTCGAGGCGACCTACGCCAAGCTCAACGCGGTCGTCTTCGTCGTCGCACCCGAAAGCGGCGACATCTTCAGCGAGGATGGCCTCGCGGCGGTGCTCGAACTCACCCGCCGCGGCTGGCTATTGCCCCATGCCGTGCGGGTCGACAGCCTGTCGGAGTACCGCGTGATCGAGGGGGATGAGGACAGCATCGCCGTCCGCCCCCTTTTCGAGACGGAGGAGAGCCTCACCCCCGAACGTCTCGCCACCATCCGCGAGGAAACGATGGCGGAGGACGCCGTCATGGGCCGCCTCGTGAGTAATGATGGCCGGGTCACGAGCGTCGTCGTCCTCGTCACCCTGCCGGGCGAGAAGGCTGCGGTCCGCCAGCTCGCCGCCGCCTCCCGCGACCTTGTCGCCGCCATGGAGGCGGATTTCCCGGGGATCGACCTCCGGGTCACTGGCGGCGCGGTCGCCGACGATGCTTTCGCGGCGGCCGGGGAGCGGGACCAGCGCACGCTCTTCCCCATCGCCGGGGTCCTGGTGGTGCTCACCCTCCTCTTCTTCCTCCGCTCAGGTCTCATGACCCTCGCGGTCCTCACAGTGCTCGGCGCCACCATCGCCTCCGGCATCGGCCTTGCTTCGCTCTTCGGTGCCTCGCTCAACGCCGCCACCACGGCGGCCCCGGTTGCCATCCTCGTCCTCGCCCTCGCCTCGGCCTTCCACGTACTGATCGGCGCGGCCCATGCCGCGGAGAACGCCAAGAGCGCGGACGGCAATGCCGCCATGGTCCGCTCGCTGGAGGAGAACATCGTGCCGGTGAGTGCGGCGAGCATCACCACCGTTATCGGCTTTCTCAGCCTCAATTTCTCCGACAGCCCGCCGCTCCGCGAGATGGGCAACATCATCGCCTTCGGTACCGCCTTCTCCTGGCTCTTCTGCCTCACGCTCCTGCCGGCGCTCTTCAGCTATCTGCCGCCCGTGCGCCCGCGTGCCTTCCATGGCCTCGCCGCACTCCTCGACCGGATCGCCCGCTTCTCCACCCGCCAACGCCGCGCGATCCTGCTCGCCGCCCTCGTCATCCTCCCGCTGGCGCTCATCAGCGCCTCGCGCATCGTGCCGGACGACAACTTCGTTCAGTATTTTGACGAGAGCTACGAATTCCGCCGCGACACGGACTTCTACGAGCAGAACCTCGCGGGCCTGAATGTCATCCACTTCGCCCTCCGCGCGGGCGACGAGGCCGAGAGCGTCTACAACCCGGACTTCCTCCGACGTGTGGACCGCTTCGCAACATGGCTCGAGGAACAGCCCGAGGTGGCGCATACGAGCGCGATCACCGAGACCATCAAGAGCCTCAATCAGGCGCTCGAGGCGGGCCGGGAGGAGTATTTCCGCATCGGCCAGACGGCGGAGAAGAACGCCCAGGCCCTGTTCTTCTACGAACTCTCGCTCCCGCCCGGGCACGACCTCAACACCGTGCTCAGCATCGACCGGTCGGAGACCAAGCTCTCGGCCTTCGTGCCCGGCCTCTCCAGCCGGCAGATCCTGGAGCTGGGTGAGCGCGGCTATGCCTGGCTCGAGGAGAACGAGCCCGAAATCGCCGTGCCTGCCACCGGCCTCTCCATCGCCTTCGCCTACGTCTCCAGCCGAAACATCGAAGGCATGATCATCGGCACCCTGGCCGCCCTCGTGCTCGTCTCGGTGGTGATGCTGATCATTTTCCGCTCCTGGCGGCTGGGTATCGTCAGCCTCGCGCCGAACATCGTGCCGGGGCTGCTCGCCTTCGGCGTCTGGGGCGTGCTGGTGGGGCAGATCAACCTCTCGGCCACCGTCGTCAGCGCCATGACCTTTGGGATCATCGTTGACGATACGATCCATCTTGTCATGCGCTACCGGCAGGCCCGCCTCGCGGGGGCCAGTGCCGACGACGCGGTGCGCTACAGCCTCACCACCGCGGGCCTCGCGATCACGATCACCACCTTTGTCATCGTTCTCGGATTCGCGGTGCTCACCATCTCGGGCTTCCAGCTCACCCGCTTCCTCGGCGGCCTCTCCGGTCTCGTCGTCCTCTTCGCGCTGGTGGCGGACGCGCTGATCCTCGCCGCCCTCCTCGCCACGGTTGACAGGAAGGGCAGGCTCGCGCGGGAGTGAGGCGCAGGGGAGGGGAGCCATGGCACGAACACTACAGGTTGCCGCGGTGCAGACCTGGCACGACTGGGACGAGACGGCGACGGTCGATCGCGTATTCGCGCTGACGGCCGAGGCAGCCCATGCTGGTGCCCAGCTGGTTCTCCCCTCCGAGCTCTTCGCCACGCCCTATTTCTGCAAGGCCCGCAACCCGCGCTACCGGGATCTCGCCAAACCGGCGGAGGGCCATCCCCTCATCGCCCGCTTTCAGCAGCTCGCGCGGGAAACCGATACGGTCATCCCCCTTTCGTTCTACGAACGCGCCGGAGAACACCTCTATAACTCGGTCGCCGTGATCGATGCGGACGGCGCGGTGCTCGGCATCTACCGCAAATGCCACATCCCGGATTTCGAGGGCTACATCGAAACGGCGTATTTCGAGCCGAGCCCTGATGGCCCGCAGGTCTGGGAGACGCGCCATCTCCGCCTCGGCGTCGGCATCTGCTGGGACCAGTGGTTCCCCGAGATGGCCCGCGCGATGGCCCTCGCCGGCGCCGAACTCCTCGTCTATCCCACCGCCATCGGCAGCGAGCCGCTCCATCCGGACTGGGACAGCCTGGAGCAGTGGCAGACCGTGATGCGCGGCCACGCCGCCGCTAACGTGCTGCCCGTTCTCGCCGCAAACCGCATCGGGCGCGAGGTGGACGATGGCTACACGCTCGATTTCTATGGCGGCTCCTTCGTCTGCGATCACCGCGCCGCGATGCTGGGGGTGCTGGGGCGGGACGAGAGCGCCGTGCTCCATGCCACGCTCGACCTTGGCCAGGCTGCGGCGGATCGCCGTTTCTGGGGCATTTTCCAGACCCGACAGCCCTCGAACTATCGTGCGCTGGCAGAAACACCCTCAGGGCCACCGCCCGGCGCCTGAGTGTCCGGCGAGATCCGGCCTTCCTGCGACCGCGCGAACCGGGCACAGTCCGCGTGGTGAAACAAAACCAAATGGGGCGGCGATGACCGGAGAACCGAGGGGCGCCCGCGCGGCGCGGCAACCATGAAGGCGAGCCCGCTCCTCGTCACCGCCCTCGCCATTAGCGCGCTCATCGCGCTCTGGGGCATCGCCGACCCCCAGGGCCTCGGCGGCCTCGCCCAGTCCATCGTCGCCACGCAGTTCCAGAGCCGCGGCTGGCTCATCATGCTCGAGGCGAGCGCGCTGCTCGGCGTCGCGATCTACCTCGCCTTCTCGCCCTTCGGTGCCACGCGCCTCGGGCCGGACGATGCGCGGCCGGAGTTCTCCACACCCGCCTGGATCTCGATGCTCTTCGCCGCGGGCATGGGGGTGGGGCTCCTGTTCTACGGCGCCGCCGAGCCGCTCACGCATTTCGACACGTTGGGCGAGTACCGCCCCAAGCCGGTCGCGGCTTCCGACGCCCTTTTCGTCACATACCTCAACTGGGGCGTTCACGCCTGGGCGATCTACGGGGTCGTGGGCCTCGTCATCGCCTATTTCGCCTTCCGCCGCGGCCGCCCGCTCCTTCTCAGTGCCCCGCTGCTCGACGCGGTGGGGGACATGCCCTGGACGCGCGCGCTCGGCTGGTCCTTCGACCTCCTCGCCATCGTCGCCATCGCCGTCGGCCTCGCAGGCTCCCTCGCCATGGGGGTCTTTCAGGTCCAGACAGGGCTCGCCGGCATCCTCGGGGTCGAGAGCCCCGGTGTCCTCACCATCCCGGTCTTCGTCGCCATCTGCGTCGCCTTCGTCATCCCCCTCCGGCGCGATCTCGGCGAGGGCATGGCCAAGCTCTCAAACCTCGCGATGATCATCGCCATCGCGCTCATGGCCTATCTTCTCATTACGGGCCCCACCGCCTATCTCATGAACGGCATCGTCTCGGGCTTCGGGCGTTACGTCTTCAACGTGCTCCCCGCGGGCTTCGCCACCGCCGAGTTCTTCGATGGCGCCCTCGTCACCTGGTTTCAGGACTGGACGCTCAACTACATGATCTGGTGGCTGGCCTGGTCGCCCTTCGTCGGCGTCTTCATCGCCCGCATCTCGCGCGGGCGCACCATCCGCGAGTTCCTGCTGGGCGTAATCGCGGCGCCGACGCTTTTCTCCATCATTTGGTTCGGCGTCTTCGGCGGGCTCGGCTTTTTCGACGCCTTCGAGAAGGAGGGCGCGCTCTCCGTCGTGAACCGCGAGAGCCTCGACGCCACCACCTTCGCGCTGCTCGAGCGCTTCCCGCTCGCCTTCGTCACCCAGATGGCCACGATCCTGGCCGCCTTCCTCTTCGTCGTTACCAGCGTGGTGAGCGCGGGCTTCGTGCTGGCGATGTTCGCGACCGGGGGGGACGAGAACCCGCCCGTCGGTATCCGCACCACCTGGGGCGGCATCCTCGGCGCCCTCGGCCTCGCCATGGTGCTGGTAGGGGACGTGACACTGGTCCGCTCCGTCATCGCCCTCTCGGCCATCGCCTTCGTCTTCGTCGCGCCGATCCTGGTGATCTGCCTCATCCGGGCGCTGGTGCGGGAGGGCCGGTCGTGATCGGTACCCTGCTCGACACGATGCTGAACGTAACCGTCTTCGCGTATCTGGGCTTCCTCGGCTGGCTGGCGACAAGGCCCTTTCCCGACGAGTGAGGCAGCCGCCTTACTCCGCCGCCGCCAGCTCCGGATCGCAGCTGAGCCGTTCCGCGAGTGGCAGGGTGCTGTTCACGGCGAGGCAGGCGCTCACCGCCTCCGAAGGCCCGTCTGCACCGCCGAGGAGCGCTTCGCGCAGCGCCACCGTCCGCAGGTCAGAGCCCCGCTCGACCAGCAGTGCCGCCACGCCCGAGACATAGGCCGCGGCGATGGAGCTGCCGGAGAAGAAATCGTATGCTCCTTCGGGCGCGGTGCTGATCACGTCGAGCCCCGGCGCCTGCAGGGCCGCGCCGGCGCTGGCATCTCCCCGCGCCGTCACGGCCAGCACGCCCGGCGCGCTGGCGGGAAAGCCGGGCGCCGCGTCGCTGCCGCGCGCTGCCACCATGATAATCCCCTTCCGGCGCGCGACCTCGATCAGCTCCGCCAGCAGGGGGTCTTCCGGCCCGCTGATGCTGAGGTTGAGGATATGCACATCCTGCCCCAACGCGAAGTTCAGCGCCCGCGCGAGCGAGAAGCTCGAGCAGACGCCCTTGCCACCCGCGCCCGCGCCGAGCCGTGGCTCCCAGCACGCGCGCAGGGCGAGCAAGGAGGCATCCGGCGCCACGCCCACGATGCCCGATCCATCCCGCGCTTCGGCCGCGATCACGCCGGAGACGGCAGTGCCATGCGCTTCCGGCCCCGGCCGGCTCGCGTTTCGCGCAGCCACGAAGTCCCGCGCCAGCACCACCTTGCCCGAGAGCTCCGGATGCGCCGCATCGGGCTGCGTGTCGACCACGCCGATCCGCGCGCCCTTTCCCGTAGCCACGGCGTGCACCTGGCGGAGGTTCCGCAGGTCCGGGTCCGGTTGCAGCGTGGTGAGGTCGGTATCAGGCGGCGTCGTGGAGACCACGAAGCGGTTCATTGGCTGCACCGTGCGCACCCGCCCATCCTGGCGCAGCGCCGCCAGCGCCGCCGCGGTCTCCGTGCCGTCCTCAATGCGGAAGACGAAGCAGTGCACGTCGATCGAGGCCAGCGGCCACTCCGCCACCAGTACCACCGGATGCTCGCTCTCCAAGCGCCGCGCCAACGCCGCCAGCGCCGCCGGGTCCTGGCGCGAGACGGTCATCACGATGTGCCGCGCGTCCGCGATTTCCTCGGCCGAGACCAGCTGCCAGTCGGGCACCGCCTGCTTCTCAGGCGTTGTCACCCCGGCACAGGCGGAGAGCAGAAGCCCCACCGCCAGCATCAGAACATACCGCATCATTCCCCCCGTACCGTAACGAACAGGATGCCCGGCGCAGCGCTGATCGCCTCCGCCGCCGTCTCGAGTGCGGGCAAGGCGCCGCCCGCCATGGTGTAAATCCCGCTGGCCGACGGGCCATCGATCACGTCGAGCCCGTGCTCTGCCGCAAGCGCCTCCACGGCGGCCTGATCCATGGCCTCCGCCGCCTTGATGCGCAGACGCGGGCCGGAAAGCTGCGGCTCGCTGGTCAGCGTCTGAAAGCTCGGCTCCTCGCCGACAGGCGCCGTCGGTCCCTGCATCAGGAGGAGCGCCGCGATCACCGCCACCGCCGCCGCGCCAAGCGCCGGGTAGGGCGTGGCGAAGAGCGACGGGATATCCGCGAACATGCTCTGAACCCGGACCAGAAGCATGCCAAAGAACCCCGCCTCGGGCGTGCGACGCGGTGTCTCGACCGCCGGTTCATCGGCTCCCAGCCGCGCCTCCAGCTGCCGCCAGCTCTCGAGTGCGGCCTCCTCCGTAGCGTCCAGCTCGCCAACCGCCCGTGCCACCCGCCGCTCGCGCTCAACCTCTGCCGCGAAATCTGGGCTGTCCGCGATGAAGCGCTCGACCAGTGCGAGCTCCTCGCCCTCCAGCGTGCCGTTCACGTACCACGGGATCAGAAGCGTCGCCTCCTCGCGCGGCGACGCATCGCCCCCGCCGGTGTTCCCAAACTCCGTGCTCATGCCAGATCCCCCAGACTTTTCCGCAGCTTCGCGCGGGCGTGAAACATGCGGGTCTTGACGGTGCCAATGGGCAGACCGGTGATCTCGGCGATCTCCACCAGCCGGTACCCGTAGTAGTAAGTCAGCTGTACCACCGCCCGTTGCTCTGCGGGCAGATGGCGCAGGGCCTCCGCGATGGTCTTCGCAGCGAACAGCGCCTCGATCACCTGCGGGCCGGCATTGTCGTCCGGTATCTCTTCGTCGATCTCGTCGTTGAGGGCCGCGCGCGCCTTCGTCCGCATCGCCTTCAGCGAGAGCCTGTAGGTAATGCCGAGGATCCAGGTCTCGGGCTTCGCTTCGCCGCGAAAATTCGCCGCCTTCTGCCACACCACCATCATCGTATCGCTCGCCACTTCATCCGCGAGATCGGGCCGCTGCAGCAGGCGCATGGCAAAGCCGTAGACCTTGCCGTGAAACCGTGCGTGCAGGCGCCGGAAGGCCGCTCTCTCGCCCTCCGCAACCCGCTTCAAAAGCGCTGCGTCCGTATCCTCGGGCATGCTCTCCCGGCTCCAGATCTTCCGCAACGCCATTGCTCGCTCCCATTCCGTTCGCCCCTCTGAGTGCCGGGACGGCGTGGAATGGTTCATGCGGATGTGCAGTTTTTTTCGCCGTGGTGCTGGCGACACGGTAACGCATGCACTGAACGTACACCCGGCCCGATCACGACCGATATTGGGATGGATCGCAAGCCTTTTCGCAGACCACAGGCGCACCGGTCGCAGTCCGGAACGTGATGAGCAGGCATGCGCCCCGAAGGCCCGGGGCGCATACGGGGCGCATGATCGCTTCAGTTCATGCCGAGGCGGTTGCGCAGCGTGCTGGCCAGCGCCTTGATCTCCGGCTCCGGCTCGGCGCCCTCGGTCACCTCCACCAGCGTGGCGGCGATCAGGTCGGTCACGGCCACGCCCTCGGCGCCCGGATAGGCGTACCAGGGGCCCGCATGGGCCGCGACCTGCGCATGGGCGATCTTCGCGTTCGGGTTCGCCTCGTAGAACGCGCCGAGATAGGCCTCGTCGGTCAGCACGATCTCGTTGGTCGGCGCATAGCCCGTGCTCTCCACAATGATCTTCGCGCCCTCAGGCCCGGTCACGAAGGAGATGTAGCGCCAGGCCGCTGCCTGCTTCTCCGCGTCATCCGTGAGCATCACGATGCCCGAGCCACCCGTGGGGAAGTAGACGGTCGAGGTATCCGCAGCAGCCACCGGCAGCGGCTTCACCGTCACCTCGAAGCGGTCGCCCGCGGCCTCGGTGAAACGGGTGAGCAGCGAGGAGCTCTCGAGCATGATGCCGAGCGTGCCGGCCGGGAAGGCCTGGCGCGCATCGTCGTCGATATAGCTCTTCATGCCGCCTTCCTTGGCAAAGCGGCTGTAGAGCGTCGCGGCCGCCACGCCCTCGGCGCCGTCGAAGGTGATGTCGCTCTCATCCGCGCTCATGGGCCGGCCGCCATGGGAGCCGAGGAGCGACTGGAAACGCCAGTCGTGCCGGTCCACCCAGATGCCGTCGATATTTGGCCCCAGCGCGTCGATCTTGGCCGCGAGTTCGATCACCCCGTCAAAGGTCGTCGGGAAGTCGTCCATCGAGCCGCCGGCCTGCTCGACCAGCGACGGGTTCACATACATCACCAGCGTCGAGGCGGAGGTGCCGAGCGCATGCTGCGTGTCCTGGTACCGGCCGAGCGACAGGAGCGCGGGCGTATAGCCCGCCGCCGCCGGGTCCTCGCCCAGGAACGCGTCGAGCGGCTGGGTCAGCTCCCGGTCCTCGAGAATGCGCCAGCGGTTGAGGCCCACATAGGCCACGTCCGGGAGCGTGCCCGCCACGGATTCGCGGAGCAGGCGCTGCACACCCTCCGCATAGCTCTCCGCCGGCCCGTCGATCGTTACGGTCACGTCCGGGTTCGCGGCCATGAAGGCCTCGGCCAGCTTCTCCTGGGTATCGGCCCAGATGGTGGGAATGGCGTAGTGCACGCGGATTTCGGTCTCGGCGCTCGCCGCCGTTGCCGCCAGCGCGAAGGCCGCGGCCGTCAGGATGCTTCTCATCTCAGGGGCTCCGAAGTTGCGGGGTGGGGGGTGGCGCTTCGCCGCGCTCTTGGGGTTATGCCGGGCGCGCCTCATCCCTTCAGGCCCCGCATGGCGATGCCCTCGGTGAACCGGCGCTGCATGAGCAGGAAGGCGATGACGAGAGGCGCGGTCACCACGGCGGCAGCCGCCATCAGCGGCCCGAGCTGCGCCCCCGCCTCCTCGTCCTTGAAGTACACGATGCCCCGCGGCGGTGTGGCGAGGCTCACATCCGTCGTGGCGATCAGCGGCCAAAAGAGGTCGTTCCAATGCGCCGTGACGGAGAAGATCGCGAAGGCCGAGGCGGCAGGCAGCGCAAGCGGGAAGGCGATGCGCCACACAATCGCAGTCTCCGAAAGCCCGTCCACCCGCGCGGCATCGAAAAGATCCCGCGGCAGCTGCGCGAAGAACTGCCGGAACAGGAAGATCCCGAAAACCGAGGCGACGAAGGGCACGATCAGCGCAGTGTAGGTGTTGAGCAACCTCAGCTCCGCCAGCCCGAGAAACAGCGGTATGGCCGTCACGTGGAACGGCACCAGCAGCCCCGCCAGCACCAGCCCGAAGATCAGCGTCCGCGCCCGGAAGTGCCGCTGCGCCAGCGCATAGGCACAAGGCACGGCAAACAGGATCTGGAAGAACAGGATGCCAAGGCAGACGATGGCGCCGTTCATCAGGAAGCGCGCGAGCTCCACCTCGGTGAAGGCCACCCAGTAGTTCGACCATTCGAGCCGGCTCGGCAGCAGCGCGATCTCCGGCGCGAAGATCTCGTCTGCCGGCTTCAGCGAGATCGAGAGCATCCAGAAGAAGGGCAGCAGCACAAAGCCTGCACCGACCAGCAGCGCCATGAGCGTGACCGCCCGCCCTAGTGCCGACCCCCTCATCGGTAATGCACCCGCCGCTCGAGGATGCGGAACTGCAGGAGCGTCACCAGCAGCACGAACACGAAGAAGACCATCGTGATCGCGCTCGCATACCCCGCCTTGAAGTAGACGAACCCCTCCCGGTAGAGCGCGTACACCATGGTGTCGGAGGCGAAGGCCGGCTCGCCCCGCGTCAGCGTCGCCACCGTCTCGAAAACGCGGAAGGCGCCGGTGGCATTGATCACGGCCACAAACAGCGTCGTCGGCCCCAGCATCGGCCAGGTCACGGTCCAGAACCGCTCCCAGCCGCGGTTCGCGCCATCCACCGCCGCCGCCTCGTAGAGCTCGCGCGGAATGGCGGCGAGGCCGGCGAGATAGAGCACCATGTTGTAGCCCACGCTCTGCCAGACCCCGATGGCCGCCAGCGTGTAGAGCACCAGCCCCCGGTCGGAGAGCCAGTTCTGCGGCGTGAGCCCGAGGCTGCCGAGCGTGGCGTTCACCAGCCCCAGCGAGGGATGCAGCAGCATCTGCCAGGCCACAGCCATCGCCACCAGCGTCGCTGCGACGGGCAGGAAGTACGCCGCCTTCAGCGCGTTCGAGAGCCGCGGCGCCCAGGCACCGCCCCACTGGCCGAGCCCATGCAGCCCCAGCGCCACCAGAAGCCCCAGCCCCATGGAGAGCGGCATCACGATGGCCACGTAGAGCAGTGTGTTGGTGATCGCCCGCCGCCCGATCGGGTCGCTCAGCAGCCGCTCGTAATTCTCCCAGCCGATCCAGGCAAAGCGCTTGGCGCCCACCTGATAGTCGGTGAAGGACATGGCGGCGACCACGAGCACGGGCACGACGATCAGCACCAGCATCGCCAGCACCGCCGGCCCGGTGAGCCAGAGATCCGTGATCCCCTCCCGTGCCCGCCGGCTGAGGCCGCTCATGCCGCGAGGCTCCCGGCGCCGGCCCCGATGCGATCCCCGGTTTCTGCATCGAAAAGATGCGCCCGCCCAGGCACCGGCGCGAGCCCGATCGCCGCCCCCGCCTCGGGCAGCTGCGCATGGCCGGGCACCAGCGCGCGGATCTCCCGGCCGTCCTCGAGCACGGCGTGCAGCATCGCCTCGTTGCCGAGATAGGCAGGCCGCACCATCCGCGCGGCGATCGGCCCGTCCGGATCCAGCGCCAGATCCTCCGGGCGCAACCCCAGCACCGCGCGCCCATGCTCCACGGGCGCGCGCAGGGCCGCGAAGGCGCCTGCAAGCCGCCCCGCGCTCGCCGTCACCTCGAAAAGGTTGATCGGGTGCGCGCCCACAAAGGCGGCCACGTCCCGGTGCGCAGGCGTCTCGTAGAGCACCCGCGGCGGCCCCGCCTGCGCGATCCGCCCGCCCATCATCACCACCACCTGGTCCGAAAGGCTCATGGCCTCGGCCTGGTCATGCGTCACGTAGACGAAGGGGCACCCGGTGCGCGCATGCAGCGCCGCCAGCTCCGCCCGCATCTGCACCCGCAGCGTCGCATCGAGGTTCGAGAGCGGCTCGTCGAGCAGGAAGATCGAGGGGTCCCGCACCAGCGCCCGCCCAAGCGCTGCGCGCTGCTTTTGCCCGCCGGAAAGCGCCGCGGGCTTGCGGTGCAGGAGGTCGCCGAGCCCCAGCATCTCCGCCACCGCGGCCACGCGCGCCGCCTCCGCCGCCCGCTTCGCGCGCCCGCCAGGCAGCAGCCGGCCGATCAGAGGCAGCCGCTCGGCGCGGGTCATCTCCCGCATGCGGAGCGGCAGCGCGATGTTCTCGGCAACGGTCATGTGCGGGTAGAGGGCGTAGGACTGGAAGACCATCGCGACGTTCCGCTCTGCCGGCGTTCGTTCGGCCACGTCCTCGCCCCGCATGAGCACCTGCCCGGCGGTCGGCGCATCCAGCCCCGCCATGATCCGCAGCGTGGTCGATTTCCCGCAGCCTGAAGGCCCCAGCAGCGAGGTGAAGGATCCCTCGGGTACGTCGAGCGAGATGCCATGCAGCACCTCGGTACCCCCGAAGCGCCGCCGGATATCGCGCAGCCCCATCATCTTGCAGAACCTGATCGTGCCACGCCGTGGCGATGTTCCGACTGGCTACAACAAGAGGTGCCGACCACGACCGTTCTCCGACGATTCCCTCGCCGGAGAATGGCGCGCCACTGTGACGGTCGCGCGAAGTCACCATACCGTCAGAAACGGATACCGGAGCCCTCTGAGAGCGGGCCGGCGGGTGGGCGGCCGCGGATGCCGGGCGGCCGTAGGGCCGTCCGGCGAGGAGGCCGGGCACCCGACGGCCCGCTCCCTCAGAAAAGGCCGAGCGCCCGCAGGCTCGCCTGCGCCTCGCGCCCGATCACCACATGATCATGCACCGTAATGCCCACCGCACGCGCCGCGGCCTCGATGCTCTGCGTCATCTCCACATCCGCCCGGCTCGGGGACGGATCGCCCGAAGGGTGGTTGTGCACCAGAATGAGCGCCGACGCATTGAGGGCCAGCGCCCGCTTCACCACCTCGCGGGGATAGACCGGGACATGATCCACCGTCCCCTCCCCCTGCGCCTCATCCGCGATCAGCATGTTCTTTCGGTCGAGGTAGAGGCAGCGGAACTGCTCCGTATCCCGATGCGCCATGGTGGTGGTGCAATAGTCGATCAGCGCCTGCCAGCTCGAAAGCGCATGCCGCCCAAGGGCCCGCGCCCGCGCGAGCCTGTGCGCCGCCGCCTCCACGATCTTGATCTCGGCGATCGCAGCGTCCCCCAGCCCCTGCATCTCCGCCAGTCGTGCCCGCGGGGCCGAGAGCACACTGTTGAAGTCCCCGAAGGTGCCGATCAGCCGCTTGGCGAGCGGCTTCACGTCCCGCCGCGGAATGGCGCGGAAGAGCAGCAGTTCCAGCATCTCGTAATCCGCCAGCGCCGCACCGCCCGCTTCCAGAAAACGCTGCCGGAGGCGCGCGCGGTGGGCGTGGTAATGCGGCGTCTCGCCGGGCTTCAGGCTGCCCTGCCGCTTCGCCTCGGGCGCCGTTGCCAGTGCCGGTGCCGGCCCCGGTCCCGTCCCCGGGTCCGGCGCACAGTCTGCCCCGAGCGCAAGGTCAGGCCCGGCCGCCTTCTCGGCGGCCGGGAAAAGGTCGCCAAAGGCGCCGTCCCGGAAACCGGCAGCGCCGGTACCGGCATCGTCACGGACCATCTCGGGTCCCTCCCGCTTCGCGGTGTCGCCATGCCCGCCTTCTGGCGCGCCCCACCGCTCTAGCGGGGGTATGGTTTCGGAATGGTTAGCGCGCGCGGCCCGCCCCGTGCATTGGGCCAGCGCCCCTGTTGCCTCCGCCGCCCCATCCGCTAGGCTCGACGCGCCGGCCCCGGGGGCCTGCATGCGGACGTGGCGGAACCGGTAGACGCGACGGACTTGAGGGAGAACTTGAGTGCCTCCGGGGAAATCCGGGGAGTAGAACTGCTCAAAGTCGGGGAAGGCCTCCGGGGCGGCGCGCCGCCCGTCCGACGCTGATCCCGAGCCAAGCCGCGCCGTTCGGCACGGAAGGTGTAGAGACTAGACGGGCAGCGCCTAAAGCCACACCCCGATCGGGGGCAGGGCCATGGCGAAGGGATAGTCCAGACTGGCAAACGGCCGGGACGCAGCGCGCTCCGGCAGGCGGCGAAAGCCGTAGCGGTACGAAAATCCGTTTCCCCCTGTGGAGTGAGGGTTCGAGTCCCTCCGTCCGCACCATTTCATCGGGCATCAGGCGCCCGCGATGCCGAGAGCCCTGCCAGCCAGCGCGCCCGTTCTGGCCAGAGCGTGGCGCGGTCGTAGCGGTCGAGCACCCGTGCGCGGGCGCGTGTACCCATCTCCCGCGCGGCGGCCGGGTTGTCCAGCAGCCGGGCGATGGCGGCGGCCAACCTGTCGATATCCGAGTGGTCGAGGAGGAGGCCCTCCTCCCGGTCGCGCATCGCCTCCCGCACGGGCGCGACATCCGAGGCGACCAGGGGTGCTGCCACCGCCATCGCCTCGAGGAGCGACCAGGAAAGAACGAAGGGCACCGTCAGATACACATGCGCCTGGCTTGCCTGCAGCATGCGCCTGAACGCGGCGCGCGGCTGCAGGCCGACGAAATGGACGCGGTCGAGATCGAGGTTGAGCTCGGCCAGCATGCGGGTCTTCCAGCTCTCCCCCTCGGGCAGCGCCGGTCCGTAGCACACCCGGTCCTCTCCGCCGATCACGGCATGCAGACGCGGGCGGGTGGCCTGGAGCCTCGCCAGCGCGCGCATGAACTCCGGGAACCCGCGATGGGGCTCCATGCCCCGCGTGGCATAGGTCACGATCTCCGCATCGCCCGGTAGCGTGCATCCCGGAAGATCGATGCGCGCCGTCGGATCGGGTGCGTTTCCATCGCAGTCGATCCCGTCATGGCTGAGGGTGACCTGCGCACGCAGACGCTCGGGAAGCTGGTCGCGCTGAAACGCGGTAGGGCAGAGCGCGGCGGTTGCCTGGGCGAGATCGGCGACGATGGGCAGGTTGCGCCCGATGGCCACCGCGCGCTGGTCCGGCGTGGGCGCCGCAGTGTCCCCGGGCAGGCGATCCACGGCGGGAGCGTTGTAGTACCACTCCACATACGGCACGAACGCCGCCTCGGGCCAGACGGCCTTCAGGAAGGTGCCCGAGCCCCAACCGGAATGCGCCACGATCACGTCCGGCCGTAAGCCGCGATCCGCGAGCTTCAGCGCGGCCTTGGCCATGGCGTGGCCGTTGATCGCCGCGCGCTCGGTGCTGCTGGCAAGCTTGTGCACCCCTGCGGCGGGCTGACGGTCCGGGCGCGCGCGTACGGCGACAGTGCGGTCCGGCGGCGCGATCTCCTCGGCCGCCGAGAGGAACGCCACCTCCCAGCCCTTCCTGGCGAGCCAGCCGCCGAAGGAGCCGAACTGCGCCGGGTAGTTCTGATGGGCGAAGACGATCCGCATGCGCACTCCCGCGTTGGGCTTACCGTCCGTCTAGCCCGCGGCTGCCACGGGCGGAAGCGATGCACTGCCGGACGACTGTGCGTATGAGTGATGTTCTGTTAATGTTCTGGTCAGAATCGGGAGGATGCATGGCGGATCTCTTCGCGGAACCGGCTGACGGTATTGAGGGCACCGAGGGTGGTGCCAAGCTTCCGGCAGCGCGCCGGCGGGGCCGGGGAGCGGCGCTCAACATGGCGTCGCGCTATGACCGCACGACGGCGGAGCCCGTGGATGACGGCTGGGAGCGGGACGAGGCCTTGCCACCGCTCCGCACCGAGGTGAGCATCGACCGGAGCCGCAGCGTGCTCACACGGAACACCTCGCCCGATGTACCGTTCGACCGCTCGGTGAACCCTTACCGGGGCTGTGAGCATGGTTGCATCTATTGCTTCGCGCGGCCGAGCCACGCGCAGCTCGGCCTCTCTCCGGGGCTCGACTTCGAGACGCGTCTGGTGGTCAAGCCGGAAGCGCCGGCGCTGCTGGAGAAGGCGCTGCGGCGAAAGGGGTACCAGGTGGCGCCCATCGCCATCGGCACGAATACCGACCCCTATCAGCCGATCGAGCGGCGATACCGGGTGATGCGGGGCGTGCTCGAGGTGCTGGAGCGCTTCGGTCATCCGGTAACGGTCACGACCAAGGGCGCGGGCATCACCGACGATCTCGACATTCTGGGGCGTA
>JBCBEP010000008.1:0-58089 GCA_038528605.1 Pseudomonadota bacterium
ATGGCGAGGAACTTCTTCTCCCACACCACGTAGCCCATGCCGCGCGCCTGCTCGAGACCCTGGCGCGCAGGCTCAAGCGCCGCCGCACAGTCCCCTTCGTCGAGCGCGAGCTGGGCCCGCTCGGCCAGGCACTGGCAGGCTACGCGCACATCGCCATCCTCGGCCGCGATCCGCCCGCCTTCCTCCAGATACGCCGCCGCCTCCGGCTCGCGCCCCAGAACGCGGTAGGCACCGCCGACCACTTCGAGCGCATAGGGCAGCATCACGCGGTTCCTGAAGACGCGCGCGCTGTTAACCGCGCGCAGTCCCCATTCCAGCGCCCGCTCCGGATCGCCGTCGGCATAGAACGCCCGCGCCTGGTCGTGCTCGGCCCGCGCAAGCTCCGGACCCGTCGCAAGCTCCAGCGCCCGGTCCAGCACCACCGCTGCTTCGTCGAGCCGCTTCGACTGGCGTTCGATGTTCGTCGCCGTCAGCAGCAGATCGACCTGTGTCTCGGGAGCGCTCAGCACATCCAGCCGGTCGAAGCCGAACTCCACGGCACGCCGGGCCAGATCGCGCCGTCCGCGCGAATAATGGACGATCGCCATGATGGACAGCGCATCCGCCTGCACGACCGGCGCGAGATCGGGCTGCAGCCGGCGCAGCGCCTGCTGGGCAAACGCCTCGGCCTGGTCGAAGTCGCCACGCCACCGCGCCTGCCAGGCCAGCGTGCGAAGCGCTGCTGCCTGCTGCGAGGGCGTGCCGTTGTGGGAGACGAGAAAGGCCCGCTCGGCCAAAGCGAAACTTTGAACGCGGGAGGACCAGCGGATCGCCCAGGCACGCCTGTTCAGCAGGGCGACCCTGTCGACCACCCCGTCTCTCCTTCGTCTCGCCTCGTTGATATCCGTCGTCGACACGCTTCCTCTCGATCACGCAGAACAGGCACATTCTCTGCCCTATACTGTCACACAGGTCCATTTCCGACGTTGCTGTATGTGAGTTGACTTTTCAGTGAGCGGAAAAATCCGGGCCATAGGTGGAAATCCGCCCATCCGCCTTCGCTCAACGGCGAACCCCACCCCGCCTTTCCAGCACAGGCAATGCCGGCCTTGGCCCCGCCTCCACCCGGCGCTATCGTCCCCGCGAAGCAAGCGGTCGGCGGAGGTGCGAGCATGGCAACCCAGGTGCGCGAGATTGTCGAGGTCACAACCCGCCGGGTGTCCTGCGTGGGCCAGGGCGGCGCGCTCGGCCACCCGCTCGTCTACATGCAGATCGGCCCCCGCGGCTATGTCGACTGCGGGTATTGCGACAAGCGCTTTGTGCTGAAAGAGGGCGCCGCGCAGGACGATCACTGATGGGCCTCGCGAAGGGCGACCACCTCTATCTCGTCGACGGTTCCGGCTACATCTTCCGCGCCTACCACGTGATGCCGCCGCTCACCCGGCGCTCCGACGGCCTGCCCGTGGGCGCGGTCGCCGGGTTCTGCAACATGCTCCACCGCTTCGTGCAGGGCCTCTCGAAGGATGCGCCAACGCACCTCGCCGTGATCTTCGACTATTCGTCCAAGAGCTTCCGGAACGAGTTCTACCCGGACTACAAGGCCCACCGGCCCGACCCGCCCGAAGACCTGAAGCCCCAGTTCCCACTGATCCGCGACGCCACCCGCGCCTTCTCGCTGCCGTGCATCGAGCGCGAAGGCTTCGAGGCGGACGACATCATCGCGACCTATGCGGAGGAAGCGCGCGAGGCCGGCGCCCGCTGCACCATCGTCAGCTCCGACAAGGACCTCGCCCAGCTCGTGGGCGGCGGCATCGTGCTCTTCGACCCCATGAAAGAGACCACGATGGACGTGGAGGAGGTCGAGGCCAAGTATGGCGTCGGCCCCGAGAAGATGGTCGATATCCAGGCGCTGGCCGGCGATAGCGTCGACAACGTGCCCGGCGCCCCGGGCATCGGCCTCAAGACCGCGGCCACCCTCCTTCAGGACTACGGGGACCTCGAGACGCTGCTGGAGCGCGCCGAGGAGATCAAGCAGCCCAAGCGCCGCCAGACCCTGATCGACTTCGCCGACCAGATCCGCGTCTCGAAGCGCCTCGTCACGCTCGACCGCGCGGTGCCGGATCTCGAACCGACGGACGAGTTCGTCCTCCAGCCGCCGAACCCCGAGAAGCTGCTCGACTTCCTCAAGCTCATGGAGTTCCGCACCCTCACCCAGCGGGTCGCCGAAGCCCACGGCGTCGAGACCCCCGCAATCGAGGACACGCGCAAGGAGGCAGAGACCGAGAGTGAGGCCGACACGGCCGAGGGCCCCGGCGCTCTCCGCGAGCTGCCGCCTCTCGATGCCAGTACCTACGAGACCGTCACCACCCGCGAGGCGCTCGACGCCCTCATCGCCGAGGCGCACGAGACCGGCCTTCTCTGCATCGATCTCGAGACCACCTCGCTCGACGAGATGGTGGCGGAAATCGTCGGCATCGCCCTCTCCCCCGCTCCCGGGCGCGCGGCCTATGTTCCCGTGAACCACGTTACGGGCGAGGCGGATCTCTTCTCAGGCGGCGAACGCGCACCCGACCAGCTCACCCTCGACGAAGCGCTCGAGGCCCTGAAACCCATCCTCGCGGACCGCGCGGTCCTCAAGATCGGGCAGAACCTCAAATACGACATCAAGGTCTTCGCCCGCCAAGGCATCGCGCTCGACCCCATCGACGATACGATGCTCATCTCCTACGCGCTCGACTCAGGCCTCGGCGGGCATGGCATGGACGAGCTCTCCGAGCGCCATCTCGGCCACCGCCCCCAGCCGATCAAGGAACTCATCGGCTCCGGCAAATCCGCCATCACTTTCGACCGTGTGCCCATCGAGAAGGCCGCCCATTACGCCGCCGAGGACGCGGACATAACGCTCCGCCTCTGGCACAAGCTGAAGCCCCGCCTCGCCGCCGAGCGCGTCTCCACCGTCTACCACACGCTCGAACGCCCGCTGGTCCCGGTGCTGGCGGAGATGGAGCGCACCGGCATCAAGGTCGACCGCGAGATCCTCTCCGAGATGTCCGGCCGCTTCGCCCAGAAAATGGCGGGCCTCGAGGAGGAGATCCAGCAGCTTGCCGGCCGCAAGTTCAACGTGGGCAGCCCCAAGCAGCTCGGCGAGATCCTGTTCGACGAGATGGGCCTGCCCGGCGGCAAGAAGGGCAAGACCGGCGCCTGGGGCACGGGCGCGGACGTCCTCGAAACCCTCGCCGCCGAGGGCCACGACCTGCCCGCCAAGGTGCTCGACTGGCGCCAGATCTCGAAGCTGAAGAGCACCTATACCGACGCGCTCCCCACCCACATCAACCCGGAGACGGGGCGCGTCCACACCTCCTTCTCCCTCGCCGCCACCTCCACCGGCCGCCTCGCCTCCACGGACCCGAACCTCCAGAACATCCCCGTGCGCACCGAGGAGGGCCGCCAGATCCGCACCGCCTTCATCGCGGAGCCCGGCAACGTCATCCTCAGCCTCGACTATTCCCAGATCGAGCTCCGCATCCTCGCCCATATCGCGGGCATCGAGGAGCTGCGCGCCGCCTTCCGCCGCGGCGAGGACATCCACGCCATCACCGCGTCCGAGGTCTTCGGCGTGCCCGTCGAGGGCATGGACCCCATGGTCCGCCGGCAGGCCAAGGCGATCAATTTCGGCGTGATCTACGGCATCTCCGCCTACGGCCTCGCCAACAACCTGCGCATCCCGCGGGACGAGGCCCAGGCCTTCATCGACGCCTATTTCAAGAAGTTTCCGGGCATCCGGGACTATATGGAGGACACCAAGGCCTTCGCGAAGAAGCACGGCTTCGTCGAGACCCTCTTCGGCCGCAAGATCCACACCCCCGGCATCCAGCAAAAGGGCCCGCACCGGGGCTTCGCCGAACGCGCCGCCATCAACGCCCCCATCCAAGGCAGCGCCGCCGACATCATCCGCCGAGCCATGATCCGCCTCCCCGCCCACATGGCCACAACCGGCCACGTGAACAAAATGCTCCTCCAAGTCCACGACGAATTGCTGTTCGAAGTGGAGGAGGACTGGGCAGATCAATTCACAGAGAAAACGAGGGAGATGATGCAATATGCTGATCGCCCAAGACACCTGCTAGCAGTCCCACTCGTTGTAGATAGCGGGAAAGGCTGCAGCTGGTCCGAAGCTCATTAAGCCTGGATCGATCAAGAAAGAATCCCTTAAGCTCTCAAAACTAAAATCTGGAATGAGTATTTGATCGCATTTTAGCATGGCGCCTAAAATAGCTTTGGCTCCATGATGTGAACTGTCACAATTTTGCCCCGAACAATCCGAAACAATATCTGATCGAAACACTTCAGCTGGAATAGCGTCGATAGGCGACGAGTCTTACGGCAGGCCTTCACTGCAATGAATGCTGGCTGATCTTTCGTTTCTTCACGGACAAACTCTTCATGTGCATTGTAGCCAGCAAAATAAATGAAACTCACTATTGCCTCTGGTGTGCAACTTGCCCCAACAAGGCGACGGTGAAAAATTTCCCAAGCATTTCCAAAACGCCCAGTATCCCGCGCATCTTTTATCGCCTTCTTCAAATCCTCACCAAAAATATCTTCACAGGCGACGGAGCTCTCCGGCGAAGCACTGTCACCTGCAAAAGCAGAGGCAATTGAGATAAAAAGTGCAAGACCCGCCCCAGCTGCTATTAACTTCAGCTTCTTCATACAAAATTCTGGCTTTCTGGGCATCGGGGTATGTTTATAAGACATAACAAAATTCCATTCAATCTCCCTGATAATTTGAGCGCCTTTTCATCTATAGCGTTCATATACTTTGAGTTTAGTCGCGATACACAGGCCCTTACCAGCCGCTCCCTATGTTAACACGCCCCCCTCAACTCCGACAGTTCGATCTCCGTCAGGGCCGGGTGGCTTCGGTTGATGGTGTAGAGGGCGTGGTCGATGCGGGTGATCAGGCCCTGTTTGGTGAGGGGGCGGCGGATGTTGGGGGCGGCGCGGGCGGGGAGGCCGAAGCTCAACCGGCGCGGGTAGGGTGGGGTTCTACCCCACCGTTCGGGCGCGGCATGCGGTGGGGTGAAACCCCACCCTACCGCCCGCCCCGACGCTCCGAGCGTTCGGCTTCGGTCAAGGTCGGCTGGTCCCGGTTCGTGATGGTGGGGGCAGGCGGGGCGTGATTGTTCGGAGGGGCTTCGGTAGGGTGTCGCCGAGGGGAGTTTCGGGCAGGGCCGGTCATGCTGGAGCGTCACGCCGCCTATCAGGTACGATCCGAGCTGCGGGAGACGCCGTCGCGCGCCTGCCTCGCGCTCGCCTGCGCGCAGGATGCCGAGCCTGACGCAGCGCGCGAGGCGCCGGCGGCAGCACCCGTCTTCCTCGAGGCGGAGGCGCGCGCGCCGGAGGTGACGGCGAAGGCCCTGCGCGCCGTTTCGGAGATCGTCGCCGCCCGCTTCTACGTGCCCCCCGCCATGCTCGCGCGCATCCTGCGGGAGGCGGACCCGGTCGCCACCGTAAGCCCCGGTGCGGTGCGCTTCGAAGGCTTCTCCGCCTGTTGCAGCGCCTATATCCGCCACGACATGGGCGACGGCGCGCTCGATGCGCGCACGCGGCGGCACGGGACCACGAATGTCGATTTCGGCCCCGACCTGCGCGCCGCCCTCGCCCGCGTGCGCCGGGATAGCGCGCTCAGCCTCACCATCGGGGCGGAGGGGGTCGGCATCGCGCACGAGACGGCGGCGGTGCATGAGGAAAAGGTCCCGCTCCCGCTCCGCTGGATCAAGGGCTTCGGCGAGGTGCAGGTGCATCTGCGCCGCATGCGCCGCGCGGCGACCGTGCCGCGCATCGGGGCCCAGCGCTTCCTGCGGGCGCAGCCCCGCTCGAAGACCGACCATCAGCAGTGGATCACGGCCACGGGGCCCACCTTGCGCGCGGCAGCCCGGCCCTCCCCCGGCGCCATCCCGCTCCGGGGCGGGCACCGCCTCCGCGTGCTCGAGCCGCTGATGCCCTTCGCAGAGGGCATGGAAATCTGGCTCGACGAGGCGACCGGAAGCACCGCCTGGGTGCTCGACCTCGGCGCGCAGCGCCTCACGCTGGCCCTCAATGCGGAGCCCTGGCGCGGGTTCTCGGGAGATGGCGGGCTGCTCTCCGCGCTGGCGGCCGAGAGCGACGGGGAGAAAGGGCCGAACCGGGGCGTCGCCGCCCTCCGCGCGCAACTCCACTGGCAGGACAGGCTCTCGCTATCGGACCTCGCGGCGAGCACCGGCCTTTCGGAAAACGTGCTCGACCGGGCGCTCGCCATCACCGCCTCCGAAGGGCTCGTCGGCTTCGATCTGGCGACGGGCGCCTATTTCCACCGCGTCCTCCCCTTCCGGCTCGACCGTATCGAACGCCGAAACCCGAGGCTGAAGGCCGCGCGCGGGCTCTTCGAAGCGGGCGCCGTCAGCTTCGAGGGCGATACCGCCAAGGTCGCGTCCGACGGCGTGGTGCATGAGCTGCGCGTCGTGGACGGGCTGCTCACCTGCACGTGCCCATGGTACGCGAAACACAAGCTGTCGCGCGGCCCCTGCAAGCACGCCCTGGCGGTGGAGATGGCGATGGAGGATGGCGATGGAGGCCGGGCGTGACGGGTGAGCTTACCGGCGATGAAGCGCTCACGCTGGCGAGCACCGCACGCGCGGAACAGGCGCTCAAACGCTTCAGCGCGGTCGACGAAGCGGTCAGGCGCAAGGCCGCGAAGCCCGTGCTCGCACTCTGGAAGCAGCATTGGGCCGCGTCCTTCTCCGCCTCCGCGAACCGCCCAAAGCCGCCGAAGATCAGGGACGAAGAGGCGCTGCGCATCGCCATGCTGGCCACGGCAACGCCCTCCGAACTCAAGCCCTACCACTTCCACATCCTCCCCCAGCGGCTCGACCTCGTGGAGACGGTGCGCGCCCTCAAGCCGGGCTGGATCGACCGCTATGTCGCCGACCTGATCGAGACCTCCGCCCATTTCGTCGCACGCGTTGCCCCCCTCTGGCGCGCGGGTCTCTGCACGCGACCGGAGAGCGACAGCCTGATCCTCGGCTACTACGCCCATGGCAGCGGCGCGCGGCTCGCCCAGGAAGAGCCGCTCTTCGCGACGAAGGACATCTGGCGGTTCTTCGAGGTCGAGGGCGGTGGCGATCTGAGCCTCGCGGCGGTCGACAAGTACACGGCGGCCGAGCACCAGTGGGGAACGCTCATCGTCCGCATGTGCCGGTCGGGCAGGCTCGACCGCGCGCGCCTGCTCGACGCTTCCCTCAGCGCGCTCGAGCGGGACTTCGGGCAGTTCCGCGCCGGGTGGTACTCCCGCCTGCACACCGCACTCGACCCAACGCTCGAGGAGATGGCCGGGCGGGCCGGGACCTATCTCCGCCTCCTCGCCAGCCCCGTTCCGCCAACGGTCAGCTTCGCCCTCAACGCGCTCAAGAAGCTCGACAAGGCGGGAAAGCTCGACGAAGGCGCCCTTCTGGCGGAGATCGCACCGGCCCTCCAGGCGCGCCAGAAGACCGCCGCGAAGGACGCGCTGCAGCTTGTCGCCGCCGTCGCCAAGCGCAGCCCGGCGCGGGCGGCGGAAGCGGGGCGCCTCGCGGCAACGGCCCTCATCAACGAAGCGGTGGACGTCCAGAAAAGGGCGCTCGACACCGTGGAGCAGCTCGGCGTGGTCGACGACGCGGAGGTGGCGGCAACGCTCTCCGCCCATGGCGATGCTGTCCTGCCCTCGCTCCAGCCGCGCTTGCGGGCGATGACCGGCGAGTCGCAGCCAGCGCCCGAGCCAGCCCCGCAGCCCCAAGCGCCGCTCGCCCCGCCGGAACCTGCCGCGCCCGACCCGGTGGCGCCCGCAGGCAGCACCGACGAAGCCATCGCCCTCTTCCTGGAAGCGCTCGAGACCTGCCGCGATCCGATCGCCGTCGAGCGCGCGGTCGACGGCATCGCGCGGTTCGGCACCGCGGCGCGCGAGCACGAGACGAAGCTCTCCCCCGTCGCCAAACGCGCCCGCCAACTGCTCAACCGGGCGGTCGAGTGCGAGACGCAGCTCGGCCTCGCCGCCCTCGGCGCGGCATGGGTGGAGGGAGGCGACATCGAAGCCGCCCTCTCCCGGCATCTCCCCCAGCGCCACCATCGCGGCATCAGCAAAGGCACGGTCACCGCCGTGTTCCACCGCCGCAACGACGATATCTGCGCCCTTCTCAGCGAGGGCCATGCGGGCCCCATGCTCTCGGCGCCGACGGACCGGAGCGGCAGCGTCGCGCCGGGCGCGCTGGTCGACCGCATGCTCGCCTGCCGCGCAGCCCGGCGCGCCCTGCCCGTGCAGGACCTCGCGCTCGCGCTCATGCGCCTCAGGCCGGACGGCCGCGCCGCAGCCCTCGCGCGGCTCGACCCGCAGGACGAGACGGAGCGGGCCGTCGCCTACGCCCTCCGCGCGCCGGTCAAGCCAGAGGGGCGGGCAGTGCCATGGGTCGCAGCCTGGGCCGCGCGCTCGCCGGGCACGGCGGCGCCGGAGATCGTGAAGCTCGTCGGCCGCGAAATCGCAGGCGCCGGCGTGCCGGCCCGCCTCGGCCTCCGCATCTCGCGCGACACGCACGACCAGTACGCGTGGTGCGTCGTGCAACTGGACGTGCAGCCGACACCGACCGAGGCCAACACGCGCTTTGCCTCGAGCCTCTTCCACCTCCCGATACACAACGTCCACTCACAGCCGCATCCCTGCGGCACGACGTTCGAGGATATCGCCTGGGCGTCGACCGTATGGCCCGGCAACAGCGAACCGTTCTTCGCCGGCGCCATCGCCACCCTCGACACCTATCAGAAGCTCACGGACCATCACTGCCTCGCCTTCCTGGAGCCGCTCTTCATCCCGGGTGCGCCATGCGGGCCGATGGGGCAGGCGATGCTCGGCTTTTACCTCGCGTCGGAGGACCGGTCGATCACGGGGATGACGGTCGACGCGATCACGCATCTGGTGGCGGCCGGGCGGCTCAGCGCCGATGCCTTCGCCGCGCAGACCTGGCCCTTCGTCTCCGTCGGGCCCTTGCCGCTCAGCCGCTGGGTCCGCGCGTTTCGGGAGATCGCGACGGCATCGCCCGGGCATGCCGCCTTCGTGTGCGGCGCGATGGCCGGCCTGCTGCGCTTCCCGCCGGACCAGATACCGCGCGACCTCGGCGCGATGCTCGAGCTTCTCTACGAACTCCACTACGCCAGCGGCACGCGGCTGGAGGACCCGGATGCGCAAGCCTGCCTGCGCGGCGTGAAGGGCAGCGGCAAGGCGGGAAAATACGCCCGCAAGCTCCTCGAAGAACGCACGCAATAACGCCGGCAACCTCCTCAGCAGCGCGTCGGCCATCCCCTCCACGATCCGCCAGTCTCGGGATCGGGATTGACAATGGCGCTGCCAGTCTAGGTCAGCCGGTCTAGGGGCGGCATGTGGACGCGGCATCTCTCCCGCCATCGGGGGAGCGTTGCCGGCGGTCGCGGTGTGCTGCGCGACAGCTGAGGGGCCATCGATATGAAGGCGATCGACTGGTATCGGCTGCGTGAGGAATGGCTGGGCAACGCACGCACGGATGTGGTCGCCGGCCTCGTCGTCGCCCTCGCGCTTATCCCGGAAGCCATCGCCTTCTCGATCATCGCGGGCGTCGACCCGAAGGTGGGCCTCTACGCCTCGTTCTCCATCGCCGTCATCACCGCCATCGTGGGCGGCCGGCCCGGCATGATTTCCGCCGCAACCGCAGCAACGGCGGTCCTGATGGTCACGCTGGTGAAGGAGCACGGGCTGCAATACCTGCTCGCCGCCACGGTCCTCGCGGGGCTTCTCCAGATCGCGGCGGGGCTCTTCCGGCTCGAACGGCTGATGCGCTTCGTCTCCCGATCGGTGATGACCGGCTTCGTCAACGCCCTCGCGATCCTGATCTTCATGGCTCAGATCCCCGAGCTTATCGGTGTCTCCTTCCTCACCTACCCGATGGTCGCCGCGGGCCTCGCCATCCTCTACCTGCTGCCGAGGGTCACGAAGGCCCTGCCGGCGCCGCTGGTCTGCATCCTAGTCCTCACCACCGTGGCCGTTGCGGCAGATCTCGACCTGCGCACGGTGGGCGATATGGGCGAACTGCCGGATACGCTGCCCGTCTTCCTGCTGCCGGACATCCCGCTAACCCTCGATACGCTGTTGATTATCCTGCCCTATTCGGTGGGCGTCGCCGTCGTCGGCCTGCTCGAGTCGCTCATGACCGCCTCCATCGTCGATGAGCTGACCGACACGCGCTCGGACCGCAATCAGGAATGCATCGGCCAGGGGGCGGCGAACGTTGCCACCGGCTTCATCGGCGGCATGGCCGGCTGCGCGATGATCGGGCAGTCGATCATCAACGTGCAGTCCGGCGGGCGCGGGCGGCTCTCCTGCTTCTGCGCCGGCGTGTTCCTGCTCATCATGGTGGTCTTCCTCGGCGATCTCGTGGGCATCATCCCGATGGCGGCACTCGTGGCCATCATGATCATGGTCTCCATCGGCACCTTCAGCTGGCGCTCGATCAGCAATCTGCGCGAGCATCCGAACAGCTCGAACATCGTGATGATCGCGACCGTTATCGGCGTCGTGGCCACGCATAACCTCGCCATCGGCGTGCTGATCGGCGTGCTGCTCTCGGGCATCTTCTTCGCCGGCAAGATCGCGCAGATCTTCCGCGTCCGGTCCGAGCTTTCGGCGGACGGGCGGAAGCGCACCTACTATGTCGAGGGGCAGATCTTCTTCGCCTCCACCGAGGAGTTTCTCGCCGCCTTCGAATTCCGCGAAGCCCTCGAAAGCGTCGTGATCGATCTCAAGAACGCGCATATCTGGGATATCTCGAGTGTTGCCGCGCTCGACATGATCGTGCTCAAGTTCCGCCGCGAGGGGGCGGATGTCGAGGTGGTGGGGCTCAACGAGGCGAGCGAGACACTGGTCGACAAGCTCGCCGTCTACGACCGGCCCGACGCGGTCGCCGATCCGCTAAAGCACTGAGGAACGCGTGATGTCGAGGGTTCTCGCCTGCATCGACGGGTCGGTCTACGCCGACAGTGTGGCCGACCACGCAGCCTGGGCGGCGGGCAGGCTCGCCCTGCCGGTGGAACTCCTGCAGGTGCTGGGCCGGCGCGAGGCCGCGTCTTCCGACCGTTCGGGCCGGATCGTGGCGGGTGCGCGCCGGCGCCTGCTGGAGGAACTCGTCACCCTCGATGCCGAGCGCGCGAAACTGGTGCAGAAGGAGGCGCGGCTCGGCCTCGACGAAGCCAAGAGCAGGCTTGAGGCCGCAGGCTGCAGCCAGGTGGCCATCTCGCTGCGCAATGGCGATCTTCTGGAGACGCTGGCCGAGCACGAGCGGGACGCTGCCCTCGTGGTCGTCGGCAAGCGCGGCGAGGCGGCGGACTTCGCAAGCCTCCATCTCGGATCGAACCTCGAGCGGATCGTGCGCTCATCGAGCCGGCCCATCCTCGTCACCTCACGCGCGTTCCGCCCCATCGCGAAGGTGCTCATCGGGTTCGACAATGGCCCGAGTGCGCGCAAGGCGGTCGAGGAAGTGGCAACATCGCCGCTCTATGCCGGCCTCAGCATCGTGATCATGTCCGTATCCGAGGCGGGCAGCGCGATGGAAACGGCGCTGGGGGGGGCCGCTGAACGCCTCTCAAAGGCCAGCATCGCAGTCGAGACGCGGTTGGTGGCGGGCAAGCCGGAGGAAGCGATTAGCCATGTGGTGGAGACCGAGGGCATCGATCTGCTGATGATCGGCGCCTACGGCCATTCCCGCCTGCGCACGTTGGTGATCGGCAGCACCACCTCGGCGCTCATCCGCGCCTGCCGGATCCCTGTCGCCATCTACCGCTGACGCTCGCTCAGTCGCTCTCTGCCGCGCCGGCGCCGAGGCGGCGGGAGGCTTCGGTGGCCGGCGCATAGGTCCGCGCGGCATAGGCTTCCAGCCGTTCCCAGGCTTCCGCCTCCACCCATCGCCCGGCGGGCGAGGCCGGTCGGCCAAGAAACGCTGGCGTGCCCACGGCTATGCGCACACAGGCGTTTTCGCTCAGGAGCCCGCCCGCGCCATCGACCGCGAGGCCCTCGGGACCGCAGAGCGCCCTGACCCCGGACCACTCGAGCGCGACGCGCCGCCTCGCCGCCGCCGCGGCCCTGCCAAGGATGCCGACGACGACGAGAGGCTGCGCCACCTCCGCCGTCACCTGCTCCCCGTCCGCAAACATCCGCACCCGGTCCGCGCAGCTTGCGCCGAACCGGAGCGCGCAGGCGGGACCTGCGCCGCCGCCGCAAGCGCATTGACGCTCAGCCGAGAGAAGCGCCGACACGGCTTCCGCGCCAGGCAGGCCGTATTGCGACAGCCAGCGGGCAGCCTTTCCCGCCTCCTCCGCCAGCCCGAAGGCGCAGCCCGCGCCCCGCGCTGCCTTTCGGCACTGCGCATCGATCTCCGAGAGGGAGTACCGCGCGCCCTCCCGCCCTCCGGGCTCGGACAGAAGGCTCATGGGACCGGCATGCCCTCGCAGGCCCGGGGGTAGGCCCAGTCGTCCTCCGGGAGATCGTGCAGCTCATGGGGGAAAGGGGCGCCCTGGTACATGCAGATACGTACCCAGCGGTCGGAGCGCGGGTCGAACCGCGTGGCGCCGAAGAAGGCGAGCTTGCAGCGCAGCATGTCGACCGGCAGCATCTCAGCGCCGATCAAATTCTCTCGGATCTCCGCATAGGGCCGGCCAGCGGCAATCTGCGCCCGGCGGACCGTGTGGCGAAAGGCCGGCTCAGCGTCGAGGAACGCCGCGACCGTGGCATCGTCAGCCCAGCCCTCGAGCGCGGCCATCAGCGCCTGCGCGGCGCGCCCTGTGTCGACCGGCTGTTCATACTCCGCCCCCGGTTCGTCATGGCGCTCCCCCAGACGCGGCTCGAGCTTCTCGGCGGAGACGTACCAGAAGCGCGCGCAGTGTTGCGGCTCCTCATAGTCGGCATCGAGGGCCCAGCCATAGTCCCGCACCAGGCCGGCACGGAGGGCGCCGATCGGCTGCGGGCCGTCGATGCAGAAGGCGGCCTCTTCATCGGCGCCCATCGCCTCGGCAAGATCGTCGACCATCGCGCCGTGGGGTTCGAGGATGAGCGCCGCCAGCTGCTCCTGCCCCTCGAGCGACAGCGTGGCCTCGCCCCAGCGCAGTAGGCTGTCCCACGGATGGCGCTCATCGAGCACGCCCTCGTCCACGCGCTCGGAGACGCGGGCCAGATCGGCCCGAAGGCGCTGGCACTTCTCTTCCTGCAAGGGATGCGTCGAGCGCCAGCCAGCAGCGTTCAAATGAGCGCGCGAGAGCATGTCGACGAAGCCTTCGCGCGCCGCCGGCGAATCCTCCGGCAACGCCCGCACCCGGGCGACCGCCGTCTCCCGCGCGGTGATCCAGGCATTCAGCAGGAGCGGGTGATTGACGAGGAACGGCGCCATGCCAAGCCCCGTGGAGTTCCCCACACCGAGGCGGCGACGGAGACCGGGCTCGATCACGGCCGCCGCCACCCCGCCGCGCGCCCGCGCCACATGCTCCGCAAGATCCAGCGTGAAGGCCCGCGTGAGCCAGACGGACAGCATCTCGAGGCGGAACGGTCCTTCCATGAGGGGACGGCCCGCCATCGCGGCACGGTCCGCCGCCCCGAACTTGCCCGAGCCGTAGACCGCGGTGGTGCGCATCAGGTAGCCGACCGCCTCGATCTCGGCGGGATCGGGCTGCTCGCCCGCTGCCAGGCGGTCGACGACATGGTCCCAGAGGCGCACGGAGCGGTTCGCGCGGGAAAGCGAGAGCTCGGCGTCGCTGACCCGACCCGCCTCCTGCTTCGGAACGTTCTCCGCAAGACGCTCCACGTCGGCCGCGCTCGGCTCCCCATCGAAGAGCGTGAATGTGGCGTCCCATGACGTCGCGATGACCCTGTCGGACCGCATCGCGTCGTCAAGCTCGTGGGCGAAGGCGACAAGGCTGTAGGTTCGGCGCGGCCCCCGGGCGCGATAGACCGCACGGCCGACGCCACGGCGGTCGATCTCCCAAACCGGCCGGTCGAAGCGCCAGTTCTCCCGCCGGAGCCGCCTGAGCAGGACCCGCATGAAGGAAAGGCGTGTCTGATGCGCGGCGCCGAGGCGGGCGAGCCGCATCACCACCTCAGGGGGACGCAGGCCATCGGCGCAATGCTCCCGCTCCAGCGCTCCGTCCGCCACGTCGCCCTCCTCCTCAGGCCTCAGCACCTATGCTGGACCGAAACTGTCTTCGAAGAAACGGAGCCAGTTCTCGCCCATGATCGCGCCCGCCTCCTCTTCGGAAAAGCCCGCATTCCGCAGGCCCTGCGCCAGCCCGTCGAAATCGCGGTTATCGCGGAACCAGGCGGGCTGCGGCGGGAAGCCCGGGGCGCTGGCCGAGCCCTCGCCATAATCCACGCTCTTCGTCCACCGCCCCGTGCGCATCCATTCGACCACGCTGTCGGGCTGATCCTGACAGAGATCCGAGCCGATGCCGAGCCGATCCACGCCCATCAGCTCCGCCGTGCGCGCGATCATCTCGCAGAACCCGGCCAATGTGCAGTCCGACCCCTTTGCTAGGTGATGGGGATAGAGCGAGAAGCCCAGCATGCCGCCGCTCTCCGCCAGGGCCTTCAGCACCGTGTCGGACTTGTTGCGTAGCGCTGGGTGCCAGGACGCGGGGTTCGCGTGAGTGATGGCAATGGGTCGCGCGGAAAGCTCAATCGCCTCGAGCGTCGAACGCTCCGCCGAATGGCTCATATCGACCACAAGCCCGACGCGGTTCATCTCCGCCACAACCTCGCGCCCCATGCGCGTGAGGCCCGGGTCCTCCGCCTCGTAGCACCCCGTCGCCAGCAAGGACTGGTTGTTGTAGCTGAGCTGCATGAACCGGGCGCCAAGCGTGTGCAGGACCTCGACAAGCCCGATATCGTCCTCGATGGGAGACGGGTTCTGGAAGCCGAAGATGATCGCGGTGCGCCCGCTCTGGCGCGCCTCCCGGATATCCGCCGCGGTACGGGCCTGCACGATGAGGTGCGGAAAACGCGCGAACCAGCCGTTCCAGCGTTCGATGTTGAGCACGGTCTCCCGGAATGTCTCATGGTAGGCGATGGTGACATGGACCGCATCGACCCCGCCCGCCCGCATCTGAGAGAACACGGTCTCGGACCAGTTCGCGTATTGCAGCCCGTCGATCCGGAAGGGTCTGGTCATCACATGGCACCCATCGGCTCCAGCCGATTATCGCATCACGCAGGGGTGTTCTTTGCGTAAGGTCGCCGCCTGCAGGCCTCGGTCTACCGCAGGCTATCGTCACCGGATCGCGCATGCCACGAAGAAGAGCACGCGGGCCCCGCCCCGCGCCCCCAGTGCGCTGCAACGCGGGGCGGCGTGGCGACGCGTTAGGCCGCGAGCCTTGCGGGGGACCTTCGCGCCGACCGGATGTAGATCTCGATGAGGATCAGATAGGGGATGTAGAAGGCAAAGATCGTGACGAGGTCGAAGGCGCCGGTGAAATCCTCGTTGCTCCAGAGCCCGTCCGTCGCGAGGTACCAGAGCACGTAGTGCATCCGGTAGATCCAGGAGGCGATTGCCAGCACGAAGAACCGGAGCGCCCATTCCCGATGGAGGGCGAACCGCCCGGCGCGGGCATGGCGGAAGGTCTCGACCGCGCAGACGAGGACACAGGCACCGTAGCCGAAGGCGCCGAGATCCATGATCCAGCCCCCCTCGGTGCCCCGGATGAAGATGAAGCCGAGCCCCCCGATCGCCGTGACCAGCGCCGTCGCCACGAGAACACGACCCGAGAACCGGTGGAGCCCGGGCCAGCGGCGGCGCAGATACCCAATCAGCTGGAAGGGCGCGAGGAAGGTGATCACGGCGCCGGTGATCATGTGCACGAAGATCGAAAGGTTCGAGGCCGCCGCATCCGGCTTCAGGAACCGGTTGTCCTCCGGCAGCTCCCCCTCGAGCCCGCCGATCCCCTGCATCGCCGAATAGAGGACGAAAGGACCGAGCATCAGCACGAGCAGTACCCAGCCGAGCCGCCCTGACCAGCGCCAGAACGCGGTCAATTCACGGGGCTCACTGAAGGTGTCGCTCGCGCTCATGCGCGGGATATAGCGGCGCGCGCTGCCCGCCCAAAGGGTTCAAGATGGCGCGGCGCTCCCGCAAACGGGGGGCGCCGCGCCAGGTTGTTGCTTACCAGTAGGTTTCGATGTCCTCGTCCTCAGGCGTGCCGCTTATCGCCTGCGAGCAGTAGAGACCGGACATGACGGAGGCTTCCACGCAGCCCGCGTTGAAGCCGTTATCCGTCCAGTCCCCGGCAAAGAAGAGGTTGCCGAAACCGCTCCCCGCCGCGCCGAGGCGGGCCGAGGTCGAGCCTTTCAGCGACATCACATAGCGCTCCGTCGGGCTCACATTGGCGCGCCAGTACTGCCCCTTCAGCCGGCCCTCGCCGCCCTTGAACGTGCCCTGAACCAACGTGTCGAGATCGAGCGCCCCGTCGGTCGACCCCTTCGGCCAGATCACGCCCGGCGCGCTCTCGAGCCAGGTGTTGGCGAGGCGGGATACCTCGTCCGCCGCCGCCTTCTGCACCCCGGTCTCCGACGGGTCGGGGATGCCGCCGATCATCGGCCCGCAGAAATAGGCAATGGAGGCGGGCGAGGCGGAGATCGGCCAGGCTTCCCGGTTGATCAGATGCGTCATGTCCGACCAGGTGTTCATCGGCTGCTGGAACGCATCGATGACGATGGAGCCATGATCCCAGCCGAGCCCCGGCAGATCCCCCTTCAGCCAGAGCTGCATGGCCTGGGTACGGACCGTGCCGACCTTCTCGACCATGTTCTGCCAGTCGGGGTTCAGGTCGATCAGCTTCTGGGCCAGGAACGGATGGCTCGAGGGCGGGATCGCGAGCACGACGAGGTCGAAGTCCTTCCCGCGCTCAAGCTCGACCGTGCCGACACCCTTCCAGGTGGTCCAGAAGTCCTCGAGATCGTAGCCCTTCCAGTTGCCGTCCCAGCCCTCCGTGCCCTCGCCATCGGGGCCCTTCAGTATCTCCTCGCCCTCGACGAGTTGGTCCACGAGCGGCGCCTGTGGCCAGCAGTCCAGATGGTCGACCACCACATAGGGCTGGTAGCTGTCGCCCTTGAGCGTGGCCTGGCGCTGGAACTTGAGCTTGCCGACGACCTTTTGCCCGTCCGCCTCCGCCGGCTCCATATCCTCGAGCACGTGGAAGAACTCGAACTTCACGCCGCGCTTCTCGAGCGCCTTGTGCATCGGTGCGAAGATCGTGTCGCCCATGCCCGCCTTCATCTTCATGAAGATGGACTGCTTGTAGAGCATGAGGATGCAGATGGCGCTGCGCATCGCGACGCCGGCGGCGAAGTTCGGGCGCGTCGTGTCCCCATTCTCATAGCCGAAGACGAGGTCGTAGAAGCCGCGAACCGGGGCGGAGTGCTCGACCCGGCAGTTGATCGGGTCGCAGCCGTACTTCTCGAAGAACTCCTGGAAGTCCATGTCGTCGAGCACGCCGAGCCCGTGATCGTTGATCGCGCGGCGGTTGGCGATCAGCCCGCGGAAGGCCGCGAGCATGAGGTCGACGATCATGTACATGCGCCGCAGCGTGTCGTTCTGCCGGGCCGTGGCCTCGAAACGGGCCTTCAGCCGGTCCCGCTCCCGCTCGAGCAGGCTGAGGAAGATCCGGTGCTTGTGCTCGCTGAGATGCGTCCAGTCCGACGGCATGAGCTTCGCGATCTTGTAAGCCGCCTGCAGGAACCCGCGCTCGGCCGTGCGCATCAGGTCCTCGATACCGTTAACCGCATCGTCCCAAAGCTCGTCCGCCTGATGGACGAGCCAGTGGAGGAACCCACCCCGGCTCTCATGGCCCTCGGGCACCTCGGCCAGATGCGCGGCATGCGCCTCGTGGCCCTCATGGCCGAAGCCCAGCTCCTTCTCGATCCAGAGGCCGACGAGGCGCATCGCTGCCGTCATCACCTCCCACACCGTGTCGTGCTGCTTCGGCGTCCCGTCTCCCGGCACGCCGGGCGCGGTGGGGTAATCGATGATGAAGGGCCGCCAGTCCCCGTCGATGTTCTCCATCACCCCGATGAGGTTCTGGCTCTCGAAGGCCTCCTCGATGCTGCGGTAGACGCGTTCGTCCCCCTGGAGCTCGCTGAAAGCGCTGTTCATGGCCCGGAAGGCGTTTTCGTAGAAGCCGAGCCAGATATGCAGCCCGTGTTCCTGAATGCGCCCGTCCGGACCGCGCCCGCTCGCCCCTTTGCCGCCGAGCCGGAAGCCCATCTGGTAGAGCGTGATGTCGTACTTGTCCTGCCAGCCCGGCTGGTTCGTCAGCGCGATGGCCGTGGACATGCCGCCGACGCCACCGCCGACGATTGCGATCTTCTGCTTCGCCATCAGACCATTTCCCCCTCGCCGTTATCATCCGGCAACCAACCGTCGCCATGCGTCCAGAGCGTCGCCCCAGGCCCGATCCAGAAATCGAAGCGGGACCAGAAGCTTACGATGGGCCTGAGCAGCCCCTCCTTCAGGCCGAGATCCTTGCGGATCGGATGGCTGTCGTAGTCGTGGATCTGCACGGTGTAGGGCGAGAGCAGAATGTGCCCGCCATGGAACTTGGTGGCCTTGCAGTCGATGGTGGTGATGGCCTGGTAGTCCGCGCGCGTCGTGTCTCCCGCCGCGCGGAACTGCTTCAGGAACACCATCATCACGTTGAGGTTCCAGAGGTCGTGGAGCTCGTTGCGAATGAGCTCCGCGTCCTCGCCGGCCTCTCTCAGCACGTCCTTGATGGTGCGTGCGAGCGCGACCGCATCGCGTACCGGGCGCAGCCCGCCGATGCCCTCACCGATCCGCGTCACCTCGATCAGCCGCTCCTTGGAGGCGGGCAGGCCCTCGCCGAACTTGGGCACGACCACCGTGTCCATCGACATGCGCGCCGGGTGCTCCGCCACCTCCGGCAGGTCGAAAAAGCCCAGCGCTTTCGGGAAGCCATAGATCTCGCGGCCCATGCTGAGGGCGTAGGCGTTATCGACGAAGATGTAGGGCTGGAACCAGAAGAGCCGGTTCGCGACCGTGTCCTCCACCAGTGTCCAGATCGCGTGCTCCTTCTCCGGGAACACGCCGCGGATGTTGAAGGGCGGGTCGATGCTGGTAAGCGCGGTCATGTTGTTGAACACGACCAGCGCGTAAGGCATCGCCATCTGGAACCGGCCCGGCGTGTTGGACGGACCGTTAAGGCAAAGATCGCAGATCGAGGCCTGCATCGTCGCCTTGTCTGCCTTCAGCAGAAATCCCCAGAAATCGACGTTCTTGGCCGTAAACGGCGCGCGGTAGACCTGCTCGCCACCGCGATCCACGTAGAATGGCTTCTTCATGTGCCTCCCCCAAGGCTAGGACTTAAGCGACTGCGCTATCTGCCGAGGCGGCGATCGAAATTGCCCGCCGTCCGGCTCTGCTCTTGCGCGGGTTCACCGCGCGGGCGAGTGCCGGGCGCACCCAGTCACCACCCTCCCCCTCAGCCGCCAGGCGGTCACGTTCGACCGCGGCGGTAAGCTCCAACTCCACGGCGCCGGTGTCCCGTGCCATGGCGATGGCCTGCTCCAACGAAGCCGCCACATCCGCGCGCGCCGCCCCCCGGGCCCGCTTCAGCCGGGCTTCGTAGATGTGCAACCAGATCTCGGAGACGACTTCGCCCGAGGCGCGTGCCCCATCGAAGGCCTCGCGGATCATCTCCGCCGCCTCGCCGTGGCGGCCCGCCCCGCGCAGGCACTCGGCCACAAGACCGCGGAAATAGGGCTGGACGGTCTTCGAGCCGATGGCCTGGTAGAAGGCGAGGCCCTCCTCCGCCATCCGGCAGCCTGCCTCCACCTCCCCGCAGCCCGCCCGCGCCCAGCCGTGCACGATGGTCATCGCACTCTGCCAGAAGGGTACGATCTGGCGTTCGGTATGGCGGAGCGCGATGGCTGACAGGCGCTTGGCGACCCACGGCTCCTCCCGCCACGTGGCGACAAGCGGGCCAAAGCAGAGCGCCCAGGCCATGGAGAAGGGGTGGCTGATCTCTTCCGCCCGCCGGATCGCCGCCGCGATGGAAGCGCGGACGCGTGCATGGTCCGAAAGCGCCCAGGATGCGTAGGCCTGGTAGCAATGCGCCGCAACGCAAGGGTCCTGCCCGAAGAGGAGCGCGTGCTGGCCATGCGCCTCCGGGTCGAACAGGCCGAGGCTTTCATCGAGCGCCTGCGACGCCTCGGCGACGCGCCCCCGCCAGAAAAGCGTGTCGCCGTAGGCCCAGCGCGCTTCGGTCAGGAGGCCCGTGTCGCCGGCTTCCGCCTGCGCCCCCTCACCGAGCGCCATCAGCTCGCGCGAGAGCGCTTCGGCCCTGATGAGGTCGCCCGAGACGAGGTGGTAGAGCCAGCCACCCCAGAGCGCGCGCGCCAGCGCCGGGCCCGGCCCGATGGCGCGTCCCAGTGCTTCCGCCCGCTCGAAGACCTGACCGACCTCCGGGGCTGCGAAACCCTTCATGGCGATCTGCGCGGTCCCGAGCTCGCTCAGGATCTCGAGCTCCGTCTGCCGCGAGCCGCCGCGGGAGAATGCCCCCTCCTCGATCGCCTCGCCCAGCGCCTCGAGCGCGGCGCCCAGCAGCTGCTCGGCTTCCGGGTAGTGCGCCTGGCCGAGCGCGCGCAGGCCCGCCTGGCGGAAGAGCGGCACCGCCTCCGCGGGCCGCCCCGCCGCCACAAGATGGCGAGCCAGCCGTTCCGGGGCCGCCGCCGTTTCCTCCGGGAAGCGCTTGGCCAGCACGTCCGCCACGGCGCCATGGGCCGCCCGGCGCTTGCTGCGCAACTGGCTCTCGTAAGCCGCTTCCGCGAGGAGCACGTGGCGGAACCGGTAGGTCGGCGTCTCCTCCCCCGCACCCTGCTCGCAGGACAGGATTTCTTCATCCACCAGCCGCTCGAGCGGGGCGGCCAGCACGGTCGCTGGCAGGGCCATGACGGCGGCCAGCAGGCTCGCCGAGAAATCACGTCCGATCACGGCGGCCATCAGCGTGATCCGCCGCGCCTCCCCCAGCCTGTCGAGCCGCGCCATCAGCGCGTCCTGCAGCGTCACCGGAATGACCGGGCTCTCCGGCGCGTCGGAGGCCGATTTCGTCAGCTCCTCCAGGTAGAGCGGCACACCGCCGGACCGGTCGACGATCTGGCGGAGTGCCGCGTCGTCCAGCCCGCTCGCGTCCCCGGTCTGATGGCGGAGCAGGGCCACGGCATCCGCCTCGCCCAGCCGCGCGATGTCGACAACCTGGGTCGCCGCCTCCCCCCATGGAACCGGCCCCTCGGGCCGCGCGGTGGCGACAACCAGCGCGCGGGTACCAGCGAGGGCACTTGGAAGTTGGGCCGCGAAGTCCAGCGTCGCAGGGTCGAGCCAGTGCAGGTCCTCGAACGCAATCGCCGTGGGCCGGCGGCTCGCGATGCCGGCGAGGATGCGGCCCGTACCCTCGAACAGCATGGCGCGCCGGCGCTCGGCCGAAAGGCCGTGTGCTGGCTCGCCGAAACCCATCGCCTCCGCAAATATCGGGGTGTAGGCGGCGTGGTCGAGATCGTGGGCATCGAGGAGCGCCGAGAGGCGGGTATACCGCGCCTTTGCATCATCCTCGCTCCGGAAACCCGCCAGCCGGCCGAGCAGCTCGACCACCGGGCGGAGCGGCGACTGGCCGGCATCCGGCGCACCGAAGAGCCTGAGGACCTCCGCGCCCTCGCCAAGCCCCTCCAGGAACTCGCCGAGCAGGCGCGACTTGCCCATCCCCGCCTCACCCCGGATGCAGATCACACCGCTCTCGCCCGCGAGGGCCGTCGCCCAGCCTGCGCGCAACTGCTTCATCTCGGCCCCGCGGCCGATCAGCGGGATGTCCTGGCTGCCCTGGCGGCCGGCGGCTTCGGGCTCGGCCCGCGCCTCGGTGACCAGCCATGCGCCCGTATCGGCTTCGAAACCCTTGAGCATCACGGCGTTGAGCGGTCGGCAGTCGAACGCGCGCTCCACCAGCTGGCGCGTCGTGTCCGCCACCACCACCTCGCCCGGCGCAGCGACACCCTGCAGCCTCGCCGCGAGGTTGGGCACGTCCCCCATCACGTCGGAACCCTCGGGCCCCAGATCGCCCACCAGCGCGAGACCGGTGGCAACGCCGATCCGGACCTGCAGCGGCTCCCCGCCGATCATCCCGATCCCCGCGATCTCGGACTGGATCGCGAGCCCCGATCGCACGCCGTTGCGTGCATCGTGCTCGGAGGCGATCGGCCAGCCGAAGAGGGCCACGAGCCCGTCACCCACATATTGCGAGACGATGCCGCCATGGCGCCGGACAACCCGGCCGCAGACCTCCTGGTAGACGTTGATCGCCTCGAACAGCTCCTCCGGATCGAGCCTGCGCGACAGTGACGTGTAGCCCACCACATCGGCGAAGAGCACGGTGATCTGGCGGCGCTCCGTCTCGTTGGCGCGCACGGAAGGCGGCGGGGGGGCCACATCGCCACCCTCCGCCATCGCGCGGATCACCTGCATCAGCTTGCGGCGGTGGCCGATCGAAAGGCCGAGTTCCCGCAGATCGGCTTCCGTGAGCTCGCGCAGCGTTTCCAGCTCGATGTGATTGGCCTCAAAGGCGGCCACGTGCATACCGAGGCCGTGCCTTTCGAGCCACGCTGCGATGTCGCTCACGCCAACACCCCCCGGACGGCTTCCCGTCTCAGACTGATACATCATGGCAGTGTAAGGCATCGCTGCCCCCCGCGAAGCGTCAAGGCGACGCGTGCTGCCCGTCTGTCCCTCACTTGTTGCGTTGTGGCACAGGCAACCCCCCAGCCGCCGTGCCCAATGCATTCATCGGACAGTGATGGGGCCCAAAAATGGCGCAGACAAGGCGGGTTGCGTCTTCGCGCCCACAGGCGGCCGCCAAGCGCATCGCCTATCGCCGGTACTGATTCACATCCGTGTCACGAAGCGGCTTTGTCTCAGGATGGGCCGGGTTCGATGCCGCGCTCGCTGCGAGGAGCACTTGACCGATGACCGCCATGCCGTCCGCTCGCCGACGCGTTGCCGCCCTGCTGGCCTGCGGTGCCTCTGCGGCATCGCTCGGCATCGGCCACCACGCCCATGCCGCCTCCTTCGCGGTCAGCGAACGGTCGGCCAAGGCGCAGGGCAGCGTCTATGCCGGGGCGACGGCAGGGGGGCCGGATGTCAGCTTCATCGGCTTCAATCCCGCAGCCCTCGGCAATGTCGAGCGCGGGGAGGTGGCGTCGAGCATCACCTACCTGCAGGTGCAGGTGAAAGGCACCGCGTCGAACCCGTTCGTCGGCGGTGGGGATGTGACGTTCGACCCCTCGAAGGACGCTGTTCTGCCCGCCCTCTCCTTTGGCTGGCGGGTCGGCGAGAAGGCGGTGATCGGGTTTGCTATGAACGCGCCCTTCGGCCTCGCCTCGGATTATCCGAACAATTCGGCGCTTTATCCGGCCGGCGCACGGGCGCTTAAGTCGGAGTTCAAGCTGCTCGAGGCCACGCCGATGGTCTCCTACAGCCCCGTCGACGACGTGACCCTGGGCCTCGGCCTCACCGCCGCCTTCGCCGATGGCAGCATCTCCTCGGGGCTGGGCGCACCGGTGGTCGATAGCTGGCCCGTGGGCCGGCTGGAGGGCGACGATGTGGGCTTCAGCGTTAAGGTCGGCGCGCTCTGGGACGTGATCGACAGCACCACAATCGGCCTTTCCTACGCGCGCGGCTACGAGATCGAGCTTGACGGCCGCTTCACGGCACCGGGGCTGAGCACTACGGCAGAGGCCACGTTCAACGTGCCCTCCATCTTCGGCGCCGGCATCCGCAGCGAGGTATGGCCCGGCGTCGAGCTCATGGCCGACTTCCGCTACTTCTTCTTCGAGAGCTTCGATGCGGTGCGCGTGAACCTGCCCGGCGGCACCGAGATCACGAACAACGAGGACGCGATCTACGCCTCCGTGGGCACCGAAGTGGATGTGACCGACACCATCACGCTCCGCGCCGGCATCGGCTGGGAGGAGACACCGACGGTGGACGAGACACGCTCGCCCCGCATTCCGGATGCAGACCGGATCGTGGTGGGCTTCGGCGCGACCTACAGGCTCGGCAAGAGCCTCGATCTCGACTTTGCCTACAACTACTGGGATTTCCTGGATACGGATGTGCGCGCCAATGGCAGCACCATCCCGACGGACATCAGCTACGACAGCCATGTCCACGCCATCACCCTGGGTCTCGCCTACCGGTTCTGAGGCAGGGTGAGCCGAGGGCCGGCATGCGGCCCCCGGCGTCTTGTCAGCCCGTCAGAGCTTCGCGTGCTCCGAACGCAGCGCGAGCCACAGGCAGTAGCACATCACCAGCACGACGATGGTGAAGGGGATCCCGGTGGAGACCGCAGCGCCCTGAAGCGCCGAGAGACCACCGCCTAGCAGCAGCGCGATGGCCACCAGCCCTTCCAGGGTGCACCAGAAGATCCGCTGCACCACCGGCGCGTCCATCTTGCCGCCCGCCGTGATGGTGTCGATCACCAGCGACCCGCTATCGGACGAGGTGACGAAGAAGATCACGATGAGCACGAGGCTGATGGGAGCGACGATGGAGTAGAGCGGCAGTTCCTGCAGGAAGCCGAAGAGCGCCATCTCGGGCACGTAGCCGTCGATCACGTTCGCCCGCACTTCCGGCGCCCCGCCCGCGTTCAGCATGTCGATGGCGGCACCGCCGAAGGTCGACATCCAGAGCGCGCAAACCAGCGTCGGGGCGATCAGCGCGCAGAGCACGAACTCCCGCACCGTGCGGCCCTTCGAGATACGGGCGATGAACATGCCAACAAAGGGCGACCACGCGATCCACCAGGCCCAGTAGAAGGTCGTCCAGCCGTGGAAGTAGCTGGTGTCCTCACGCCCGAACGGGTTGGAGAGTGCCGGGAGCAGCAGGATGTAGTCGGTCATCACGCTGAAGTACCGCGTCACCGCATCCACCACGCCGGTCATGGCGATCACGAAGATGAAGAGCCCGACCGCCATCACCATGTTGATCTCGGAGAGCCGCTTCACGCCCTTGTCCATGCCGAGGAGCACGGAGCCGAGGGCGATCACGGTGATGCCGATGATCAGGAGAACGACGACGGTGTCGGTCGGCTCGATGCCGGCCACCTCGTTCAGCCCTGCCGCCACCTGCTGCGCGCCGAAGCCGAGCGATGTGGTGAGACCGAAGAGCGTGGCGAAAACCGCCAGCGTATCGATCGCGTGGCCCCACCAGCCCCAGACCTTCTCACCGAGGATCGGGTAGAAGGCGGAGCGGAGCGTGAGCGGCAGGCCGAGATTGTAGCAGAAGATCGCCAGGCAAAGCCCCACGACGGCATACACAGCCCAGCCTTCGAGACCCCAGTGATGGATCGTGCCGACGACGCCGATATACTCGTTGCCGGGCTGCGAGGCGTCGATGCCGAGCGGGCTCGCCCCACCCCCTTCCGAGAAGTTGTAATAGGTCGGCTCGAGCACGCCGAAGAACAACAGGCCGATGCCGATACCGGCCGCAAACATCATCGCGATCCAGCCGGCATAGGAATAGTCCGGCCTGGCGTCCTTGCCGCCGATGCGCACCGAGCCGACGGGCAGCACGATGAGCGCGAGGCAGAAGAGCGTCATGGCATCGACCGAGAGCACCAGGAACCAGTCGAAGGTGCTGGTGAGCCAGGGCCGCAGCCAGCCGAAGAACTCGGCAGACGCTTCCTGATTGGCGAGCGAAATCAGCACGAAGCCGAAAATCACGATGCTCGAGATCAGGAAGACCGGGTTGTGGATGTCGAGGCCGAGCGGGCGGATGTTATCCTGCCCCATCTCGTAGTCCGTTGAAAAGTCGAGTGATGCTTTCGACTCGCCGGACGGAGCGTCCGATGACGACATAGGCGTACCTCCCAGGGTAACAGGCATTTGCCTTTTGCTTGTTCTGCGACCCTCTGCCCCATCCGATAGGTTGTCAAAGATTACTTGTGCCTTCCGCTTCACGGGATCGTTCATGCGTTGCGCCCGAACCGTCATCCAGGCGTTGCACAACCTGCACGAAAGTGACGCGGCCAACGATTAGCGCCTCGCGGGTCTGTCCCCCAACCGGAGCTGACCCAATGTTCAAGCATCTGATCGCCGCGAGCCTCGTGCTCGCCACCGCGGCTCCCGCCGCGGCGCAGACTGAAATCGAGTTCTGGCACGCCATGGGCGGCCGCCTCGGCGAAGTCGTCAACGAGATCTCCGCCAACTTCAACGAGGCGCAGTCCGAGGTGAAGCTCACGCCCGTCTACAAGGGCACCTACGAAGAGACGCTCACGGCCGGCATCGCCGCCTTCCGCGCCGGCGAGCAGCCGAACATCATCCAGGTGTTCGATGCGGGCGCCGCAACCATCATCGGCGCCCCGGGTGCCGTGATCCCGGTTGAGGACCTTCTCAGCCAGAATGGCGTACCCTTCGACATCAACGAGTACATCTCTGGCGTGCGCTACTTCTACGCCTCGCCCGAGGGCACGATGGTCGGCATGCCGTTCAACTCCTCGACGCCGATCCTCTACTACAACGTGGCAGCGCTCGAGCAGGCCGGCGTGACCCCGCCGAAGACCTGGGAGGAGTTCGAGAGCACCACGGCTCCGGCGCTCAAGGAAGCCGGCTTCGTGCCGCTCGCCCAGAGCCACCTGCCCTGGATCTTCACCGAGAACTTCCACAGCCGCCACGACATGCAGTTCTCGACCAACGCCAACGGCTACGATGGCGTCGAGGGCACCGAGCTGCTGGTGAACAATGACGGCCTCAAGACCCACTTCACGAAGCTGAAGGAGTGGTACGACGCTGGTCTCTTCGGCTGGTACGGCACCGGCTGGGGCGACAACCAGGCGCCGTTCGAGAACGGCGAAGTGGCCATGTGGCTCGGCTCTTCGGCCTCCTTCGGCGGCCTGTCGAAGTCGGCTGAGTTCGAGTTCTCCGCCACCTACCTGCCCTACTGGGAAGCGATCTCGGCGGAGCCGACGCAGACCTTCATCGGTGGTGCTGCCCTCTTCGCCATGTCCGGCAAGGAAGCTGAGGAGAACGCGGCTGTGGCCAAGTTCTTCGAGTACCTCGCCTCGCCCGAGGTCCAGTACCTCTGGCACAAGGAGACGGGCTACGTTCCGATCACCGAGGCGTCCTACGAGCTCGCCAAGTCGGACGGTCACTACGACCGCGTGCCGGCCGCCGAGATCGGCATCCAGCAGCTCAACTTCCCGGCGGGCGACTGGACCAAGGGCTACCGGATGGGCTTCTACGTCCAGATCCGCGACGTCATGAACCGCGAATACGGCAAGATCTTCAACGGCGAGGCCACCGTCGACGAAGCTTTCCAGACGATCGAGGAAGAGGGCAACCAGCTCCTCGAGCGCTTCGCGAAGACCACCGCGGGCTGATCCTGCCCCTGACACCGCGCAGGGCGTGCCGCGCGCACGCCCTGCGTTTTCCGTTTTGCGCCCCACGCAGCCTCGTGAGAGCCTACGCCCTATGAAGCGCGTCACCTTCGGCAATTCCTGGCTGCCTTACGCCTTCCTGGCGCCGCAACTCGCCATCGTCTTCCTCTTCTTCTACTGGCCCGCGGTGGAGGCGATCCGCTCCTCCTTCTACCTCGAGGACCCGTTCGGCTTCGGGCAGACCTTCGTGGGGTTCGACAACTACACGGACGCGGTCTCGAACGGGCAGTACCAGCGGGTGGCGATCTTCACCTTCTGGTTCACGCTGCTCGTCACGTTCTTCTCCCTCGCCATCGCGCTCCTGCTCGCCGTCAAGGCGGATGCCGTGCTGCGCGGCGCGGGCACCTATCGCACGCTCCTCATGTGGGTCTACGCGATCGCCCCGCCGGTCGCCGGTCTCCTCGGCATCCTGCTCTTCGATCAGCATGTGGGCCCGCTGGTGGACCTCGCCGCGATGTTCGGGTGGGAGATGCGCATCGGCGTGAACTACGAGGACACTGCCTTCGCCATGATCGTCGTCTCGATCTGGAAGCAGGTGCCAGTGAACTTCATCTTCTTCCTCTCCGGCCTGCAGAGCATCCCGCGCGCCGTGGTGGAGGCCGCGAAGATCGATTGCCGCTCGCCGATGCGCCGGTTCTGGACCGTCACCTTCCCGCTGCTGGCCCCTACCGGCTTCTTCCTGCTCATCATCAACATCACCTACGCGCTCTTCGACACGTTCGGGGTCATCGACCTGATGATGAAGGGCGAGCCGGGGAACAACCCGATGACGCTGGTCTACAAGGTCTTCCTCGACGGCTTCCGCGGCAACGATATCGGCGGCTCGGCGGCACAGTCCGTCATCCTCATGATCCTCGTCCTCGGCCTCACAATCTTCCAGTTCAGGATGATCGAGCGCCGCGTGCACTACAGCTGAGGGGGCGGCGATGACGACGCTCGATACACGCACCACTGCCAGGCCCGTCCGCGCCGCAGATGCCGGGCAGCCCTGGTATGCAACGCGGCGGTTCTGGCGGCAGGCAGGGGATCACGCGATCCTGATCATCGGCGCGCTCTTCATGCTCGTGCCGGTGCTGCTGGCGCTCTTCACCTCGACGCATGACGCCGTGACCATCCACCGCGAAGGCATTCAGTTCGGCTTTGGCGCGGAAGGCGTGGAGACCTACAGCGCCGTGCTGTTCGAGGGCACGGGCTTCACCGGCGAGGTGAACGGGCTCCTGATGGTGGGCAACTCGCTGATCCTCGGCATCGGCTTCGCAGTCGGCAAGATCGTGATCTCGATGATGGCGGCCTACGCGATCGTCTATTTCCGCCTGCCCTTCGCCACGCTCGCCTTCTGGCTCATCTTCACCACGCTGCTCTTGCCGCTCGAGGTGCGCATCCTGCCGTCCTACGAGATCGTGCATTCGATGGGGCTCACGAACACCTATACGGGGCTGATCCTGCCGCTCATCGCCTCCGCCACGGGCACCTTCTTCTTCCGCCAGTTCTACAAGTCGGTGCCGGACGAGCTCTTGGAGGCCGCGCGGATCGACGGGGCGGGCCCCTGGAAGTTCTTCATCGACATCCTGGTCCCGCTCAGCCGCACGATGATCGCGGCGATCTTCATCATCATGTTCGTGTTCGGCTGGAACCAGTATCTCTGGCCCACGCTGATCACCACCGATGAGAGCTTCTTCACGCTGGTGCGCGGCATCAAACAGATCCTGAACGTCTGGGTCGGCGCCAACATCCCCGAATATGCCGAGGCGATGGCCATGGCGATCCTGGCGATGATCCCGCCCATCCTCGTGGTGGTGATCTTCCAGCGCTGGTTCATCAAGGGGCTCACCGAGAGCGACAAGTGATGCCGAGCGTCCGGGACATCCTCGCGATGAAGGACGCCGCGGAAGCGGCAATCCCGCCGAATGAGCGGCCAGACACCTGGCTTGGCGGCCGCGCCATGGCACGCGCGCAGGTGCTGGAGCGGCTTCTGTCGGAGGGTCAGTTCGCCGATGTCGGTGCTTATCTCGTGGACCAGGGGCTGCACGGTGGCGAGGCGTGGGGCGTCGCCGTCGCCGAGGGTCTGCGCAACTCTGGCGACTGGGGAGCGCTCGACCGTTTCAGCCGCCGGGCGCATTTTGTTTACCAGAACTACTACATCGCCCGCGCCGAGGGGCAGCGTGTCTATGAACGGGAAGCGCGCAACCGGCGCAAGCTTGCCCAGCGCGTGGCACGCATGGCGGCTGACTGGCTGAAGCCGCACGATGCCGTGGCGTCGAAGGCCATGCGGGCGCGCGCGACCACGATCGGCAAGGAAGATGCACCCGCTCTTCTACTGACCGACCTACCGCCACCCGAGGCCGATACGCTGGGCCAGGAGGCCCATATTGCCTGGCGCGAGGCGGCAGAAGCGCGGGTTGGGCCGGGCGAGAGCGGGCAGTGGTTCCAATGGGAAGCCGAGCTTTCGGGTGAGATCTATGGCCGAGAGCAGAACCGGACCGATACGTTCGGCCCTGCATCCGCGCGGGCGGCGGCATGGCGGGAGACGCTGGCAGAGGAGCTCGCGCAGCTTGCACCCGGCGCGTTAGGCAGCCTCGCCGCCTTCTGGACGGCCAAGCTCGCACGGCATGACTTCCAGGCGGAGGCCGTGACGCTCGAGATGGCGCTTTTGCTGGACGTCGCGCTTGGCGCGGGCGATCTCGAAACCTGCCGGCGGCTTTGGGACGCGCGCTTGGATGCGGCGGTCACCTGGTACCTCAAGGCAGCCGAGGAGCTCGGCGTACTGCCCCTCGCAGCCGAGCGCATGGAGCGCGTTGCCGCCTGCCGCCGCGCAGTGCTGGAGCGGCAGGGCCGGGAGGCAGAGCTCGCAACCTTCGACGCGACCATGGCCCTCGCCCGCGAGGGCAAGCGTCCGCCGCCCCCACCCGTGACGGACAAGCGGCGCATTACCGAGGCGGTCTTCTGGGAGCTGATCGAGGCCGCGCGGCTCGATGCCGACGGCACCCCTCGGCCCATACCCGAGGCGGTGGCGGAGCTTCGCGGGCGCCTCCTGACCTTCCCGGTAAGCGGGACCATCGCTTTCGAGCGCGTGTTCGCGGGCGTGCTCAATCGCCTCTACACCGTGGAGCTGTGGGCTCTCGGCGCACAGCTCGAGGGTGGCCTCATGGGCGACGATGGCTTCGAGAACTTTCGCGCCCTCCTCATCTTGCATGGCAGGGAGACCACGGAGCTCGTTGCCGCAGACCCCGCCGCCGCCTGGCGCTGGTTTGCGCCGGAAGGTGAGGCGGGCGAGGCCGAAGACCTTGTCACGCTAAGCTGGGACCTGATGGAGACGCGCGGTGCAGACCCCGAGCGCCTGCCTGATGCTCCCCAGGCCACCCCGCTTTCCGACGCGCCGCTCGACGAAGCGGCCATCACCCGCCTCTTCCCGCCTGCGACGCGTCTCGTCGATGCGCCGCGCCCCACAGCCCCCTGAGCAGAGCATCGAGGACAGCATGGCACCCGTCACCATCGAGAACGTGACCAAGACCTATGCGGGCGGCGGCCCAAGTGCGGTGAACGATGTCTCCATCGACATTGCGGATGGCGAGTTCATCGTGCTCGTCGGCCCCTCGGGCTGCGGCAAGTCGACCCTCCTACGCATGGTGGCGGGGCTCGAGACCATCACCTCGGGCGAGATCCGGATCGGGGACCGGCGGGTGAACGAGCTCGACCCGGCGGAGCGGGACATCGCCATGGTGTTCCAGAACTACGCGCTCTACCCGCATATGAGCGTGCGCCTGAACATGGCCTACGGCCTCAAGAACCGCGGCTTCGACAAGGCCGAAGTCGAGCGGCGGGTGGCCGAGGCGGCAGCGATCCTGCAGCTCGAGGAGTATCTCGACCGGAAGCCGCGTGCGCTATCGGGCGGCCAGCGCCAGCGCGTGGCCATGGGGCGCGCGATCGTGCGCGAACCGGCGGCGTTCCTGTTCGACGAGCCGCTCTCGAACCTCGACGCCAAGCTTCGGGTCGAGATGCGCGGCGAGATCAGGCAGCTGCAGCGGCGTCTGGGCACCACGTCGATCTACGTGACGCATGACCAGCTCGAGGCCATGACGCTGGCGGATCGTCTGGTGGTGCTGAACAAGGGCCAGATCGAGCAGATCGGCCGGCCACTCGATGTTTATCGCCGCCCCGCCTCAACCTTTGTGGCGAGCTTTATCGGCGCCCCGCCCATGAGCCTCCTGCCCGCTGTCAGTGACGGTGAGGGCATTCGCGTGGGCGATTGGGCGGCACCGCTGAACGGACACGCGCCGGCGGCTGGCCCCGTGACGCTTGGCCTGCGCGCCGAGCAGTTCACGGCGGCGAACGCGCCTGGGGCGGCGCCTGTGAGCCTGCAGGTAGCTTACGTGGAAGAGCTGGGGCCTGAGCGGCTGGTGCATGCCACGCTTGGCGACCATCGCGTGAACGTGGTCCTCTCGCCAGACGCGGAGATCCGCGAGACGCTTCAGCTGGGCCTCAACCCGGCCGCGCTTCACTTCTTCGAGGCGGAGAGCGGACGGCGTCTCGACGCCTGACCGGCGCATCGCGACGTCACCGTTTCGGGAAGGTTTTCTGGCTGGTGGGCGCGGCTGGGATTGAACCAGCGACCCCTTCGATGTCAACGAAGTGCTCTCCCGCTGAGCTACGCGCCCGGGCCAGCGATGGGTGCATAATCCGGGCGTGCGCTGCTGGCAAGACTGGCGCTGCGAGAAAAAGGATGTGGTCCGCCTCCGGCCGGCCTAGGTTCATTGCCATGAGCGAGACGCCCTTCGAAATCCACCTACCGGACCAGGCCCTGAGCGGCGTGGTCTTCAGCTCGCCCCATAGCGGGCGGCAATATCCGGCGGATTTCGTGGCGGCGTCGCGCCTCGGTCGCCACGCGCTGCGGGCGTCGGAGGATGTTCTTGTCGATGCGCTCTTTGCCGGCGCGACTGGGGCCGGAGCGCCGCTGATCGCCGCCCGCCTGCCCCGCGCCTGGCTCGATCTCAACCGCGCGCCCACAGAGCTTGACCCGGCGCTGGTGGAGGGGGTCTCCGCCCAGGGGCTGAACCAGCGCGTGGCGGCCGGCCTCGGCGTCGTGCCCCGGGTGGTGGCCGAGGGCGCCGCGATCTACGAGGGCAAGATCACGCTCGCGGAAGCCCAGGCGCGCATCGCGGGCTTCCACGTCCCCTACCACACGGCGCTTGAGGAACTGCTCGCCTCGGCGCGCGCACAGCACGGGCGCGCCTTGCTCTTCGACTGTCATTCGATGCCGGCGGACGCCCTGCGCGCTGCCCCCCGGGTGCGCGGCCGCAGCCCGGACATCGTGCTCGGAGACCGGTTTGGGGCAGCGGCCGGGCGAAGTATCGTCGCTGCCACCCAGGCTGCCTTCGAGCGCGCGGGCTTCCTCGTGGGGCGGAACACCCCCTTCGCGGGCGGCTACATCACCCAGCGATACGGCCGGCCGGCGCGCGGCGTGGAGGCCGTGCAGATCGAGATCAACCGCGCGCTGTACCTCGACGCGCGGAGCCTCGAGCCCCTGCCGGGCTTCGATTCTGTCCGCCGGCGGATCGATCGTGTTGTGCGTGACCTTGTGGCCGCTGGGCCCAGCCTCGGCACTGTCGCGGCCGAGTAACGCTTCCGGCCCCTCGGGGGCCTCTCTCGCGTTCTGCCTGGGTGCGCTTTTCGCGCCATGCGACTGGCTTCACACAAAAAAAGAGGCCGGGTTGCCCCGGCCCTAAGTCTAAGGGAGGAAACGCCCAGGAAGGGCGGCGACACCGAAGTGCCGCTGTAGCAAGGTATGTGTGCGGCGCAGCAAAATGCAAGGGTGCAAGTGCGAAGAACTCGTTGCTGCGCAACATTGCATACATTCTCGCCAAGAGCTGATGCGCTCGTGAGACAGCTGCGCGATGCCGAGGCACCTCGACGATCCTGAATTGAAACAATATCTTAGTAACCCGATGTCTCGGGGCGGCTATCGAAGGGCGCGGCCCCGCATGATGGCGTCGGACCCGAACCGCGCCCGAATCCGGTCCGTGGCTTTCTCGGCCTCCACGAAAGCCGCGCGTTCATCCGCCAGCAGGCCGGCCTGACCGGGAGCGTCAGGAAGCAGGGCGCCGAAGCCGATGCCGATCAGCCTGAATGGCCCTTCCAGCAGCACTTTATCCAGGAGGTGCTCGCCTGCGCGGTAGAGCAGTTCCGCCGAACTCGTCGGCTCCGTCAGCCGGGTCTGTCGCGTCAGGGTCCGGAAGGAATGGGTCTTCAGCTTCAGCGCCACGCTGCCACCGGCCAGCCCCTTCGCCTTCGCACGGTCGGAGGCACGAACGGCGAGCCGCCAGAGATGCCCCTCCAGCACGTCGCGCTCAGCCGTATCCGTGTCAAACGTGGTCTCGGCCGAGATGCTCTTCACGACGCCATCGGGCTCGACCCTGCGGTCATCCTCCCCGCGCGAGAGCCTGGCGAGCCGCGCGCCCGCACTGCCATAGAGGGCGCGGAGGCGTTCCTCCCCCGCCGCCGAAAGGTCCGCGTTCGTATGAAACCCATCGGCTTCCAGGCGCGCCGCGAACCGCCCACCCACTCCCCAAATGCTGCGTACTGGCCGAGGGGCGAGGAAGGCTTCGGTCTCCGACCGGCCGATCACCGCGAAACCCCGCGGTTTGTCGAGATCGGAGGCGAGCTTCGCCAGGAACTTGTTGTGGCTGAGGCCGATCGAGACTGTGATCCCAACGGCGCCGTGAATGGCGGCGGCCAGGCGGGCGAGGCTGAGGGCAGGCGGGGCACCGAGAAGACGCTCGGTACCCGTGAGGTCAAGGAAGGCTTCATCGAGGCTCAGCGGCTCGACCAGCGGCGTCATCTTGTCGAACTCCGCGCGGATTGCCCGGCTGACGGCGGCGTAGAGCTCCATTCTGGGCTTCAACACCACCGCATCGGGGCAGAGCTTCAGCGCCTGAAACATGGGCATGGCGGAGCGAACGCCGTGGATGCGGGCGACATAGCAGCAGGTCGTCACCACCCCCCGCCGCCCCCCACCGACGATGAGCGGCAGATCCGCCAACGACGGGTCCTCCCGCTTCTCCACGCTGGCGTAGAAGGCATCGCAGTCGATATGTGCGATGGAGAGGCTGCCAAGCTCTGGGTGGACGAGGAGCCGCGGGCTGCGGCAGGCCGGGCAGCGCGTCCCCTGCGGCGCTTCGGTCCAGGTCAGGCAGTCGCGGCAGAGCGCGGGCATCGGTCCATCCGGCAGCGGGATCTCGGCGCCATGATACTGCGGGGGGCCGCAGCGGTGAATGGGTCCCCTAGCGGCCGGGCACCGCGGCGATCTCGGCAAGGATCGCCCGAGCCGCGGCAGCCGGATCGGGCGCCGCCCAGACGGGGCGGCCCACCACGATGTGATCTGCCCCGGCCGCCAGCGCCGCGGCCGGGGTTGCCACACGCTTCTGGTCCCCCAACGCGGCGCCACCGGGCCGGACACCGGGGGTGACGATCAGCCGGCCAGCCGCCTCGGGCAATGCGCGGATCGCAGCGGCCTCCTGCGGGCTGGCGATCACCCCGTCCGCCCCGGCTTCCAGCGCCCGGCGCGCGCGCTCGATGGCGATATCCGAGACCTCGCCCGGCGTCATCATCATGTCGTCCAGATCCCCGCGGTCGAGCGAGGTCAGCACCGTGACCGCGAGGATGCGCGTGGAGGCCGCCCCACGCCCCGCCATCGCGGCGCGGACGACATGCGGGTCTCCGTGCACCGTCAGAAAGTCGAGATCGAAGGCGGCAAGGCCGCGGACGGCCGCCTCCACCGTCGCGCCAATGTCGAAGAGCTTCATGTCGAGGAAGACGCGCTTGCCCTGGTCCTTCAGCTCCATGGCGAGCGCGAGGCCGCCGCCGGTGAGCATGCCGAGGCCGATCTTGTAGAAGGCCACGGCATCACCGAGCCGCTCGGCAAGCTCACCGCCGCGCAGCGCGTCCCCCACATCGAGGGCTACGATCAACCTGTCATCCGCGCTGCTCATGCCATCCTCCGACGCTGCCGCTGGCTGGCGATAGCGCGGGAGGAGGACCGGGCCAAGCGCCGCCTAGTCGGCCGGCACGCCCAGCACCGGCAGCGCGGCGCTGCCAGAGGCCGGCAGGAAGGGCGTGTAGCTCGCGGAAGGGGCGCCAACGGTGCGCGGCGCGGCCATCTCGTCGTGTCCGTCCTCGAAACGCGGCGCCTCGGGAACGCTCACGTTGCGCACTTCACGGCGCACCACGGCAACGTCCGCAACGGGAAGCGGGCGGCCCAGATCGGCAGCGATGGGCAGCGTTGGGGTTACAGCACGTACGGCCGGCGGGGCTGCGACGCGACGAACGGGGCTGCCGAGCGCGAGTGGCGCATCGAGCATCGCCGTCTCCGCCGCAGAACCGAGGCAGGCCGCACGGCCGAGACCCTCCGCACCGCCGCTGCACCCTGCTTCCGCAGCCTGTGCGGCGAAGGGCAGCGCGAGCGCCAGGGTGAAAGGCACGACACTCGCCCGCAGAGCGGGCGTCCAGAAGGGGTTAGGCATCCTGGTATCCTCCAATCAGGGGGGTGATGGGACGAAACCACACGACGCATGAAGCATAGGTTGACGGCCGTCGCGGCGGACCACAGGCCGCGCAGCCGGAAAACGCTCTCAAAGTCGGCAGGGCCCAGCCAAAACAGCTTGCGGGGGCGTTGCACGAACACCACATCGAGCACGTGGGGCAGCGGGCCAGGTTGGACGCTGCCAGAAGCAGGCGATCGGACGCGCGCCAAGCTTGGGCGGTCAAATCGCGCTGAAAGGGATGGTTACATGGATCTTTCGAAGTTCACAGATCGCGCCCGTGGCTTTCTGCAGAGCGCGCAGACACATGCAATACGTGAGCAGCATCAACGGCTTACGGCTGAGCACCTGCTGCATGTCTTGCTCCAAGATGAGACAGGTCTCGCAAGGTCACTGATCAGCGCCGCCGGAGGCGATTCGTCCGTGGCTGCCGCTGGGGCAGAAGCGGCGATCGGCAAGCTTCCGAAAGTCTCTGGTGGCAACGGCCAGGTCTTCATGGATCAGGGCCTGGCGCGGCTCCTGGACGAGGCCGAACGCATTTCCAAGAAGGCGGGCGACAGCGTCGTCACCGTCGAGCGCATGCTGATGGCGCTGGCCCTCGCAAAGGGCACCGAGGCGGCGACGATCCTCGAGACCTCGGGGCTGAAGCCGCAGGCGCTGGAGAAAGCGATCCAGGCGCTGCGCAAGGGCCGCACGGCGGACAGCGCCTCGGCGGAAGACAGCTACGACGCGCTGAAGAAGTACGCTCGCGACCTGACCGAGGACGCCCGCGCCGGTCGCATCGACCCCGTGATCGGTCGGGACGAGGAGATCCGCCGCACGGTGCAGGTCCTCTCCCGCCGAACGAAGAACAACCCGGTGCTGATCGGCGAGCCCGGCGTGGGCAAGACCGCCATCGCCGAGGGCCTCGCCATGCGCATCGTGAACGGCGACGTGCCCGAAAGCCTGAAGGACAAGGCGCTGATGGCGCTCGACATGGGCGCGCTGATTGCCGGCGCGAAGTATCGCGGCGAGTTCGAGGAGCGGCTGAAGGCCGTGCTCTCCGAGATCAGCGCGGCCGCGGGCGGCATTGTTCTCTTTATCGACGAGATGCACACGCTGGTTGGTGCCGGGAAGGCCGATGGCGCCATGGACGCCTCGAACCTGCTCAAGCCGGCGCTCGCGCGCGGGGAACTGCACTGTGTGGGCGCCACCACGCTCGACGAATATCGCAAGCATGTGGAGAAGGACGCGGCCCTGGCCCGCCGCTTCCAGCCGGTTTTCATCGCAGAGCCGACGGTGCAGGACACGATCTCCATCCTTCGCGGGATCAAGGAGAAGTACGAGGTCCACCATGGCGTTCGCATTGCCGACACGGCGCTGGTGGCCGCGGCGACCCTCTCCAACCGCTACATCACGGACCGGTTCCTGCCGGACAAGGCGATCGACCTGATGGACGAGGCCGCCTCGCGCCTGCGCATGGAGGTGGACAGCAAGCCCGAGGAGCTGGACGCGCTCGACCGCGACATCATGCAGAAGCAGATCGAGGCGATGGCGCTCGAGAAGGAGGACGACGCGGCCTCGAAGGACCGGCTCGAGAAGCTGCGCACGGAGCTTGCCAACCTGGAGGAGGAGAGCCGCGCCATCACCGCCCGCTGGGAGGCCGAGAAATCGAAGCTCGGCGCGGCGCGGGAGCTGAAGGAGCAGCTCGACCATGCGCGGGGTGAGTTGGACATCGCCAAGCGCAAGGGCGACCTCGGGCGCGCGGGCGAGCTTTCCTACGGCGTGATCCCGGAGCTGGAACAGCGCCTCGCCGATGCAGAAGCGGCCGAGCAATCGGACGTGCTGGTGGAGGAGGCGGTTACCGAGGAGCACATCGCCGGTGTTGTCAGCCGCTGGACCGGCATCCCCGTCGACAAGATGCTTGAGGGCGAGCGGGAGAAGCTGCTCGCCATGGAGGAGAAGATCGGGGAGCGGGTGATCGGCCAGGCTGCCGCCGTTACCGCCGTGTCCAACGCCGTGCGCCGCGCGCGCGCGGGGCTCTCGGACCCGAACCGGCCCATGGGCTCCTTCCTCTTCCTCGGCCCCACGGGCGTGGGCAAGACGGAGCTGACGAAAGCACTCGCGGCCTTCCTGTTCGACGATGACCAGGCGATGGTGCGCATCGACATGAGCGAATTTATGGAGAAGCACTCCGTCGCCCGCCTGATCGGCGCCCCCCCGGGCTATGTGGGCTACGAGGAGGGTGGCAAGCTCACCGAAGCCGTGCGGCGCAGGCCCTATCAGGTGGTGCTCTTTGACGAGATCGAGAAGGCGCATGGGGACGTGTTCAACGTCCTTCTCCAGGTGCTCGACGAAGGGCGGCTGACCGATGGCCAGGGGCGGACGGTGGATTTCCGCAACACGCTCATCATCCTCACCTCGAACCTCGGTGCCGAGTTCCTGAGCGCCCTGCCCGAAGGCGCCAGCGCCAAGGCCGCTGAGCCCCAGGTGATGGAGGTGGTGCGCGCGTCCTTCCGGCCGGAGTTCCTCAACCGGCTCGACGAGATCGTGCTCTTCGACCGGCTTGGGCGGGACCACATGGCAGGGATCGTCGATATCCAGCTGGGGCTGCTCGAGAAGCGTCTCGAGGCCCGCAAGATCAGCCTCGATCTCGATCAGGCGGCGCGGGACTGGCTGGCCGACAAGGGCTACGACCCGGTCTATGGCGCCCGCCCGCTCAAGCGCGTGGTCCAGAAAGCGCTGCAGGACCCGCTGGCCGAGCTGATCCTGGGTGGCCGGCTGAAGGATGGCGAGACGCTGAAGGTCGGCGCCCGCGATGGCGGGCTGGTGTTCGGGGACCATGCGGATGCCGCGCCGGAGGCTGCAACCGTGCACTGACGACGCGAAGGGGCGGCGCTGGCCGCCCCTTTCAGCCGCTCACCCTCGCTGACCTCCGGAACGCACTCATCGCGCCAAGCCCACCGAGCAGCATCAGCACCGATGCCGGCAGAGGCACGGCAACGGGCGACTCGGTGAACGCCCAGTTGAACCCCGTGTTGAAGAAGATGTCAGCGTCGGTCAGGAAAGCGTCGCCGCCGAAGATGTTGAAGCTGGTCTGCGCGACGGCAAAGCCGGTCTCCGTATCGTCGAAGTCGATGGTGATGTCCGCGTTGTCCACAAACCCCACATATTGCAGGGTAAAGACGTAGTCGTCCGCCGTCCCCTGCTGGTGGTCGAAGCCGCTCTGCGCGTAGCGAATGCCGGCCACATCATCGGCGGAGAGCGTGCGCTGCACTTCGCCGAAGAAGCTCCCCTGCTGCATGACACCTTCAGTGGCACTGTAGCCCAGAACGCCCGCCACCGCCCTGTCGGGGTTTGCGGAGTAGAGGTCGCCACTCGGCAAGGTTGAAGCGCCAGAACCATCCACGAAAGACCGGGTATAGGTCGAGCTGTCGATCACGTTCGGCAGGTTCGTGTCGAAGGGGTCGTTCGATCCGATGCGGAAATAGTTGTGGTTTAGGTCGTCCCCCCGAACATCGTCCCCCGAGCCAATCACGTTATCGGCGCCGGGGTTAAGGGTCAGAACGCCGTCGGCGCCTGGCTCGGAGTCCGTGAAGTTCGCCCGCTGATCCGTGAACCCGGACTCGCTGGCAAGGTTCACGTGGCCGAGGCCGAGGGAGTGTCCCATCTCGTGAAGGAGCACGGACTCGAAATCCACCTGGTTGGTATCGATCGTGCCGAAGTCGAGATTGCCGACCGTCGGGTCGAGGTCGTTGAAGGTGTCGACCACGTTGATCACGGAAGTTTCGATGTCCGTCGCGAACATGCTGGTGGGATCGATCCCCACCGTGACGACGAAATCGGTATCGATGCCGAACGTCGTGGGTCCAGTCGGCCCAGTGCCGTACCCGATCATGTAGCTGACGCTGTCGGTGCCCAGGAGGTCCTGCGAGACATAGGTGAAGGCATCGGCCCGCCCGGCGACGAATAGAAGCGCCAGCGCTGCCGCGAGACGCGCCCCGCGTGCTGTCATCATGATCAAGGTTCCCCCGAACCTCCCCTCTCCAACCCGATTGTGCCCAGCCCCAAGGGCACAGCTTCGCTACGCAGACGCCTCGAACGCGAAAATCACGGAAGGAATGGGGCAACGCTACCGCGCATCGGCAGCCTGCGAAAGAGTACGGTGTTCAAAACCTTCGACGACGGATCCGGCAGCGACGCGTCACCTCGTACCGGGTCGCGCGAGGGCCCGGCGCACCGCCCATCCCGCAAGCACAGCCGCGCCCACCGGCAGCAGCACAGCGGCGGCGGGCGTTGCGGCGAGGGCGAGCACGCCGAGCTTCGTGCCGGAAGCCAGCCCCGCGGCCGCCAGCTTCGCGCCCCCAGCCTTCGCGAGCACGGCCTTCCCGGCCGTGACGCTTGCCGCCCGCGTCGCCTCCGCCGCCGTACCCGCCGCCGCGCTGCCGAGAACAACGCCTGTTCCCCGCGCAGCGTCCGCTGCCACGAAGCGGAACGCGCCGGGTTGGTCCTGAGTGCCGGCCATGCGCCGTTCCTCTCTGTCTGTCATCACACTCTCTTAATCGCTCGGCTTTGCTCTATCCAGCGCGCCGCCGCCCGCCTATGCGATGGGGCATGACGACAGGCCGCGCCATCCTCTTCCTCGCCATCGGGCAAACCATCACCTGGGCGGGGGTTTTCTACCTCTTTGCGGCCCTCCTCCCGCGCTGGGAAGTTGCCGAGGGATGGTCACGAACAGGGCTTTCCGCGTGCTTTGCGGCGGCAATTGCCGTCTCGGCGCTCGCCTCGCCAGCGGCAGGGCGCTTGATCGACCGGGGGCATGGTCCGGCGCTCCTCACAGGCTCCACGCTGCTCGGCGCCCTGACCATCGGGCTTTTGCCGCTCGCGCCTCTCTCGGGCAGCGGACTGGCGGGCTTCGCGGTGTTGTGGCTTGTGGCCGGCCTCGCGATGGCGGGGGCGCTCTACGAGCCGTGCTTCGCGCTCATCACCCGGTGCCTGCGTGACGGCGCACGGCGGGCGATTACCACCGTAACGCTGGTGGCCGGCTTTGCCGGAACGCTCTCCTTCCCGGCCGGTCACTTCATCGCCGAGGCGGCCGGCTGGCAGGCAGCGACAACGGCAGCAGCCCTCGCCGTGGCACTCGTTGCAGCGCCGCTGACCTGGCTCGGCACAAGGCACATCGAGACGGTGTGCAAGGCGGAAAAGGACGCCGCCGAGGCTTCCGAGCGGCCAACATCGCCCGCATCAGCGCCCCCGTCAGCGCCCAGCACCGGGAAGCCCGGCTTCCTCTCCGGATGGCAGCGCCGCTTTGCTGCCGGACGATGGGGCGACCCGGTCTTTGCGCTGCTCGCGGTAGGGCTGGCCACGATCGCCCTCTGCCACGGGGCGGTTATCGCGCACATTCTGCCCCTCCTCTCCGAACGGGGAGTGAGCGAGGCGAGTGCCGTCTTTGCCGCGTCCTGCATCGGGCCCATGCAGGTTGCCGGACGCGTCGCCATGCGGCTGGCGGAGGCTTACGTGACCCCACATTGGGTCACCTGCGCCGGTTTCATCGCGATGCTGGTCGCGGCGATCAGCCTGCTGGCCGCAAGCCTGAATGCTGCCGCCGCTGTCATTTTCCTCGGCGCCTTCGTGCTCCTGCAAGGCTCGGGCTACGGGGTCATGAGCGTCATGCGGCCCGTGCGGACACGGGAGCTGCTTGGCGAGCGGAACTTCGGGGCAATCTCCGGCGCCCTCGCCCTGCCCTACCTCCTGGCTGCGGCTGCGGCCCCCTTCGCCGGCGCGCTGCTCTGGTCCGTCGGCGGGTACGACCTGATGCTCGCGGCGGTCGCCCTCTGTCTCGCTGCGGGCCTTGCGCTCTATCTGCGGGCCAGCGGGACGGATCGGACAAAAGCGACGTGACGGGGCGATCTGACGCCGCTGCCCACCCTTTCCTCAGCCGACAGGATCGCTAGGGTCCGGGGCAAATCAGCCGCGCCACCCAGCCGGCCGCACCGTTTCCAAGGAGCGCTCGCCATGAACAAGCCCGCCAGCTTCGCCACGTCCCAGCCCGTCCGCCGCAAGGAGGATGATCGCTTCGTCACCGGCCAAGGCAACTATATCGAGGACATGTCCCGCCCCGGCGAGCTGCGTGCCTTCATGCTGCGCTCGCCCATGGGCCATGCGAAGATCGCCAGCATCGACATCTCGGCGGCCAGCGAAGCGCCGGGTGTGCGCCTGATCCTGACGGGCGCCGATCTCGACGAGGCGATCGACAACGACATGGATGGCGGCCAGGTGAAGAACCGGGACGGCTCGATGAGCGCGCGCCCCCGCCGCCCGATCCTGGCGTCGGACCGGGTACGCTACGTGGGCGAGCCCGTGGCCTGCGTGATCGCCGACAGCCTTGTCGAGGCGAAGGACGCGGCCGAGATGATCGAGGTGGACTATGACGGCCTCGACGCCGTTGTGGACACGGCCGCGGCGACGGAGGCCGGTCAGCCGCTGGTGCATGACGAGGTGGCGAACAACCTCTGCTACGACTGGGGCATCGGCGACGAGGCGGCCACGAATGCGGCGCTCGAAAGCGCGGCCCGTGTGGTGGAGCTGGAGCTCATCAACAACCGCGTCGTCGCCAATCCCATCGAGACGCGGGGTGGCCTGGCGGAGTGGGACGGTGACCGGCTGACCGTGCACTACAATGGCCAGGGCGTCTGGGACATGAAGGGCGAGATCGCCCGGCGCCTGAAGATCGACGAGGAAAAGGTCCGCGCCGTCACGCCGGATGTGGGCGGCGGCTTTGGCATGAAGGCCTTCAACTACCCCGAGCACTTCTGCATCGCCGAAGCCTCGCGCCGTCTCGGCAAGCCGGTGAAGTGGATCGGCGAGCGCTCGGAAAGCATCCTCGCCGACGTGATGGGCCGTGACCACGTGACGAAGATGTGGGCGGGCTTCGACGCGGATAACCGCATGATCGCCATGAAGATCGAGTGCACCTCGAACCTCGGCGCCTATCTTTCGGCCTATGGCGCATTCATCGCCTCGGAGCTGGCGAGCCGCATCCTCACCGGCGTCTACGATCTGCAGACCGCGTGGTTCAACGTGAAGGGCGTCTTCACCAACACCACGCCGGTGGACGCCTATCGCGGTGCCGGCCGGCCGGAAGCCGCCTATGCGCTCGAGCGGCTGATGGACAAATGCGCGCGCGAGCTGGGGGCGGACCCGCTGGAGCTTCGCCGCAAGAACTTCATCAAGCCCGAGCAGTTCCCCTACAACACCATCGTCGGCGAGACCTACGATGTGGGCAACTTCGACCGTGTGCTGACGGCAGCCATCGAGAAGGCAGACTGGAACGGCTTCGAGGCCCGCAAGGCGGCAAGTGCCGCCAACGGCAAGTACCGGGGCCGGGGCCTCTGCTACTACATCGAGTCGATCCTCGGTAACCAGGACGAGCACGCCGAGATCATCTTCGCCGAGGATGGGAGCGTCGAACTCCTCGTCGGCACACAGTCGAACGGGCAGGGCCACGAGACGGTCTTCGCCCAGTTCCTCCACGAGCGCGCGGGCATCCCCTTCGAGAAGATCCGCCTCGTGCAGGGGGACAGCGACCGGATCGAGACCGGCGGCGGCACGGGCGGCTCGCGCTCGGTGACCATGCAGGGCACCGCGGTGAACGGCGCGGCGGACGATCTTATCGAGAAGATGAAGCCGCTGGCCGAGGAGGAGCTGGAGGTCGCTGCCGGTGACCTCGAATGGCAGGACGGCGCATGGCGCGTGGCCGGCACCGACAAGTCGGTCGATCTCATCACGCTGGCCGACAAGGCCCGGCGCGAGGGCCGTGTGGAGTTCCTGAGCCAGCGCACGCAAACCGTCGTGCCCGGCCGCAGCTTCCCCAATGGCTGCCATATCGCCGAGGTCGAGGTCGACATGGAGACTGGCGTCACCAAGGTCGTCGACTATTGCGTGGTGGACGACTTCGGCCGCCTCATGAACCCGATGCTCGCCGAGGGTCAGGTGCATGGCGGCGTGGCCCAGGGCATCGGCCAGGCAATCACCGAGCATGTTGTCTACGACAGCGACGGCCAGCTCCTCTCCGCCACCTTCATGGACTATGCGATGCCCCGCGCCGAGGATGTGCCGAACGTGCCCTTCTACCACGAGGGCACGCCCAGCACGGCGAACGACATCGGCATGAAGGGCTGCGGCGAGGCCGGCACCGTGGGCGCGCTGGCCGCGATCACGAACGCGGTGCTCGACGCGCTTTGGGACGAGGGCGTCAAGCAGGTCGACATGCCGATGACCCCGCTCCGCGTCTGGTCCTGGCTCGAGACCGCGAAGCAGCACAACGCCTGAGCGCAGTATTTCATAGAGTGGATGGGCCCGCGGGGGCCCATCCCGTGCGCGCCCTCAGGGCGCCGTTCGCAGCGATCTGCGTCACCGCCCCCCACGCTCAGTGCGAAGAAAGGGCAGGTCCGGAAGAGCGGACAACGCTTCCAGACACGCGTCTCAATCGGCTGCCGCGGCTGAGCATCGGCCCAACGCGGACCGCGTTACTCAGGCACGGATCCATCGGCGGAGCGTTCCGCGAGCAAAGTCTGCTTTCGCCACTGTTCGTGCTGAGAACGGGGTATCGCCATCGTAATGGAGGGCGATTATTGCGCAGTAGATCATTATTCGGGCAGTAACTGATTAATTTTTGGATAGAAGCCACCCCTCTGCCGCGGCGTCGCCGCATTTGTGCCGCAGGGTACGGTAATATGTCGGTATCAAGAATTCACAGGAGCGTAACATGGTTACTCGCTTAACGACCCTCCTAAGCTGTGCGGCGCTCGGCCTTGCCGTCCTCGCTGCGCCAGTTCCCGCCCTCACCTTCGAAACTGCCGCGAGCATCAAGTCCAAGATCAACATCGCGGGCCGTCAGCGCATGCTCACCCAGCGCATGACCAAAGCCGCCTGCATGCTGAGCCTCGATGTGGCCGCGGACCAGCACCGCAAGCAGCTGCTCGATGCTCAGGCACTGTTCGACCGCTCGCTCACTGCCCTGAAGCGCGGCGACGCAGAGATGAACCTCCAGCCGGAAAGCTCGAAGCGCGTGATGTATGCGCTCGAAAAGGTCGGGGCCAAGTGGCTGCCGCTGCATGTCGAGCTTCAGCCCGTTATCAACGGCGCGCCAATGCCGGACGCCACGCTGCAGATGCTGGCAGACAAGAACCTCGCGCTCCTCAAGGACTCCCACAAGGCCGTCGGCCTCATGGAGCGGGCCTATGTGAAGGAGACGGGGAGCCACGGGGCCAACCGCGCCCTGAACTTCGCCGGCGCCCAGCGCATGCTCTCGCAGCGTATCGCGAAGGACCTGTGCTTCATTGCAGCGGGGATCAATGTGGAGGCCACGCGTGTCGACCTCTTCGCCTCTGCCGCCACCTTCGAGAAACGGCAGCAGCAGCTTGTGGAAGGCGACGCCACGGGCAAGGTCGCGAAGCCGAGTGCGGAGGTGCATGCGGCTCTCCTCGCCTCCAGCCAGGCCTGGGCGGTCCTGAAGCCGGAGATCGATAAGCTGAAGGCCGGCGGGGTGCCGGCCACAAAGGATCTCGAAGTGATCGCTGCGGCGTCGGACGATCTGCTGAAGCGCGCCAATGCGGCTGTCCAGGTCATGGAAGGGGCTGCACGCGGCAGCTGAATCTGGCGAAACACGCACGCCCCGGCCTATCAGCCCCCCTCATTACTGCGTCATCGGGCCGCAAGCTGCGGCCCGATTAATATTGTGTTTACCATTCCAGCGGCTTCTGACCCCCGCAGTGATGGGCGTGGCGCACGAGTGTGCCGGCAGGCCCGTCGATTGAAACTGCGCGACGACGACTTGGTTGGCGCGCCGGGGGGCGGCGCGCCATGGGGGTATTCTGGCCCATCGGGCCGGTCAGGGGACATTGATGATCACTCGCCGCATACTTCTTCTTTCACTCGCTACCAGCACCGTTCTTGCCCAGACGCCTGCCGTGCTGGCATCCGCCAGCGCCGGGATCGACGCCGCAGCGGATGCCAAGCGCAAGATCAACATCGCCGGCCGCCAGCGGATGCTGACGCAGCGCATGGCAAAGGCCTCGTGCTTTGCCTTCCTCGGGATCGAGCGGGACCTTCACATCGAACAAGCCAAGGCGGCCCACGCGCTTTTCGACCGGTCGCTTCGCGGCCTGCGCTATGGGGATCCAGAACTCGGCCTGAAGACCGAACGGAACTCAAACGTCCAGAAGGGTCTGGGCGTGGTGAACGGGCTCTGGTTCGCCTATGGCGAGGCGGTGGCCAGCTCCTTCGAAGACGGCGCGGTGGACCGGACGACGCTCGACGCGATCATCGCGCAGAACCTGACCATCTTGAAGGAGATGAACCGCACCGTCGGCCTCACCGAACAGGCTTATGGCGGCGCCGAGATCCCGCTGCACCTCGCCATCGCCATCAACATCGCTGGCCGTCAGCGGATGCTGACGCAGAAGATGTCGAAGGAGGTCGGGATGATGGCCGCTGGCTACGCGCCGGAGGAGACCCGGATCGCCCTGGCAGAAACCGTGACGCTCTTCGACAACTCGCTGCTCGCGCTGCGTGAAGGGATGGCGCTCGTCGGCATCCAGCCGCCTCGGACGCGCGAACTGGAACAACAGCTCGGCACCGTTGCCGAGATGTGGGGCGCCTTGAAGCCGGTCATGGACAAGATCATTGCCGATGCGCGGGTCGAGGACGCCGCCGTCGTTCGGGTCGCCGCCGAGAACAGTCCGCTGCTCGTCGAGATGAACAAGGCGGTCTTCCTCTACGAGAACGAGGGCTGATTCGGAGCGCCCTCAGCACGCCCCCGGCGCCGGTGACAACCGCGCCGGGAAGCTGCGCTTCGCGGCATAACCCCTTGGTTGAAGACGCGTCCGCGGGGCGGCAAACACTGCCGGTAAGGCACCTGAATTTAACTTTTCGCATTGCAACATGAAGCGCAGGCTCAGATATCTCCGGACGAAATTTCGGGGGAAGGAGAGGGTTATGCGTCTTACGGTTTCTGCTGTGTTTGTCGTTTTGGCCGGGTTTGGGGTCGCTCGTGCTGCCGATGTCGATGCGTCCGTCGCGAAGCGGCACGTGAACCTCTCGGCGCTGCAGCCGATGCTCGCCGAACAGATCTCGAAGGCAGCATGCTTCGCGCGCCTCGGCATCAATGAGCAGGCAAATCTGAGCTATCTCGCCGGTTCGTTTGAACTGTTCGACAAAACGCGCCGCGGCCTGCGTGACGGCAACAAGGCGCTCGGCCTCGAGGCGGAGACGAACCAGGGCGTGCTCACCGCCCTCAATCGTCTCGACCGCGCGAGCAGTACATGGAATGCCCGTGTCGCGGCCGTGGGCGGTTCCAGCAATCTGTCGGAAGAGATGTTCTTTGCTATCACGGGCGGCACGGTTCCGGTGGTGAAGGCAGCCGCTGAGGTTGCGGAGAAGGCCGAGCGAGCCTACGCGGTGGGCGACCGGTCGTTCCCGCTCGACATCTCGCTGCGCATCAACCTGGCCAGCCGCCAGCGCACGCTCTCGCAGCGCATGGCGAAGGATCTTTGCCTGATCGAGTCCGGCTTCAACGCGGCGGAGCACCGCGCGGAGCTGGCCGAGGGCATCAAGCTCTTCGAAGCCTCGCTCGATGCGCTGCGCAACGGTTTCCCTGCCTTCAGTCTCGCCCCGGAGGCCGATCCGCAGCAGCGTGCGCAGCTCGACTTCGTGGCGACGCTCTGGGACGAGGTGAAGCCCATCTATGCCCGCGTGGCAGCCGGGGAAGCACCAACGCCGGCGGAACTTCGCCTGATCGCCTGGCAGAACAACCAGATCCTGAGCCAGATGAACGCGGCCGTCTTCAACTACGAGACGCGCAACATAGACGGCTGAGGCGCTCAGCGCTCAGCCGAGCCGGTCGCGCAGCGAATACCATGTCATCGCCGCGGCCAGCATCGGCGCACGAAACCAGGTGCCGCCCGGGAAGGGCGGCACCGGCATGCGGGCCAGCACATCGAAGCGCTCCGCCTCGCCACGCACCGCCTCCGCCGCGAGCTTGCCGCCCAGCGTCGCCATATGCACGCCCGAACCGGACCATCCGGAGATGGCCAGCAGCCCGCCCTTGAGCCTCTGGAACGCCGGGAAGCGGGTGATCGTGATCCCGAGCGTCCCTCCCCAGGCGTGGGTGATCGCCAGATCCGAGAGCTGCGGGTACACCGCCAGCATCTTGCCGCGCACATAGCCCGCAATGTCCCTCGGGAAGCGCGCGCCATAGCTCTCCCCACCGCCCCAAAGCATCCGGCCATCGGGGGAGAGCCGGTAGTAGTCGATCACAAACTTCGTATCGGCCACGGCGAAGCCGCCTCGGATGATGCTTCGCGCCCGTTCCGGCGCCATCGGCTCGGTTGCGATGATGAAGTTGTTGATGGGCATGGAGCGCCGCGCGACTGCCGGCACCAGCCCGTCAAGATAGCCATTCATTGCCAACACGATATCTGCAGCCTTCACCGCCCCTGTCGCCGTCTCGACACGGCCGGGCGTGACCGATGTCACGAGGCTCCGTTCATGCAGCCGCGCGCCCACCGCCTCCGCCGCGCGGGCAAGGCCGAGGGCATAACGCAAGGGGTGGAGGTGCCCGCCGTCCCGCCAGAGCAGACCGCCGTGATAGCAATCGGTCCCGAGCTGTCCCGCCATCTCGCCGCGGTCGAAGAGCGTGAAGCGCTCGTAGCCGTAGCCGCGCGCAAGATGGTCCGCGTACTCGACGAGATCGTCCGCATCGCCCGCCTTCCATGCGGCTTCCATGATGCCGTCGGCGATCTCCACGCCCATGCCATGCCGGGCAATGAGATCGCGGACGAGCCGGTTGGCTTCCACCCCAAGGGCCCAGACTTTCGCGGCATCCTCGCGCCCCGCCAGCCGCTCGTACTTCTCCATGTCCTCGCGCGGCCCCACGCCAAGCTGCCCGCCATTGCGGCCGGAGGCGCCCCAGCCGACGCGGTTCGCCTCGAGCAGCACCACGGAATAGCCCGCTTCGGCGAGATGCAGAGCGGCGGAAAGCCCCGCATACCCGCCGCCCACCACGCAGACATCGGCCGACACCTCGCCCGCAAGCGCGGCGTAATCCGGCAGCGGTCCGGCCGTTTCAGCGTACCAGGAAGGGGCGTGGCGCCCGGGCTCATCATTCGCGGTGAGGTAAGCCCGGGCCATTGCGTAAGGGTCTCGCGCCGATCTCAGCCGAGATCGGGCGCCGTTGCCGCGAAGCTCGGCACCGCCTGCATCGCCTCCCACCACGCCTTCACCGGCGCCGGCGACAGCAGCGTCTCGGCCGCAGGCGAAAGGGCGACGTAGAAGACGATCGGGCCGAGCACGTAGTCCGCGAGGCTCGGCTTCGCGCCGGCGAGCCAGACAGCGTCCCCCTTCTTCTCCATCAGGAGCGCCAGGAGCTTCTCGCCGTCCGCGCAGCAGCCATTGTAGACGTCCTCGTCCGGATTACCGAGAAAGTCCGGGAACAGGTGGTAGCCCGCAGCGCCAACGAGGCTGCCATAGCCGTAGCTGTTGATCAGCCCCATCGCCATGTTCATCCGCGCCCGGTCCTTCGGGTCGTCGGGCACGAGCGAGGGCTCCGGGTGGGTCGCCTCGATGTAGCGGAGGATCGCGTCGGTCTCGAGGATCCGCATGCCGTCCATGTCCAGCACGGGCACCTTGCCGAAGGGGTGGCGCTCCAGGTGCTCCGGCAGTTTTGGCTCGCCCTCGAGCACGTTGAGCGGCACCTGATCGTACTCGATGCCCTTGTCCATCAGCGCCATGCGCACGCTGCGGACATAGGTCGAGCCGTCGAAGCCGTAGAGAACCGGTTTAGCCATGGAGTTCCTCCCAGAGGTGATGACGCCCATCGACACCTATGGTGCCGCGACCGAGTTTCATCCCTTGAGTTCGGCCTCCAGCGCGTCGAGAGCGGTCCAGGCACGGCGGACAAGCTCGTCGACCTCTTCGCGCGTGATCACAAGGGGAGGCGAGATCACCATGCTGTCCCCCACCGCGCGCATAACGAGACCGTTCTGCACCGCGAGGTCGCGGCAGCGCTGGCCCGCACTGGCCTCCGACGGGAAGCGCGCAAGCGTCTCCTTGTCCGCCACGATCTCGGCGGCACCGATGAGGCCCACCATGCGCGTCTCCCCCACCAGCGGGTGCTCGGCGAGGCGGGACCAGGCGGCCTGCATGTAGGGACCGATATCCTCCGCCACGCGCTCCACCAGCCGCTCCTCCTGCAGGATGCGCAGGTTGACGAGGCCCGCCGCACAGGCCGCCGGATGCCCGCTATAGGTGTAGCCGTGGAAGAACTCGCCGGCCCGCGCGGTGACCGGCCCGGTCACCTTGTCCGAGATCAGCACGCCGCCCATGGGAATGTAGCCGGAGGTCATGCCCTTCGCGATGGAGATGAGGTCGGGGCGGAAGTCGAAGGTCTGGTGACCCCACCAGTTCCCCGTACGCCCGAAGCCGCAGATCACCTCGTCAGCCACCAGAAGGATCCCGTACTTGTCGCAGATCTTCTGGATTGCCGGCCAGTAGCTCTCCGGCGGGATCACCACGCCGCCCGCGCCCTGGATCGGCTCGCCGATGAAGGCGGCGATGGTGTCGGGCCCTTCCTCGAGGATCGCGGCCTCCAGCGCCTCGGCCCTTGCGAGACCGAACTCTTCCGGCGTCATCCCCGTCTCGCGCCCTTCGCCGAACCAGTAGGGCTGGTCGATGTGGATCACGCCCTCCATCGGCAGGCCGGACTGGCCGTGCATCACGCCCATGCCACCGAGGCTGGCGCCCACGATGGTGGAGCCGTGATAGGCGTTGCGCCGGCTGATGAACTTCTTCCGGCCGGGCTTGTCGCGGCAGTCCCAGTAGACCCGAGCAAGACGGAAGACGGTGTCGTTCGACTCCGAGCCCGAGTTCGTGAAGAAGACCCGGTTGAAGCCCTCGGGCGCAACCTCCGACAGCGCGGCAGAAAACTCTGCGGCCGGCGGATGGGTGCACTGGAAGAAGGTGTTGTAGTAGGGCAGCTGGCGCATCTGACGCGCGACGGCCTCGACGATCTCCTCCCGCCCATAGCCGACTGAGACACACCAGAGGCCCGCCATCCCGTCTAGAATGCGGTTGCCCTCCGTGTCAGTCAGCCAGACGCCCTCGGCGGAGGCGATGACGCGGGAACCCTTGGCGTTGAGCTCTGCCGTGTCGGTGAAGGGGTGCCAGTGATGCGCGGCGTCCATGGCCTGATAGTCGGCGGTGGGGCGCAGGTTGAGCGTCTCGTTCATGGGCTTCGGCGCCTCCTAGCGCACAGGCAGCCCGGTCCGACGGGCGGCTGATGACGCCGCAGTAATGTGATCACAAACGCGTCCCGTCAAGCCAAGCGAGCCCTCACAGCGCCGCCGCCTCCGCCGCCAGCGCCGCCCCCTGGTCCACATCGTCGCGGATGGCGTGGGCTAGGGTGGTTGGGTCGTCGTCGGATAGGGCGGATAGGGCGGTTTCGTGGAAATCCTGGAGGGCGCGGGTGCCGATCATGCCGTAGACGCGGCGCATGGTGGGGCCGGTCTGGAGCCAGATGCTCTCGACCAGCGCCATGAGCGCCGGCGCCGCCGCCGCTGCATAGAGCGTGGCGTGGAAGGCGGTGTTGGCGCGGACATAGCCCTGCGCGTCCCCCGCCGCGATCGCCGCCTCCAGCGCATCATCCTGTAATTGCAGGGCTTTCAGGAGCGGCGCCACACGGTCGCGCGACGCAAGCGCCGCGCGCCGGGCCAGCTCTGGCTCGAGCAGCCGGCGGGCCGCGAAAAGCTCCTCCAGCTCCGCCGCGGCCGGGAGAGGCACCAGAATGCGGCCAGAGGGGGTGAGAGCGAGCGCGCGCTCCGCCACCAATTTGCGCACCGCCTCCCGCGCAGGGGTCATGGATACGTCGAGAGAAGCGGCAACCCCGCGCAGCGTTAAGCTGGCGCCGGGTTCCAGCGCGCCCTCAAGAAGCCGCGCGCGAAGCGTCTGATAGACCTGTTCGTTCGCCGGCTGCCGCCCTTCGGCAACACCCTGTGTCCCGATCGCACCGCCCTGCCCGGGCGTTGTCAGCGTTGTGCCGAGGGCCATGGGCCGTCTCCGCTTGCCTCGCGGCAGCCATTGTGATCACAGTTTGCCGCCCCGCGAAACAGGAGACTGCGATGACCGACGCGCCAGACGACAGGTTCGTTTCGTATCGCAAGGACCTCGCCTTCACGGCCCGCGGGCCGAAGGCGGTGAGCCACCCCGAGCAGATGTATGCGGGGGCGACGAGCTTCTGCCGCAGGCTCTATGCGCGGGAGCTGGACGGCATCGACGTTGCGGTGATGGGCATCCCCTTCGACACCTCGGTCTCGAACCGCCCGGGCTGCCGCTTCGGGCCGCGGGCGATCCGTCAGGCCTCGACGCAGCTCAGCTGGTCGCATGCGTGGCCCTCCCCCTTCGATCCGTTCGAGCGGCTGGCGGTGGCGGACTGGGGCGATATCGATTTCGATTTCGGCCATCCGGAAACCGTGCCGGCGCAGATCGAGGCCGCCATCGCCGCCGTGCTGGCGGAAGGCTGCAGCGTGCTGGCGCTCGGCGGCGACCATTTCTGCACCTACCCCGCGCTCAAGGCCCATGCGGCGAAGCACGGGCCGCTCTCCCTCGTCCAGATCGATGCGCATTGCGACACCTCCATCGACGACGGGAGCCGGATCGACCACGGCACGATGTTCTACCACGCGGCACGGGACGGGATCGTGGACGCCAAGCACTCGATCCAGGTGGGCATCCGCACGACCTATACCGACCCGTCGGACTTCGTGGTGCACGACGCCAACGCGGTCCATGAAGGCGGGATCGACGCGACGGTCGCCCGCATCCGCGAGGTGGTGGGGGACCGGCCAGTCTACTTCACCTTCGATATCGACGGGCTGGACCCCGCCTATGCACCGGGCACGGGCACGCCGGTGGTGGGCGGGCTCAGCACCTGGCAGGGGCGCGAGATCATCCGCCGGCTGGGCAGCGCGGGGGGCAAGCCGATCAACCTCGTGGGCATGGATGTGGTGGAGGTGGCGCCGGCCTATGACGTGGCCGAGGTGACCGCGCTTGCCGGCGCGACCATGGCGCTGGCGCTGCTCTGCCTCCATGCCGAAGCGCGGGGGGTGGGGCCGTGAAGGACGTGGCCGCCCCCGAACCCGCCGCCGTTGAGGCCGCGATCGCGCAGTTCCGCGCCGCGCACCCGGAGATCGCGGTGGCGGAGGTTTTCGTCGTCGACCTCAACGGCGTGCTGCGCGGCAAGCTCGTGCCCGTGGAGATGCTGGGCAAGCTTGCCTCGGGGGCGATGAAGCTGCCGATCAGCACGCTGGCGCTCGACATCTTTTCGACCGATGTGCCCGAGGCGGGCCTTGCCATCGAGCGCGGGGACCCGGACGGGACGTTGCTGGCCATTCCCGAAACCGTGGCGCCGCTTCTGTGGGCGGACCGGCCGACGATGCAGGTGCAGTGCATGCTGTCGGACGAGAGCGGGCAGGCGGTCTCCGAGTTCGACCCGCGCGGGGTGTTGGCGCGGGTCGCCGCGCGGGCGGCGGCGATGGGCTACCGGCCGGTGATCGCGCTCGAGCTCGAATTCTTCCTGATCGACCCGGATAGCCCCAAGCCGCCGAAGAACCCGCAGGCGGGCGGGCGGCTCAGCCGCAGCCAGATCTACGATATGGACGTGATGCGGGCCTTCGAGCCGGTGTTGGCGGATATAGCGGAGGCGGCACGGGCGCTGGGGGCGCCGGCGGAGACGGTGATCTGCGAGTTCGGGCCCGGCCAGTTCGAGATGAACCTCGCCCATTGCGACTGCGCGCTGACGGCCTGCGATCACATGATCGCACTGAAGCGGGCGACGCGGGGGATCGCGCGGCGCCACGGGCTGGATGCGAGCTTCATGGCGAAGCCCTTCGGGGAGAGCGCGGGGAGCGGGCAGCATGTGCATCTGAGCCTGCTGGACGCGGAGGGGCGCAACGTGTTCGGCGCGGCGGAGACAGACGGGGCGGGGGCGAGCGGGCCGAACGGGCTGCTGCGCCACGCGGTCTCGGGCGTGCTGGAGAGCCTCGGGGAGTGCTTTCTGCTCCACGCGCCGCATCTCAACAGCTATCGGCGGTTCATGCCGGGCTCCTACGCGCCGGTCACGGCGGCCTGGGGGCTCGACAACCGGAGCGTGGCGGTGCGGGTGCCGGCGCATGAGGGCCCGGCGGCGCGGCTGGAGGCTCGGATCGCCGGGGCGGATGCGAACCCCTATCTGCTGGCCGCCAGCGTGCTGGCCGGGGCGCTTGCGGGGCTCGAGGCCCGCGCCGAACCGCCCGCCCCCGTGGCGGCGGAGGCGCTGGCGGGCGCCGGCGGGCCGCTCCCCCTCTCCTGGGCAATGGCGGAACAGCGCTTCGCCGGCTCCGCCTTCGCCGCTGAATGGCTGGGCGCAGAGTTCGTCCGCGTGGTGGCCGCGATGAAGCGCCAGGAGCGCGCGACGCTGATGGCCCAGGTGCCCGACATCGAATACGACGCCTATCTCCGCATCGTCTGACGGCGCCGTTGCATTTGCTAGGGGCCCCGGCTAGGCGAGGACTGGGTGGCAAGGCAGGGGCGCGTTGTGATCAAACGCTTGGTGCGGCGGATACTCGAGGCGCAGGGCTTCGCGGTCTATAATGCTCGCCAGCCGCATATCTTCAGCGAGGACGGGCTTTCAACCTACCATGTTCACAGCTTTGTCGACGAGCCGGGGTTCAAGGCGGCGTATGCGCGATCGGTGCAGGCCAATGCGGGCCGGGACCATCACATGCGCTGGCGCGCCCATGTCGCATACTGGGTGGCGACGCAGGCGGCGCGGCTACCGGGGGATTTCGTGGAATGCGGCGTGAGCACCGGATTCCTGATGTCCGGGCAGATGCAGAAGCTGGGGTGGAACGCGCTCGGCAAGAATGCCTGGCTTTTCGATACCTGGAGCGGGCTCGACGAGCGCTTCATTGACGACAATACGCCTGAGAAGGAACGGCTGAGCGCCTATAAGGAGCTCGATCTCGATGCGGTGAGGGCAAACTTCGCCGAGTTCGAGCGGGTAACGTTCGTACCCGGGCCGGTGCCGGAGACGCTTGAGCAGGTTACCATCGGCTCGGTCGCTTATCTTTCGCTCGATATGAACAATACCCTGCCCGAGATCGCGGCACTGAAGCATTTCTGGCCGAAGCTTGTGCCGGGCGGCTTCGTGCTGATGGACGACTATGCATATGCGGGCTACGAGCCGCAGCATCACGCCTTCAATGCCTGGGCGGCGGGCGAGGGGCTCGAAATCCTATCGCTGCCCACGGGCCAGGGCCTGCTGCTGAAGTCCTGAAGGCTGTCGAGGGACTGGGCGAGCGGTCAGTCAGGCGTCAAGGGCTTTCAGGCCGCGACCTCGAAGCGTGCTGCCCCCTCGGCGGCGCAGACGCCTTGCCGAAGCGCCTCAGGCGTCAGCAGACCCGTAGTGGTATCCACATGCGAGACCACCGAGGTGGCGTTCACCGCAGCCTCCAGCATCGCGTCGGTTGGGGCTTGGCCTTCGGCGAGGGCGGCGCCGAGGGTGCTGGTGAAGGCGTCGCCTGCGCCGGCGGTGCCGGCCACCTCGGCGGGGAGGGAGGCGCGCCAGATCACGCCATCGGGCCCGGCCAGCCAGGCGCCGTCGGTCCCGTCGGTCAGCAGCACATAGGCGGGACCCGTCTCGCGCAGGGCGGCGAGGAAGCGCAGGAGGCCGATGGCGAAGCCCGTTGCCGCGAGGCCGCGGCGGAGGAGGGCGGGCGCCCCCTCCCCCGGCTTGGGGTCCGGCCCTTCGCCCACGCGGGCGCACATGGCGGGCACCAGCGCCTCGGCCTCCACCCGGTTGACCGAGAGGAGGTCGACCGAGCGGAGGGCCCCAAGGAACGCTTCGGTGCGTGAGGTCAGGTGCCGGATGCCGGGATTGGCGGTGACGAAGGCGCCGGCGGCGCGCCCCCGGGCCGCAATCGCCCCGAAGGCATCGGCGGAGCGGGAGGAGAGGGGCGCGATATGGACGAGGTCCCGCCCGGCGAAGGCCGCCTCGACCAGGTGGTCCTCGGCGATCCCTTCGTTGGCGCCGCGATTGATGAAGATGGACGCGTTACGGTCGTGGCTCGCCACCATCACGGCGGTGCCGGTGGCGGCATCGCTCGCCGTCTGCAGCCATTCGGCGGAGACATTGTTCTCGGCGAGATGTTCGCGCACGGCGCCCGCATTGAGATCGTCCCCTGCCCTGCCGAGCACCGCCGCCTCCCAGCCCCGGCGCGCGAGGCTGACCGCGGTGTTGCAGGCACCGCCACCCACATGGGTGCTGATGGACTGGGCCGGCACCTTGCGCCCGGTCTCCAGCATCAGGAACGACTTCGCGTCGTTCGAGAAACTCATCCGCTCGATATGCTGCTCCTCGACGATGCAGATGATATCGATCATCGCCGAGCCGACATGCAGGGAACGCTTGGTCATGGGTGTTGCCGTCCACTCGCCATCTGCTGGCCGCCCGATCCAGCCTGCCTGCTACGCCAACCGTCGGCATCGGTCGAGGGGCGGCATGTAGATGACTTGGGCGATGGCAGGAGATGCGATCAGGATGCGCCTCTGCGACCACCGTTGTCGGGCGCCTACGAGTGTCGCAGCCGGGGCCTGTGGGTCCGGGCAGAGGCGCGGCTCCGCCCGGACCTGCGTGGCTGGTTACTCGGCGGCGACGAGGGGTTCGCCGGTGGCGGGGCCCAGGCGGCAAGCGGAGAACTTGAACTCCGGGATCTTGCCGTAGGGGTCGAGCTGCGGGTTGGTCAGCACGTTGGCGGCGGCCTCCACATAGGCGAAGGGCACGAACACCATGTCCTCGGCCACCGCACGGTCCGCACGGGCCATGATCTCGATGGCGCCCCGGCGGGTCTCGATCCGGATGAGCTCGCCCGGCGCGATGCCGAGCTTGCGGAGCGTCTTCGGGTGGAGCGACGCGTTCGCTTCCGGCTCCGCCCAGTCCAGCACCCCGGCGCGGCGGGTCATGGAGCCTGTGTGCCAGTGCTCGAGCTGGCGACCCGTGGTGAGGATGAAGGGGAACTTCACATCGGGCGGCTCGGCCGGGGGCACGATCTGCGCGGGCGTGAAACGGGCGCGGCCGCCGGGGCGGGGGAAGCCCTCGCCGAAGACGACGGACTGGCCGGGATCGTCCGGCCCCGTGGTCGGGTAGGTGACCGAACCCTCGGCCTCGAGCCGGCCCCAGGAGATGTTGCGGAGCGACTTCATGCCCATCTTCATCTCGCCGAAGACCTCGGAGGGATGCTCGTACTGCCAGTTGAGGCCGAGGCGGCGGGCGAGCTGGACGATGATCCACCAGTCCTCCTTCGCCTCGCCCGGCGGCGTGAGGGCGGCGCGGCCCATTTGCACCTGGCGGTTGGTGTTGGTGACCGTGCCGGTCTTCTCGGGCCAGGCGGAGGCCGGGAGGATCACATCGGCGAACATCGCCGTCTCGGTCAGGAACACGTCCTGCACCACCAGATGGTCGAGATGCGCGAGCGCTTTGCGGGCGTGGGAGACGTCCGGGTCCGACATCGCTGGGTTCTCGCCCAGGATGTACATGCCGCGGATCTCGCCGCGATAGACGCTGTCGATGATCTCGACGACGGTGAGGCCCGGCTCGTCGAAGGGCTCCATCTGCCAGATCGAGCGGAAGAGCTCGCGCGCACCCGCATCCTTCACGCTCTGATAGTCCGGCAGAACATGGGGGATGAGGCCCGCATCGGACGCGCCCTGGACGTTGTTCTGGCCCCTGAGCGGGTGGAGGCCCGTACCGGGGCGGCCCACATGGCCGGCGAGGAGGGCGAGGGAGATGAGGCAGCGGGCATTATCGGTCCCGTGCACGTGCTGGGAGACGCCCATGCCCCAGAAGATCATGCCCGCCTTGGCGCCGGCGAAGACACGGGCAACCTCGCGCAGCGTCTCCGCATCGATACCGCAGATGGGCGCCATCTTCTCGGGCGGGAAGCCTTTCAGG
>JBCBEP010000009.1:0-54510 GCA_038528605.1 Pseudomonadota bacterium
CGGTCAGCGTCGTCTTGCCCGCATCCGGGTGCGAGATGATCGCAAAGGTCCGCCGGCGGGCGACCTCCGGGGGCAGGGCGATGTTGCTGGGTGTGTCGTCTGGCATGGGGCGCGCTATAGCGGATGCGCCCCTGCCTTGCCTAGCCGCCCGAGGGGGAGGGATCAGCCGAAAGCGCCGGCGAGATAGGCTTTCGTCTCCGCATGCTGGGGCGCGTCGAAAACCCGCGCGGTCGGGCCGACCTCGAGCAGCCTGCCGAGCTTGAAGAAGGCCACGCGGTCCGCGATCCGGCGCGCCTGGAAGAGGTTGTGGGTGATGATCACCACGCTGAGGGTTTCGCCGATCTCACGGATCAGCGCTTCGATGCCCGCGGTGGCGATCGGGTCGATCGACGAACACGGCTCGTCCATCAGCAGCACCTCCGGGTCGGTCGAGAGCGCGCGGGCGATGCAGAGCCGCTGCTGCTGGCCGCCCGAGAGGTCGAGCCCGCTATCGCCGAGCCGGTCCTTCACCTCGTCCCAGAGATGCGCGCGCTCGAGGCAACGGCGCACATGGGCGTCGAGCGCCGCCCCCTCGTAGAGCCCATGGAGGCGCGCGCCGTAGGCAACGTTCTCCCACACACTGTCGGCGAAGGGGTTGGGCTTCTGGGCAACCCAGCCGAAGCGGCGGCGGAGGAGGGGCGGGTCGATCTCGGATCCGTGGATGTCTTCGCCGTCGAGCGTGATGCGCCCTTCGTGACGCGCGCCGGGTGTTTCGTCCTGCATGCGGTTGAAGAGCTTGAGAAGCGTGGTCTTGCCGCAGCCCGAGGGGCCCATGAAGGCGATCACCTCGCCGGGATAGATGTCGAGCTCCACGCTATGAAGCGCCTTGGTCTCGCCGTACCAGAAGTCGAGACCGCGCACGCTGAGGAGCGGCGGGCGGTTGCTGGATCGCGGCATCTCCGTTCGGTCGCTTGTCTCGGTGTGCATGGCGCAGCCTCCCTTTGCCCACTGATGCGCACGCTACGTATTCGGTGCGCGGCGGCATTGACCGACATCAGGAGGGGGCGATGGCTTGCCTCTTCGGTCCATCGTTGCTACCTCCGAAACACCCGAGCAGAAAGGTCGTGTTTACGCGCCCGCCAGGAAACCGCCAGGGAAAGACACTTGGCCGAAACCCCCGACAGCGACGAGAGCTGCCTGATCGCGCCGCCGAGGCTCGCGCTCGAGGACATCCGGGTGATGTTCGACGGCGTGACGGCGGTGGATGGCGTGTCGCTCTCGGTCTCACCGGGGGAGATCGTGTGTGTGCTCGGCCCCTCCGGCTGCGGGAAATCCACCACCCTGCGGGTTGCGGCGGGGGTGGAGCGCCAGAGCACGGGGCGGGTGCTGATCGACGGCCGCGTGGTCTCGGACGCGCGGGTGCATCAGCCGCCCGAGGCACGGGGCATCGGCCTCATGTTCCAGGATTTCGCGCTCTTTCCCCATCTGAGCGTGGCGGAGAACGTTTCGTTCGGGCTTCGCAAGCGCCTGAAGGCGCGGGACCGGGGGCCGGTTGTGGAGCGGCACCTGAAGGCCGTGGGCCTGCTGGCGAAGGCGTCGCGCTACCCGCATCAGCTTTCGGGCGGGGAGCAGCAGCGCGTGGCGCTGGCGCGGGCGCTGGCGCCGGGGCCGCGGGTGATGCTGATGGACGAGCCCTTCTCGGGCCTCGACACGCGGCTGCGGGACGAGGTGCGCGAGGAGACGCTGGAGGCGCTGCGCGAGGCCGGCACCGCCGTGCTGCTGGTGACGCATGAGCCGGACGAGGCCATGCGCATGGCCGACCGCATTGCGCTGATGCGCGACGGGCGGATCGTACAGCTCGGCGCGCCTTACCATGTTTACAACTATCCGGTGGACCGACAGGCGGCGGCGTTCTTCTCCGACATCAACGTGGTTCACGGGATCGTGCGGGCGCGGCAGACCGACACACCCTTCGGGCTGTTCCTCACCCCGGGCCTCGTCGATGGTGCGGATGTAGAGATCATCTTCCGCCCCCAGCACCTCAAGATCGCGGCGGACCGGGGCCAGACCCCGCAGCTCAGCTCCGAGGACGGCGCCCCGGCGCGCGGACGCGTGATACGCTCGCGTTTTGTAGGGGCGCAAAGCCTTATCGAGGTGCGCATGGAACATGACGGGCAGCCCCTGCGCGCCACCGTGCCCCATGCCTGGCTGCCCGAGCCGGGGATGCCGGTGTGGCTCAGCCTCAGGCGCGACCGGTGCTTCATCTTCCCCTGTGCGCGCCAGTCCCGCGTGGCGAGCCCTTTTGCCGCGGAATAGCGCCTGTTCGTATTTTGGCCCCGCGCCTCTTCCCCCTCGACGCGGAACCCAATATGTCACCTATGAATGTGCCGGTTGCGGCCGGCTATGAATTGGCGCCGTGAAGGCGCGACCTTGCGGGGAGAATGTAGGCAATGGGCCTCAGCATCTGGCAAATCCTGATCGTGGTGCTTCTGCTCGTGCTGCTGTTCGGCCGGGGTAAGATCTCCGAGCTGATGGGCGACATGGCGAAGGGCATCAAGAGCTTCAAAAAGGGCATGGCCGAGGATCCGGACGATACCAAGCAGGTGAGCGAAGGCGGCGACCAGGCCGTGGACGTGACGCCGGAGCCGGCCGCCAAGAAGGACAGCGCCTGAGCGCAAACGGTCCGGGAGCGTGAGGCTTCCGGGCAGCCTTCGAGGCGGAGAACGCGATGCTTGATATCGGCTGGTCCGAACTGATGGTGATCGGCATCCTCGCGCTCCTCGTGGTGGGGCCGAAGGAGCTGCCGGGCCTCTTCCGCACCGTGGGCCAGTATGTGGGCAAGGCCCGCTCGGTCGCGCGCGAGTTCCAGCGGTCGATGGAGGATGCGGCGCGGGACGTGGATGGCGGTGCCTTCAACCAGCTGCGGGATGCCAAGCGGGACTTCGACAAGATGGCCCGTGTGGATTTCAGCGAGCAGGCGAAAAAGGCGCAAAACAGCCTGATGTCGGGCGGCACCAAGCCGGCTGAGAGCACTGGGGCAAAGGCCGAGACGCCTGCGCCCGCCGCCTCCACCCCGCCGACGCCCGAGCCGCAGGCCGCTCCGGATGTGAAGCCGGCGGACGCATCCGCCGCGGCGCCCGCTGCGGCCGAGACCCCGCCGAAAGCCGCGGCCGCTGCCGAGGATAAGGGCTGAGATGGCGCGAGACGACGACGAGGCGCATATCGAGGATAGCTCGGCGCCGCTGATCGAGCATCTGATCGAGCTGCGCGAGCGCCTGGTGAAGGCGCTTATCGGGCTCGGCATCGGCTTCGTGGTCTGCTGGATCTTCGCCGAGGATATCTACACCATCCTGACACTGCCGCTGGTGAGCCAGCTCGAGGCGCGCGGCCAGTCCCCGCAGCTGATCTTCACCGCGTTGCACGAAGCGTTCTTCACCTATCTCAAGCTCGCGATGTTTGGCGGCTTCTGCCTCGCCTTTCCGTTCATCGCGAACCAGCTGTGGAAGTTCGTGGCGCCGGGGCTTTACCGCTCCGAACAGCAGGCCTTCCTGCCGTTCCTGGTGGCGACGCCGGCGCTCTTCATTCTGGGCGCGAGTTTCGTCTACTTCCTGATCATGCCGCTCGCGATCGACTTCTTCCTGGACTTCCAGATCCAGGGCGGCGGCGCGGATGGGACGGACAACGCGGTGCAGATCGAGTTTCTCGGCAAGGTGAACGAGTATCTCTCGCTCTCCATGACCTTCATCCTTGCCTTCGGCATCTGCTTCCAGCTACCCGTGCTGCTGACGCTCATGGGGCGTGCCGGGCTGGTGACGGCGGACGGGCTCTCGAACGGGCGCAAATACGCCGTGGTGGGCATCGCGGCGGTGGCGGCGATCCTGACCCCGCCGGATATCATCAGCCAGATCGGCCTCGGCGGTGCGGTGTACCTCCTCTACGAGATCTCGATCCATCTCGTGCGGCTCGCGGAGAAGAAGCGCGCGCGCGAGCGGGGTGAGGAGGAGGACGAGGACCTTTTCGACGACGACCCGGAAGAGACCCGTGGCGAGACCCCGGCGGGCCCGTGATGCCCGAGGCCGACCGTCAGCCAAGCCCTGAACTGCGCGAGGTTATGGCGCTCGAGCGCATCGCCGACGCGCTCGAACGCATCGCGCCGCCCCCGGCCGTAGCGCCGGATTTCGACGCAGCGGAGGCCTGGGTCTGGCAGGCGGCGCCGGACCGGCTGGTGCCCGTGCCGAGGGTGGCGCGCGTCGAGATGGATCTGCTGGTGGGGATCGACCGGGCGCGGGACACGCTGCTCGACAACACCCGCCGCTTCGCCGCCGGGCGCGCCGCGAACAACGCCTTGCTGTGGGGCGCGCGGGGCATGGGCAAATCGAGCCTCGTGAAGGCCGCGCATGCTGTGGCAAACGGGGAGACGGGGACTCTCAGGCTGGTGGAGATCCACCGCGAGGACATTCCCACCATCGGCCGGCTGCTGGAGCTGCTGGCGGGGCAGCGCTGGCGCTTCATCCTGTTCTGTGACGACCTCTCCTTCGACCACGACGACAGCCACTACAAGAGCCTGAAGGCTGTGCTGGATGGCGGCGTGGCGGGGCGGCCGGAGAATGTGCTCTTCTATGCGACCTCGAACCGGCGGCACCTGATGCCGCGGGATATGATCGAGAACGAGCGGCAGACCGCAATCAATCCGAGCGAGGCGACGGAGGAGAAGGTGTCGCTCTCGGACCGCTTCGGCCTCTGGCTCGGCTTCCACCCCTGCGGGCAGGACGAGTTCCTCGCCATGATCCGGGGGTATTGTGACGCGCTCGGCCTCCAGATCGGGGAGGAGGCGTTGCGGGCGGAGGCGATCGAGTGGCGACAGACACGCGGGGCGATGTCCGGCCGTGTCGCCTGGCAGTTCGTACAGGACCTGGCAGGCCGGCTGGACTAGCGCCCTCGGTCGTGGGGCGGGCTGTCTTGTCGCCCCGGCTTCGGACCTGTCGGTCCTCAGCGGCCCGCCCGCCAGCCGCGCCCCCGATCGAGCGCCTGGTGGGGCATGGGAAGGTGAACTCAATTGCCGTCAGCGGCGCGCGATGTTCGCTGAATGTTCAGTGTTCTGTGTTAAAGCTGACGTGGGTGGGCGCGGGCGCGAAGGCCTCAGAGGTAACGCTCGGGGTCGACGCTTTCGGCCCCGCGGCGGATCTCGAAATGCATGCGGGGCGGGCTGGCGCCGTCGCCTTCGGCAACCACGCCGATGGGCTGGCCTGCGGCCACGCGGCTGCCCTTGCCCACCTGCACGTTCGTCACCCGGCCATAGACCGTCAGCACATCGCCGCGATGGCGGATGAGCACGATGGTGCCGAGCCCGCCGAGAGACTGCGAGACCAGCGCGACCTCGCCCGCGGCCGCGGCGCGGACCACGCTGCCCGGCGGTGCGTCGAAATCCACGCCCTCGTTCCGCACGCCCGTGTTCGAGAGGTTGTAGGGCACGGCGATGGCGCCATCGACCGGGCGGAGGAAGCTGAGGCCGAGATCGGGGGCGGCAGAGGCGCTGGTGCCGTCGAGCGCTGCCGCCGCTTCACGATCCGCCGCCGCTGCGTCTTCCTCCACCGCTGCCGTGCGCGTGTCCGGCGTAAGCTCCGGGGCGTCCGACTGGTACTGGGAAAGCTCCGGCGAGGCGGGGCGGGGCGCGGGTTCGGGATCAGGCGGCAGCGGCGTGTCGGCCGAGGGTGGGGTCGCGATGCTGTTGCCGGGGGTGGGGCCGGTCTCCGGCGCGCCTGCTGCAGCGGCGGCGGCGTCGGAGAGGGCCGCCTGACCCTCTGCGGCGGCGCTGTTGGCAGTGCCGTTGGCGGAGGGCGCGGGTGTTTCGGCCCGGTCGATCGCCGCGGCGGCGAGGTCCGGCGACCAGGCGGCGTTGCCTTCCGAGGCATCGGTCCAGTCGCCGCGCGTGCCTTGTTGGCCTTCGGTCGCGGGGGTGGTTGCGGCGATCGCGGTGCCGTCCGTGCCATCCGCTACGCTGCCGATGGCCGGGTCGAGGCTGCCGGTCTCGACGCTCCCGCCGGTGACGGGAACGGGGGTGCCCACTGCAGGGCCTGTGGCGGAGGGCGTGCCGAACGGCGCGGTGGCCGGTGACGCCGCGGCCGGGGCCGTCGGCGTGGCGGCAGCGACGCTTACGCCGCCATAGCCACCGGGCCGCGGGGGCAGGACCAGTTCATCGCCCGCGCGCAGCACGGTGCCGGGCTGGAGGCCGTTATAGGCGCCGAGCTCCGCGCCGGAGATGCCCACGCGGCCGCCGATCTCGGCCACGGTTTCGCCCTCGCGGGCCACCGCCGCCTCGTAGCTGTCATAGGCGACGATGCCCGGTGTCGCGCGCACAGCGCCGCCGCCTGCCGGGTTGGAGCCGCGAAACTCGACCGGGGCGCGGCTCGGGTCCTGATTGCCGGCGCAGGCGGCGAGGACGAGGAGCATGGCGGCGCCCATCGCTCTGGCAATCGCGCGCGGCGGGGTGAGGGGCTGGCGCATCTCGATCTCTCCTGCTCGGGTCCTGGGCCGCGCCGCCTTCGGCCGGTCCGTTCTGCCACCTGTCTGCCTCGGGCGTCCCGCATCTTACGCGCGGGCGACCCCTTTCCGGTTCCCGCCGCCGCTTCAGCCCGCCTCCGGCATGCCCTCGACGAGGGGCAGGAAGAGGACCTCCGAAAGCTCGCGGTAGTCGAGCCCGCCCACCTCGGACTTCTCGATGCGGATGAGCTGCTGCACCTCGTCGGACTGGCCAACGGGAAGCACCATTATGCCACCAGGGCGCAACTGTTCCAACAGGAGGGCAGGGGCGTCGTCGGCGGCGGCGGCGCAGAGGATCCGGTCGAAAGGCGCCTGCTCGCGCCAGCCCCGCGTGCCGTCCCCGATCCGGAAGGTCACATTGCCGATTTCGAGCGTCTCGAGGCGGGCGCGGGCGGCGATCACGAGCGGGCGGTGCCGCTCGATGGCGTAGACGCGGCGGGCGAGGCGGGCGAGCACGGCGGATTGATAGCCCGAGCCCGCGCCGATCTCGAGCACCTTGCAGCGGTCCGTCACGCCCAGCGCTTCCGTCATGAGCGCGACAACGGAGGGCTGGGATATGGTCTGGCCGCAATCGATGGGCAGGGCCGTGTCGTCGAAGGCGCGCTCGGCGAAGGCCTCACCGACGAAGAGCTCGCGCGGCACGGTCTCCATCGCTGTCAGCACCCGCGCATCCCGCACGCCCGACTGGCGCAGGCTCAGCATCATGCGCATCAGGTTTTCCGCGCGGCTGCCGGGCTCCATGGGACGGGACCTCAGGCGCCGCCCGCGGCGCTGCGGTTGGAGCCCCCGGCGAGGGCGGCGGCGGCGCCTTCCAGCAGATCCTCCGCCGTGATCTGGGGGAAGAGGGGGCTGATGGTTACGAGGCCTTCCGTCACCAGCGCCGCATCGGTGCCGGCCGGCGCGCTCTCGTTGCGCGTGGCGTGGGCCAAGAAGTGGTATTCCCGGCCGTTGGGCGCCACATGCGGGTGAACCTTGAAAGTGGCGGAGGCGCGCATGCCATGGGCGCAGACGCGCATGCCGGTGACGGCGCTGCTCTCGATGGGCGGGAAATTGACGTTGTAGAAGACGCCCTTGCGCCAGGGCATGCGGAGCACCGCCTGGAGCGCCGCGAGGCCGTGGCCGCGGGAGGACGACCAGAGATCGCCAGGCGCCTCGGGCCCGCGCGTGTAGGCCTGACTGAGGGCGACGGCCTTGACGCCCTGCAGCGCGGCCTCCATCGCAGCGCCCACGGTGCCGGAATAGACCGTGTCCTCGGCCAGGTTGAAGCCGCGGTTCACGCCCGAGATCACGAGGTCCGGCGGGGTATCCGCCATCACGTGGCAGAGGCCGACCAGCGCGCAGTCCGCCGGGTAGCCGTCGATCGCGTAGCGCCGCTCGCCGATCTGGCCCACGCGCATGGGCGAGGCGTAGGAGATGGCGTGGCTCGCGCCCGAGCGCTCGTTCTCCGGCGCCACGACCCAGATCTCGCCACCAGGACCCGCCAGCGCCGTCGCCAGATCCTCGGCCACGGCGAGGCCCGGCGCGTTTATACCGTCGTCGTTCACGATGAGTATGCGCATGCCTGCCTCGCGCCGCTCGTCCCCTCCCGGCTTCTAAGCGCGGGGGAGAGGCCAAGTCCATGGCAGATCGCAGGCAAAGGTCCGGCGCGCGGGTATGGCGCGCCGGGTGGTGCTTTCTACCGTAAGCGCCGGTCAGGCGAGCTGCGGCGCCGGGACTGGCGTGTCGGCGGGCCCGTTGTCCTGGCCGCGGTCGCGCTCGGCGCGGAAGCGGTCGAACTCGGCGCGGTCCTTGGCCATGCGGAGCTGTTCGAGAAAGGCGGTGAAGGCCTCCTGCTCTTCCTCGAGCCGCTTGATGGTCGCCTCGCGGTATTCGTCGAAGGCCTTGTTGCCGCTCGGGCGGGCCAGGGCATCAGCGCTCCGGCGCATGCGGCGCCGCTTCTTCCAGCAGGTCATTCTCTCACTCCAGATCATGTAGCCGAGGATTGCGAGGCCGATGGGCCAGAAGAGCACAAAGCCCAGCACCATCGTCGCGATCCATGCGGGCATGCCGTACCGGTCGAGCGTCTCCTCGATCCGTCTCAGCCAGGCCCATCTGTCCTTCATCCTGTCCTCCATCACGATGTGAATGTTATTCACATTTACACAAGTGGGTGGGCAGGGCGGCCGCGTCAAGCGGCAGAAGGCCCGAGCCTGCAAAAATCATTCGCGGAGGATGCCGAGGCCCCGGAAATAGATACCGACGCCGCTTTCGAGAAGGTCCTCGGCGCCGATGGGGCTGCGCTGACCGCCGCCGGGGCCCGCGAAGAGGCTCGCGACACCGTGGCTGAGGGCCCAGATGTGAAGGGCCATCATCAGTTCCGGCGGCCGCTTTCCGGCGGGCATGCTGGCGGCCATGCTGGCGCAGGCCCGGCGCAGCACCTCGAAGGCGCGGTGGCTCGCCGCGCCGCGGGGCCCGCCTTCGCCGGCAAGGCTGGGGTGGAACATGGCGGCGAAGAACTCGGGCTCGTCCGCCGCGAAGGCGAGATAGGCGCGACCGAGGGCTTCGAAGGCGGCGAGCGGGCTCGGCTGGCCATCGTCCCACGCGGCAGCCAGCCGCTCTGCGAACCGGTCGAACCCCGCTTCCGCGGTCTCGACGATCAGCTCCTCGCGGTTCTGGAAATGGCGGTAGGGGGCGGCGGGCGACACGCCGGCCGCCCGCGCGGCATCGGCGATCGTCACGCCGGCCACGCCCTTCTCCGCGATGAGCGTACGTGTTGCCGCGATCAGGGCCTCGCGCAGGTTGCCGTGATGGTACCCGCGCCGCCCGCTCTTTCCGTCCTCAGCCATGGCGCCCTGATACGCCCCGCCGCGCGATCAGGCGAGCTTCCCGTCCGCCGCGATGCTCTTTGCGCCGTTGAGATAGGGGGCGAGCGCTTCGGGCAGGGCAACGGACCCGTCCGCCTGCTGGCCGTTCTCGAGCACCGCGATGAGGCAGCGGCCGACCGCGAGGCCCGAGCCGTTAAGCGTGGCGACGAATTCGGGCCGCCCCTCCGCATCCCGGCGGAAGCGGGCGTTCATGCGGCGGGCCTGGAACTGGCCGCAGACGCTGCAGGACGAGATCTCGCGATAGGTGTTCTGACCGGGCAGCCAGACCTCGATGTCATGCGTGCGCTGGGCGCCGAAACCCATGTCGCCCGTGCAGAGGACCATGGTGCGATAGGCGAGGCCGAGGCGCTCCAGCACGGTCTCGGCGCAGCGTGTCATGCGCTCGAGCTCGTTGCGTCCTTCTTCGGGCGCCACCACGCTCACCATCTCCACCTTCTCGAACTGATGCTGGCGGAGCATGCCCCGCACGTCCCGCCCCGCGCTGCCCGCCTCCGAACGGAAGCACTGGGTGTGCGCGGTGAAGCGCAGGGGCAGGGCGCCCGGCTCCTGGATCATCTCGCGGGCGAGGTTCGTGAGCGTGACCTCGGCGGTGGGGACGAGCCAGTAGTCGTCCGCCGTCCGGTAGAGGTCCTCCGCGAATTTCGGGAGCTGGCCGGTGCCGACGAGCGCATCCTCGCGCACCAGCACCGGGGTCCAGACCTCCTCGAGCCCGTGCTCGTTCACATGCAGGTCGATCATGAACTGGGCGAGGGCACGGTGGAGGCGGGCGATGGCGCCCTTCAGCACCACGAAGCGGCTGCCCGAGAGGGCGGCGGCGCGTTCGAAATCGAGCATCGCGGCCACCGCGGGGATCTCGAAGTGCTCCTTCGCGCCCTCGATCGCCTTGGGCTCGCCCCAACGGCGGATTTCCACATTGTCCGCCTCATCCGCGCCGTCCGGCACATCCTCGGCGGGGAGGTTGGGCAGGCCGAGCAGCAGCGCGTTGAGGCGCGCATCGGCGCCCTTTGCCTCCTCCTCGAGGGCTGCGATCTCGTCCTTCTTTGCCGCTACGAGCGCGCGCAGGCGTTCGAACTCCGCCTCGTCGCCGCTCGCCTTCGCGTTGCCGACCGACTTCGACGCCGCGTTCCGCTCCGCCAGCGCCGCTTCGGCGGCGGCAATGGCACGGCGGCGCGTGGCGTCGATCTCCAGGATCTCGGCCGACGCGCCCTCACCACCACGGCGCATCAGCGCCTTGTCGAAGGCCTCGGGGTTCTCGCGGATATAGCGGATGTCGTGCACGGTCGTGCTCCGGGTTGAGGTGATTGCGGGTCGGTGACGGGTCGCGCGGGTTATGGCGCAAGGGGTGCCGCACGGCCAGAGGCGCGGGCGGTCGATGGATGCAGCGGGGGAGGGCCGTGGCCCGAAAACCCGGTCAGAGCACCCTGGTCAGAGCATCATGAGAGAGCGAGGGCCATCAGCGCGCCATAGAGGGCAAGGCCGGCAGCGGCGACGGCATAGTACACCATGTCGAGCATCCTGTCCTCCGTCCTCCGCGCGTTGCCGCAGCATCGGCCATTCGTCGCGAGACAGTTTGTCACGCTCAAGCAGCGTGTCAATCCACTTCCACGCGCTCCGGGATGGACCCTTGCCAGAAGGCACCGCTGCGCTGCTTCTCTTGCATCGCCCCCGGCCCCCCGTATATCAGCCTCGCGACCCCTACCGGTCGGACGACCGATGGCGTTCGACCTCTGACAGCGAAAGGCCGCTCATGTTCGTGACCCCCGCTTATGCCCAGGCTGCCGGTGCGGCGCCGGGTGCCGACACGTTCCTCGTTCAGCTGCTGCCGCTCGTGCTCATCTTCGTCATCTTCTACTTCCTGCTGATCCGGCCGCAGCAGAAGAAGGCGAAGGAGCATGCGAACATGGTGAGCAACCTGCGCCGTGGCGATCAGGTGATCACCTCGGGCGGCATCTATGGCAAGATCACGCGGGTGAAGGACGACGAAGAGGCCGAGGTCGAGATCGCCGAGGGCGTCAAGATCCGCGTCGTGAAGTCCACGGTCCTGCAGGTCGTCAGCAAGACGGAACCTGCGAAGGATAGCTGAGCCGGCCACGCGGCCGGGCAGGGGCGCCGGGCAAGGGCCCCGCGCCGGTAAAAAGCGATAGGGCAGGCACTTGCTCCAAATCCCTCTTCTGAACCGCATCCTCATTGTCGGCGCTTGCGTTCTTGGCCTCGCCTTCGCGGCGCCCAACCTGCTTGGGCCGGAGACGCGGAATTCGCTCCCTGGCTGGCTGCCCAATCAGGCGATCAATCTGGGTCTCGACCTTCGCGGCGGCGCGCATCTGCTCGTCGAGGTGGAGATCGAGGAGGTCTATGCCGAGCGCATGGCGAACCTCCGCGGCGAGGTTCGGCAGACGCTGATCGATGCGGGCGTGCGCCGCTTCTCGCGCCTGGCGGCGACCGAACGCGCGGTATCGGTGACCATCACCAATGCGGAGGATGTGGAGGCCGCAAGCAACGCGCTCGAACGCCTGATCCTGCCCGTGGGCGGCGGGATCGGCGGCGGCTTCGGCATGGGCGGCGGCTTCGGCGTCAACAACTACGACCTGCTGCGCGAGGGGCAGACCCTCAGCCTCGTCCTCACCGAGGCGAACGAGCAGCAGATCACGGACCGCACGATCGCCCAGTCCCTCGAGATCATCCGGCGGCGTATCGACGAAGCGGGCACGCGCGAGCCCACCATCCAGCGCCAGGGCGAGGATCGGATCCTCGTGCAGGTGCCGGGCGTCGGCTCCGCCGAGGAAGTGCTCAACCTGATCGGGCGTACCGCACGCCTGTCGTTCCACCACGTCGCGGGCATCGGCTCGGACGCGACGAACCCCGGCCCCGGCCAGTTCGTGCTGCAGGACATCGACACGGGCGAGCCGCTCCTGCTGGAGCGCCGGGCCATCCTCACCGGCGAGAACCTGACCGACTCGAGCCTTGGGTTCGACCCGGACAGCGGGCTGCCGGTGGTCAATTTCTCCTTCGACAGCGCAGGCGCGCGCATCTTCGGCACCCATACCGCGGCGAATACAGGCCAGCTCTTCGCCATCGTGCTCGATAGCGAGATCATCTCGGCCCCGCGCATCCGCTCGCCCATCCTCGGCGGCTCGGGCTTCATCGAGGGCAATTTCACGGTCGAGAGCGCCACCGAGCTGGCGATCCTTCTGCGTTCGGGCGCTCTGCCGGCGTCGATCTCGGTGCTCGAGCAGCGGACCGTCGGGCCGGATCTGGGTGCAGACTCGATTGCCGCGGGTGAACTTGCCTCGCTCCTCGCCTTCGCGCTGGTGCTGGTCTTCATGGGCACGGTCTACCGGCTCTTCGGTGTGTTCGCGATCTGCGCGCTGCTGATCAATGTGGGGCTGATTTTCGGGCTTCTCTCGGCCATCGGCGCCACGCTCACGCTGCCGGGTATCGCGGGCATCGTGCTCACCATCGGTATGGCGGTGGATGCGAACGTGCTGGTGTTCGAGCGGATCCGGGAGGAGCTGAAACGGGCGAAGAACCCTGCCCAGGCCGTGGACAAGGGGTACCGCGAGGCGTTCTCGGCCATCCTCGACGCGAATATCACCACCTTCATCGCCGCCGTTATCCTCTTCGCCGTGGGCTCGGGCCCGGTGAAGGGCTTCGCGGTGACGCTGGGCATCGGGATCCTCACCTCGGTCTTCACCGCGGTGTTCCTGACGCGGCTGATGATCGTGACCTGGCTCGGCCGGGCAAGGCCGAAGACCCTGCAGGTCGAACGCGTGGCGCTGGTGGGCAAGGAGTTCCACTTCCCGTTCATGAGCCTTCGCCGCATCTTCGCAGGCGTCAGCGCCGCATCGGTTGTCGGCGCCATCGCGCTCACCGCCATCCTGGGCCTGAACTTCGGGATCGACTTCCGCGGCGGCACGATGATCGAGGCGCGCACGGCGCAGGCGGCGGATCTGAGCGAGGTGCGCAGTACCGTCACGTCCCTCGGCCTCGGCGACGTGCAGGTGCAGAGCTTCGGCTCCGAGCGCGACGTGCTGGTGCGCGTCGAGGAGCAGCGGCTCACGGGCGACGAGCGTATGGACGTGGCCGAACAGGTGGGCGACGCGCTGCAGGAGGCGATCCCCGGCACGGAGATCCGGCGCGTGGAGGTGGTGGGCCCGAAGGTCTCTGGCGAGCTTCTGCAGGCGGGTGTGCTCGCCATCGTTCTCGCGGTTTCGGCGGTGCTGATCTACATCTGGCTGCGCTTCGAGTGGCAGTTCGGCGTGGGCGCCGTGGTGGCGCTCATCCACGACGTGGGGCTCACCATCGGGGTGTTCGCCTTGCTCGGGATCGAGTTCAACCTCGCGATCATCGCGGCCTTGCTGACGATCGTGGGCTACTCGCTGAACGATACCGTGGTGGTCTATGACCGCGTGCGTGAGAACCTGCGAAAATACAAGAAGATGGAGCTGGCGGATCTGCTGGATCTCTCGGTGAACGAGACGCTCTCGCGGACCTTGATGACCTCGCTGACCACGCTGGTGGCGCTGCTCGGCCTCTTCTTCTTCGGGCCGGAAGTGATCCAGGGCTTCACCTTCGCGATGATCTGGGGCGTGCTGATCGGGACCTACTCCTCGATCTTCATCGCCGGCGCGCTGCTGCTGGCGATGAACGTGAAGCGGGACTGGTCCGACCCAGGAGAGATCCAGAAGGCCGGCGTGCGCTTCGACGGCGCGCAGGTCTGATCGACGCCCGTCGATTTCGGTAGGGTGGGGTTCCACCCCACCGCGCGCTCTGTCCGGAGGCTGCCCTATGAAGATGACCGAGATGCCGCTCGGCGGGCAGCCCGCGATCGACGGCTACGGGCCGGGCGGCTTTCGTATCGGCGGCGTCTGGCGCGAGGGCGCGATGCTGGTGAGCCCGGAGGGGGTCACCCCGCTCGCCGACCCGGCAGATGGCATCGCGCAGCTCGCGGGCATCGAGGCGGGGGCGGTGGATATCGTCATCCTCGGGCAGGGGCCGGAGATCGGCCCCGTGCCGCGGGACTGGCGGCTCGCCCTCGAGCAGGCGGGGCACGGGGTGGAGCATATGGCAACACCCGCTGCCTGCCGGACCTACAATGTGCTTCTCTCCGAGGATCGGCGGGTAGCAGCCTTGTTGCTGCCGGTCTGACGGCCGGCCAGACCCGCCTCGCCCGCTTCGTCCGCTTCTGCAACGGAAGCGTCTCCACCAAGATCGAAAGGTTTTTCTCTCGCCGGGCGTGGGCTACATCAGCCGCGGCAGCGCCCGCTGCCCGGCCGACGGCGCGCCAGCGCGCCCGGCGCGACGACATTTCCGACCCGGAGGAGACACCTCATGGCCTTCACCCTGCCCGATCTTCCCTATGCCCATGACGCGCTGGCCGGCCACGGCATGAGCGCCGAGACCTTCGAGTACCACCACGACATCCACCACAAGGCCTATGTGGACAACGGCAACAAGCTGATCGCGGGCACCGAGTGGGAGGGCAAGTCGGTCGAAGAGATCACCGTCGGCACCTACCAGGCGGGCGCGGTGGCGCAGTCCGGCATCTTCAACAACGCCTCCCAGCATTGGAACCACATGCAGTTCTGGGAGATGATGGGCCCGCAGGAGGGTATGCCGGGCAACCTCGAAGCGCGACTGAACGATGCGTTCGGCTCGGTCGACGCTTTCAAGGAGGCCTTCGCGGCGGCGGGCGCGGGGCAGTTCGGCTCGGGCTGGTGCTGGCTGGTGAAGGATGCGGACGGCACGCTGAAGGTCACGAAGACGGAAAACGGCGTGAACCCGCTCTGCTTCGGGCAGACCGCCCTTCTGGGCTGCGATGTGTGGGAGCACAGCTACTATATCGACTTCCGCAACAAGCGCCCGGCCTACCTCGCCAACTTCCTCGACAAGCTGGTGAACTGGGAGAACGTGACCGCCCGGCTCGAGGCCGCCGGCGGCTGAGCCTTTCGGCGACGGGAAACGGAAGGGCCCGGCGGGGCGCCGGGCGCGTGTGGCAAGCGGAATCGCGGCTGGTCGCCGCGATACTTTCTTGTGGTCGCTGCTGCATCGGCGGTTGGGACGGCCCCTGGGGTCCGGTGTGGCAGCGGTAGTTGGCGGGTGGCTGGGGAGGCGCCGCAGGGGCGCCTGGCCGAGCGTTCGCCAAGGGCCGGCCCGCGTCAAGGACGGGCCGGCTGCGCCGGTCGCGTACCGCGATCCTTGACCCGGCCCGGCCCTCGGCACTCAGCCGACGATGCCTTGGGCAAGGCTTTGGGCGAGGCTGTTGAGCGCGGCCTCGGGGGTGGGCTCGAGGCAGAGATCGTCGACGAGGCCGGGGCCCGCGAAGCCGTGGGTAACGAAATGGCCGATGAGGCCGGCGAAGGGCTGCCAGTAGCCCTTGGTGTCGAGCAGCACGACGGGTTTTCTGGTGATGCCGAGTTGGCGCCAGGTGAGCGCTTCGACGAGCTCGTCGAGCGTGCCGGCGCCGCCGGGCAGGGCGAGGACGGCATCCGCGTTCTCGAGCATCAGTTTCTTGCGCTCATGCATCGTCTCGGTGATGACCATCGCGGTGATGTCGCGCTTGGCGACCTCGAGATCGACCAGGCGGCGGGGGATGAAGCCGAGGACAGGCGCGCCACCCTCCATCGCGGCCTGGGCGGCGAGGCCCATGAGGCCGTGATCGCCCGCGCCGTAGACGAGCCCCCAGCCCCGCGCGGCGATGGCCTGGCCGATGGCGACGGCGGCCTCCGCGAAGGCCGCGTCGTGGCCGGGGCGGGAGCCGCAGTAGAGGCAGATCATCGGGCGTTCGGCCATGGGTCCTCCGGTCCCCGCAGGGCTGCGGGCGGCTGCGGCAGGTCTGCACCGGGAGCCGCGTGAGGGGCGGCCTTTCGGGCGACGCTGTTCTCCAACGTTTCTTCGTGCAATAAATCCCTTGAGGGACAGCGGCAAGGACGGTGGAGAAGGTGCTGAAAAGAGCGGCAATCATCGCGGTGCTCTGCGGGGGCGGCTTGCTCGCCGCCATGCACGCGACGGGGCGGCTCGAGGTGGTGACTGATTTGGTATGGCATCCGGCACCTGCGCCTGAGGAGGCGGCGGCGGGTGCGGCGCCCGAAGAGGAACGGGCGGCGACGGCGGTGGCGACCGAGCCTTCGCCTTCGGCCGCAGGCGGCACCGGGGAGACGTTGCCGGAGAAGGACGAGACGCTCGCGCTGGCGGCGCCGCGCGAGGCGCCCGAGGCGGCGGTGCTCGCGGGTGGCGCACCGGACGATACCGCCCGGGGAGAGCCTTCTGCGGCGGCGGGTGGGGCCGATGAGATTGCGCCTCTATCTGCTGCGATCAGCGCGGAAGAGGGAGCGGCTGGCGCTACCCAGTCCACTGCACCCGCTGCGCGCGACGGGACCCCGGCGCCGGATGGCGGCGTGGCGCCTGCGGTGCCGGCCGACGGCGGCGCGCTTGCCGCGCTGGACCCCGGCACGGCGCTGGAGGAGGCGGCGGGCGGTGTGGCGGATGCGGAGGGCGCGGTAGCGGGTGGCGATGGACTGGCAGGCGATGAGGCCACCGCCTCGCCGCGCTTTGACGTGGTGCGCGTGGCCCCCGATGGCATGGCGGTCATTGCCGGGCAGGCGGCGCCGCGCTCGCGCGTTGAGCTCCTGATCGATGGCGAGGCGGCCATGTCGGCGGCGGTGGACGAGAGCGGCAGCTTCGCGATCGTGGCGGATATCGGCACCACGGACGCGCCGAGGACCCTGCAGCTCCGGCTGGAGGGTGGGGCGGAGGCGAGCGTCGCGGGGGCGGCGATCGAGATCACCAGCGCAGAGGCCGCAGCGCTCGCGGCGACGATGTCGGAGGATGCGGCCCAGCCCGTCGCGCCCACCGACGACGAGCCGGTGGGCGAGGCGCCCGAGCAGGCACCGGTGCCCGACAGCGCGTTGAGCGGGCTGAGTGCGCCCGTGGTCCTGCTGCCGCGGATCGACGAGGAAGCGGGCGATGCGGCAGCGCCGACGGCGGTGCGCGCTGGGGCCGAGCGCGTGGCGCTGATCGCGCCGGGGGCGACGACCGTGCCGCGGCTGGTACTCGACACGCTGAGCTATGTGGAGGGGCAGGACGGCATGGCCATCGGCCGCGCGCCCGCTGCAGCCCGCATCCGCGTTTTCGTGAACAACGCGCCGGCCACGGAGATTCGGTCGAGTGACCAGGGGGCGTGGACCGCCTCGATCCCGGCCGCGATGATGCGCCGCGCCCGCCTCCTGCGCTTCGAGCAGGTGAGTGAGGACGGTGAGGTCGTCTACCGGCTCGAGACGCGCTTCTCCTATAGCGAGGCCGGGGCGACGCTGGCGCTGCGCGAGCGGACCATCACCGTGGAGCGGGGCGACAGCCTCTGGCGGCTGGCGGAAAACATCTATGGCGAGGGCCGGCGCTACAGCGTGATCTTCGGTGCGAATGACGGCCTGATCCGCGACCCGGACCTGATCTACCCCGAGCAGGAATTCGTCATCCCCGAACTCGTGGACGAGCCGGCCTCTCCCTGAGGGTGGCAACCGGCTTTGCAGCGCGCGCTCGGCCCTTGGCAGTGCCCGGCGCGCCTGCGAGAAAGCATCCTGCATCGCTGATCAAGAGGCACCGCATGGCCCGCCGTAAGCGCAGGACCACCACGGCCGGCACGCCGGAGATTTCGATCCTGATGCGGGCGGTGCCGGATATCTGGCCGGCCTCGCGGCCCGACCTGCGGCTTCGGGTGATCGCCTCGCTCACCTTTCTGGTGCTCGCCAAGGTCTCGACGCTGACCACGCCGTTTTTCTTCGGGTGGGCGGTGGACGGGATCGGGCCCGAGGGCACGGCGGCGCTGGCTTGGGCGCCGGCGGCGCTGGTGGCGGCCTATGTGACCGTGCGGGTGCTTTCCTCGGCGCTTCAGCAGCTCCGCGACATGGTGTTTGCACGCGTCGGCCAGCATGCGCTGCGCAGCCTCGCGCTGCGGACGTTCCAGCACATCCACGCGCTCTCGCTCTCCTACCATCTCAGCCGGCGCACGGGCGAGCTCAGCCGGGTGACGGAACGCGGCATCAAGGCGATCGACTTCCTGCTGCGATACCTTGTCTTCAGCATCGTGCCGCTCACGGTCGAGCTCATCATCGTGGCCGTGATTTTCTGGACGATGTTCGGCTTCTGGTACTTCGCGGCGCTGATGATGACAGTGGGCGCCTATGTGGCTTTCACGCTGAAGGTCACGGAGTGGCGCCTGAAGATCCGCATCAAGATGAATGCCGAAGATCAGGACGCGCATCAGAAGGCGGTGGACAGCCTGCTGAACTACGAGACGGTGAAGTACTTCAACGCCGAGAGCCGGGAGAGCGCGCGCTACGACAAGGCGATGGCGGGCTATCAGGTGATGGCGGAGAAGACCGCGATCTCGCTCGGCCTGCTGAACACCGGGCAGGCGGTGATCATCGGCGCGGGGCTCTTCTCGGTCATGGCGCTGGCCGCGTCGGAAGTGCAGGCGGGCACGCTGAGCGTTGGCGACTTCGTGGCGGTGAACGCCTTTCTCATCCAGATCACCGTGCCGCTGAACTTCCTCGGCACGGTCTACCGCGAGATCCGGCAGAGCCTGATCGATATGAGCGAGATGTATGTATTGCTCGACACATCGCCCGGGTTGGTGGATGGGGCGGATGCGCGGCCGCTGAGCGTGGCGAAGGGCAGGGTGGCGTTCCGGTGCGTCGCCTTCGGCTATGGGCCGGACCGGCAGGTGCTGAAGGGCGTGGATTTCGAGGTGCCGGGGGGCGGCACGCTCGCCATCGTGGGGCCCTCGGGTGCTGGCAAGTCCACCATCGGCCGGCTTCTCTTCCGGTTCTACGACCCGACGGACGGGACGGTGGAGATAGACGGGCAGGACCTGCGGAAGGTGACGCAAAGCTCGCTCCGCGCCGCCATCGGCGTGGTGCCGCAGGACACGGTGCTGTTCAACGACAGCATCGCCTACAACATCGCCTATGGCGCCGAGGGGGCGAGCCGGGCGGATGTGGTGGAGGCGGCGAAGGCCGCGCGGATCCACGACTTCATCATGGAGCTGCCCGAGGGCTACGACACGCCGGTGGGCGAGCGGGGCCTGAAGCTTTCGGGGGGCGAGAAGCAGCGAGTGGCGATCGCCCGCACCATCCTGAAGGACCCGCCGATCCTGCTGCTCGACGAGGCGACTTCGGCGCTCGACACCGGCACGGAGCGCGAGATCCAGGCGGAGCTGAAGCGCCTGGGGCAGGGGCGTACGGTGATGATGATCGCGCATCGGCTTTCGACTGTGGTGGACGCCGATGAGATCGTGGTGCTCGAGGCGGGCCGGGTCGTCGAGCGGGGGCGGCACGACGCGCTGCTGGCGGAGGGTGGGCGTTACGCCGAGATGTGGGCGAGCCAGGAGGCCGAGGCGGAGCCTGCGTGACAGCCGCCCGGTGGGGTGGGGTAGGGTGGGGTGGAACCCCACCCTACCGATATCTGCGGGATGCATCGATGGTTGGCCGCGGTTGGCACGGGGCACTGGCCGCCGCCACAAGCGGTAGGGTGGGGTTCTACCCCACCGCGCTTAGTTGACGGTGAGCGTGCCGCCGGTGCCGAGCCCGCCGCGGACGTTCTGCGCCTGGTAGTTACGCGTCGCGCGCACGAGGTTGTTGAAGGCGTCGACGAAGGCCGCGACGGTCGCCTTGCCTTCCGGCGTCCGGCTGTAGCCGCCGAGCGCGCCGCCCGCACCGCCGCCGAAGGCACCGAGGGCCGCGCCGAAATTGGTGGCCGTGGCCGAGCCTTCCGCCGCCGAGAGCTGCACGCCCGAGCGGATGTCGAAGAGCGACAGGGTCACCACGCTGTCCGAGGTGCGCAGGCTGCCGGCGATGGCCCCCGCCGCGCCGCCGAGGAGCGCGCCGACGCCTGCGCCGAGGGCGCCTGAATCCGCGTTGTTGATGATGATGGCGGGCTCGAGGAAGTAATCCGCCGCCACGCGCTGGCCGCGCTGCTGGTTGGAGCCCGCGCGGAACTCACCCGAATTGCGCTGCTTGTCCGTGATGCCCTGGATCTTCGATTCGAGGCGCTCATTGCCGAGCGAGGTGATCACGAAGCAGTTGGACTGCTGTGCCGCGAGCCGGATCATCGGCTCGACGGAGGTGACGCCGGTAGTGCGATACCAGTAGCCGTACCAGGCCTTGTCGCGCCCGTCGTCGACCGCGAGCGTGCCCAGCGTCTCGGGGCAGCGCTCGAGGCCCGGGTTCGCGTCGACGGTGGTCGACCCGCCGGCGGAGCCCGAAATTGCGGTCCCGCCCGTGCCCTGGGTCACCTGCCCCCCCTGGCAGGCGGCCAGAAGCCCCGCGAGCGCCACGCCGCCGATAAGCTTGCCGAAATTACTCATCCTGATCCCCACGTCCTTTCCAAAGAGACTGAATCGCGTCACGGTTCTAACGTATTCGCGTCGAGGATACGACGCAGCAATCATTGGCGTGAGGGAGGACGGCATGACCGGTAGGGTGATTTCGGGGACACGGGATATATCCCTGGGTCTCGGTCTGCTGGCGCTGCTGGCGGGCTGCCAGACGACGAGCCAGCAGGGCAACGTGGCGGTGACCACGCAGCCGGAGACGATCCGGATCTGTGACGCGTCGGGCTGCTTCGACGCACCCTCCGACTATGCCAGCTACGATCCCTCCCAGGCGGTGCCGGATGATGATCCGAACGGGCTGCTGCCTTTCCTGATCCCGGAGGCGGAGGCGGATCCGCGCGCGGCGCATGACCTGGCGCTCCGCTACATGCGGGGTGACGGGATCCGTCGCCAGCCCTTCCAGGCGATCCGCTGGATGCGGAACGCGGCGGAGCGCGGGAACGTGGATGCGCAGGCAGCGCTCGGTAAGCTCTATCTCTCTGGGCTGGAAGAGACGGGGCCGGATTATCAGGAAGCGGTGAACTGGCTGGAGCTCGCGGCCGGGAATGGCGACCGCGAGAGCCGGCAGCTGCTCGCCGAGGCGCGGGAGCTGCGCGACAGCGACCCGGCGCGGCTGGCCTGGCAGGACCGCTACACCTACCCCTACTGGTACCGCACCCGCTACTACGGCACCTGGCGGAGCGGGCGGTATTACTATTACTGACGGCGGTCTCCGACCAAGCGGCATCCCGGCTGGTCGCCGGGATGCTTGATGGTGGTCGCTGCGGCATCGGTGAATGGGCAGAGGACTGCTGTTCTTCCCTGGCCGCGCCGCAGCTGGAGGGGCTGGGGAGGAGCCTCGGGGGCTCCTCTACGAGCGTTTTCGAAGGCCGGGCCGCGTCAAGGCCGCGCCCAAGCGCTGCTTGGGCGCGCCGCCTGCGGCGGTGGCGCGGCCATCCTTGACCCGGCCCGGCCTTCGGGGGCGGAAGGGGGGATCGTTCCGGGGGTTACTCTGCGGCGCGGAGGATGGGGCGGGGGCGGGGCGTGTCCCACACGATCTCGGTGAGTTCCTTTTTGGCGAGGGCGCGGCGGAGGCGCCGGTCTGCCAGATAGGGGTGGTTGCGGTGCTTCGGCCAGACAAGGGCGAGGCCCGAATGCCAGAGCCAGCGCGCCGAGAGGCCGAGGCCCGCGAGCGTCCATTCCCGGGCTGCGAGTGCGGCGGGGGTGACCACGAGGGTAAGGACTGTCGCGAAGCCGAGGCCCCAGACCACGGCGGTGGCCAGCTGGGTCCACATCTGGGCCGACGGCGCGTTGAAGGCCACGCTGCCGGCCGCGAAATCGAGGCTCACCGCGAACATCATGGGCGTGAGGCCGATCATCGTGGTGATGGTGGTGAGCAGCACGGGGCGGATGCGGTCCTCCGCCGTGCGCACGATCGCTTCGAGCCGCGGCATGGCGGCGGCGAATTCCTGGTAGCGGTCGATCAGCACGATGTTGTTGTTCACCACGATACCCGCCAGCGCGACGATGCCGAGCCCGGTCATGATGATCGAGAAGGTCTGGCCCATCACGAGCGCGCCGATCAGCACACCGGCCACGGACATGACCACCGCCGAGAGCACCAGCACGGCGTTGTAGAGCGAATTGAACTGGGCGAGCAGCAGGACGAACATTAGGCCGAGCGCGCCGGCGAAGGCGACGGCGAGGAACTGCATGCTCTCGGCCTGCTCCTCCCGGTCCCCCACGAAGCGCGCCTCGATGCCGAGCGGGAAGGGGTTGCTCTCGAGCCAGCTCTCGAGCTCCGCGATCTTGTCGACATCCTGCACGCCGGGGGCCACGTCGGCACGCACGAGGAAGAAGCGCATGTCCTCGCGCCGCTGGATTTCTGCGAGCTTCTGGACGGGCGAGCGGGTGACGAAGTTCGAGAGGGGCACCTGGCCGAGGGCGGTGGGCACCTTCAGGCTGTCGAGCGTTGAGAGCGTCCGCCGGTCCGCCGGGAAGCGGGCGCGGATGTCGAGCTCCTCGTCGCTGTCATCGGCGCGCAGCGTATCGAGCGTGGCCCCGCGGGTGACGAACTGGACGAAGGGGCCGATGCCCGCGATGTCGGCGCCGTAGCGGCCCGCGGTGGCGCGGTCGACGGCCACTTGCCATTCGATGCCGGGGAGGGGTCGGGTGTCGTCGATATCGACAAGGCCGTCCGTCGCCTCGAGCTGCTCGCGCGCGATGGCGGCGGCTTCGAGCAGATCCTCCCAGTTGCGGCCCTTGATCTCGAGCTGGATGGGCTTGCCCTGCTGGGGGCCTTCCTCCTGCTCGGCGATCTCGGCCTCGAAGCCCGGCAGGCCCGTGACCGCGGCGCGGACATCGGCCATGATCTCGGGCGCCGGGCGGCGGGTGCGCCAGCTTTCGAGCTCGATCTGCACCTGGCCCACGCTGTCGGGCGGGCTGTCCTGGCCCTGAGCGGCATTGCTCTGGCCCGCGAAGGCGAAGACGCTCGAGATGCCATCGATGGCGATCAGGCGGTTCTCCACGAGGCGGACGAGCCGGTCCTCCTCCTCGAGGCTGGTATTGCCGCGGGCGCGGATGTGGACCGTTGCGCGCTCGGCATCGAGGGAGGTGAAGAACTCCGTGCCGTTGTTGTTCTCGCCGTAGTAGCCGAAGATGCTGAAGACGGCGCCGCCAGCCACGGCGAGGGCGAGGAAGGGGCCGACGGGGTTGAGCACGATCAGCCCGATGACGCGGCCGAAGAGGCTGCGCTTGTAGGGCTTCGGGGCGCGCTGGCGCTGCTGGCGCGCTTCCATACCGAGGAAGCGGGAGAGGCGCCCGGCCATGCCGCCAAGCACGGGCAAGTAGAGGAGCGCGACGATCAGCGAGGCGGTCAGCACGAAGATGATGGTGACAGGCAGCTGACCCATGAACTGCCCAGCCATGCCCGGCCAGAACAGCATCGGCAGGAAGGCGCAGAGCGTGGTGCCGGTGGAGGCGGCGATGGGCCAGAACATGCGGCGCGCCGCTTCGGTGTAGGCCTTCATCGGGCCGGTACCGGCCGCGATGCGCTTGTCCGCGTACTCCACCACCACGATGGCACCGTCCACCAGCATGCCGACCGCGAGGATGAGGCCGAACATCGTCATGTTATTCACGGTCATGCCGAGCACGGCCATGAGCGCGAAGGAGAGCAGGAAGGAGCAGGGGATCGCGATGCCGACCAGGAAGGCCGAGCGGAAGCCGAGCGAGGCGAGAATGACGATCATGACGAGGATGCAGGCGGTAAGGACCGAGCTTTCGAGCTGGCTCACCATGTCCTCGACCCAGACGCTCTCGTCGAGCGCGGTGCCCACATCGACGGCGGCGCGCATGGCTTCGGGCCAGCTTGCCACCTCTTCGTCGACGGCGGCGCGGATTTCCTCGACCGTGGAGATGATGTTCTCGCCGAGGCGCTTGGAGACGCGCAGCGAGATGGCGGTCGTGCCGTCGAACCGCGCCGTGCCGCTCGCATCCTCGAAGGTGCGGCGGATATCGGCGATCTCGGCGAGGCGGACCACTCGGTCCCCGTTTGTCTTTACCGGCAGGTCGTAGACGTCGCGCGGGTCCTGGAACGCGCCGGGCACGCTGACGGAAAAGGCGCCGGTGGCGCTCTCCACCTGGCCGGCGGCGACGAGGCGGTTGTTGCGCTCCACGATGTTGTAGAGGTCCGTGAGCGTAACCTCGTAGCTCTCCATCTTGAGCGGGTCGATCAGCACCTCGACCATCTCTTCCCGCGCGCCCTGGAGCTGGGCCTCGAGCACGGCGGGGATGTTCTCGATGCGCCGCTGCATGTCCTTCGCAGCGCGCAGAAGCGTGCGTTCCGGCACCTCGCCCGAGAGCGAGACCACGATGATGGGCAGCTCGCTGAGGTTCACCTCGTTGATCGTCGGCTCTTGCGCGTCGTCCGGAAACTCCGCCTGGGCCCGCTGCACGCGATCCCGCACATCCGCGAGGGTGGCGTTCTTGTCCCACTCGAAATCGAAGCGCAGGAGAACGCCAGCGTGGCCTTCGGTGGCGATGCCGGTCATCTCGTCGAGGCCTTCGAGATCGCGCAACTCGCTCTCGAGCGGTTTGACCAGCAGCCTCTCGCTATCTGGTGCCGAGACACCGGGCAGCGCTACGCTCACATAGAGGACCGGGATATCGATATCGGGCGCGCCCTCCTTCGGGAGCGAGGTGTAGGCGAGCGTGCCGAAGCCGAGGGAGATGGCCACCAGCACCAGCACCATGCGGGCGCGAACGGCGAGCCAGTCGACAATGCCGGTCATCCGCGCTCTCCGAGACCGACAGCAGCGCCGAGCGAGTGGGGGGCGGCTTCGGGGTTCTCGACCGCCTCGACCAGCCGGCCGTCCCGCACGAATTCCTGGCCGACCACGATGACCGTGGCCTTCGGGGGAAGGCCGTTGACCCAGACGCCTTCGGCCATGTCCCGGATCACGCGGACGGGGACGAAGCGGGCGCGGCGCTCGCTGTCGACGACCCGCACGCCGAGGCGGCCGTTATCGTCGAGCGTGAGCGCGGACTGGGGCAGGCGGTGCGCCTCTCCGCCATGGAGCACCACGCGGATCTCGGCGGTCATCCCGTCGCGCAGCATGCCGTCGCTGTTATCGAGCATGGCCTCGACCCGGTAGGTGCGCGTCTCCATGTCCCCCATCTGGCCCACGAAGCGGATCTCGCCGCGCCGTTCGGCGCCGGTGATAAGGCGGACCTCCACGTTCTGGCCGACCGCGAGCCGGTCCACATCCTGCTCCGAGACGAAGGCTGTCACCTTCACCTCGGCAAGGTCGATCACGCGGGCGCACATGTCGCCCGGGCCGAGGCGGGCGCCGAGTTCTGCAGCATCGCTCTCCAGCACCCCGTCGAACGGCGCGCGCATCTCGAGCCGCTCGATATCGATCTCGACGAGGCGCAGCGCGGCCTCCGCAGCCTGAAGCTCCGCCTCCCGCGCATTGGCCGCGGTGGCTGCGGTGAAGCCCTTCTCGGAAAGGCTGCGGGCGGCTTCGGCATCGGCGAGGGCCTGCGAGACGCGCGCCTCCGCCTCGGCGAGCTGGGCGGCGCGGGAACCTTCGTCGAGACGGCAGAGCACATCGCCACGCGCCACGCGGGCCCCGGCGCGCAGGGGGTCCGAGACCACCAGGCCGGTGGTCTCCGCCTCCACATCGACACTCCGCCGTGCCTCCGTCCGCCCCCTAAGCCGGGCCTGCTCCAGCGCAGGCTCCGCGACGGATCGGACCACCATGACCGGGACGGGGCCCGCCGGAGCGTTCGCGCCCGCTCGCGGCTCGGGCGCCTCCTCGGGCGCGCTCTCGACCTCGGCCACAGGCTCGGGTGACGCGGTGAGCGCCATCATCTGCGCAAGGTTGCCTTCGCGCAGCCCGAACCACCAGGCGATGCCTGCAATGACCGCAACGGCGGCGAGGATCGAGGTAAGGCGCATGCGTTCCTACTTCTTCTGTGACGACCCGAGCAGACTTAACGCAAAAGGCCCACGGGTCCGTCGAGCAGAGATAATAGGTCGCGGGCCGTGTTGAAGGAAGACATTGGGCCCTGTCAGGCTGCGCTGACATGGCTGCTATGCCGTTAGCGACACGCCGGAACGGGTAGGCCGGGGCCTTCGGGGGCGCTAGGCTCCGCGCAGCTTGGCGGGCAGCAACGGAGGAAGCCCCATGTCGACGCAGAGCACGATCTCGAAGAAATCGGCCATCGCGACACCGGAAAGCGCGCCGGGGCGCAAGCGGATGACGGTGCCGGCCTTCACGGCGCGCAAGGGCGGGGAGCCGCTGGTCTGCCTCACCTCCTACACCGCCCATGTGGCCGCGCTTTGCGACGAGCAATGCGACCTGCTGCTGGTGGGGGACAGCCTCGGCATGGTGATCCATGGCATGCAGAACACCCTCGGCGTCACGCTCGAGCACATGATCATGCACGGCCAGGCGGTGGTGCGCGGGGCGAACAAGGCCATCGTGGTGGTCGACATGCCCTTCGGCAGCTTCGAGGAAAGCCCGGAGATCGCGTTTCGGAACGCCAGCCGCGTGGTGAAGGAGACCGGCTGCCATGCGGTAAAGCTGGAGGGCGGGGCGGATATGGCGCCAACCATCCAGTACCTCGCGCGCCGCGGCATCCCGGTGATGGCCCATATCGGCCTCATGCCCCAGGCCATGAACACCGCCGGCGGCTTCAAGGCGGTGCGGGACGAGGCGCAGTTCGAAGCGGTGATCGCGGATGCGAGGGCAGTCGAGGCCGCGGGGGCCTTCTCGGTGGTGGTGGAGGGGGTGGCGGCGCCGCTCGCCCAGCAGATCACCGATGCGATCGGCATCCCCACCATCGGCATCGGTGCATCGGCCGCCTGCGACGGGCAGATCCTCGTCTTCGAGGACATGGTGGGCCTCATGCCGCGCGTGCCGACCTTCGTGAAGCGCTACGGCACGATGGAGGAGATGATGCGCGCCTCGATCGAACAGTATGCCGGCGAAGTGCGCGCCCGCAGCTTCCCGGGCGAGGAGCACACCTACAAGGCCAAGGGCTGAGCGGCTTGGGCGACGGGACCGGGATGGCCGGCGCCGAGCGGACGGCGGAGAACGACGCGATCTACCGTTACATCCGGAGCGAGCTGCAGTTCGAACTGGGGCTGATCAACGCGCGGGTGAACTGGCTGGTGACGAGCCAGGCGTTTCTCTTCGTGCCGCTCACGTTGGGCGCGGAGGGGGGCGGGATCGCGGGCTCCACGCTCTATCCGGTCATCCCGCTCCTCGGCGTCGCGATCTGCCTTCTGGTGCTTGTCTCCGTTGTCGCGGCGGCGTGGCGGGCGCATCAGTGGCGGGCGAAGGCGCGGCAGGGCGGCTATACGGGCGAGGGTGAGGAAGGCCGCTTCTCCATCGTCCTGCCCCACACGCCGCTCATCCCCCTCATGGGCCATATCGGTGGGGTGGGCGTGCCCGTGGTGCTGGTTCTCGCCTGGACGCTGATCCTGGTCGTGCCCCCAGGGGCCTGATGGGCGTATCTTTATGGCGAACCGGAAACGCCCCTGGTCGCCGGGCCCGCCCCCGCGAGCCGCGGTGGGGGGCGTTCCGCTGGATCCTCCGCTCGAGCCGGAGGATGACTGGTGCGGGTTCATGCCGTTCGCCTCGACGCGCTAGATCGCCACGCGGCGCGATGCGACGGCCAGCGCACCAAGAGCGAGCAGGCCCGCGATGGCATAGGCGCCGAGAACGCCCTGGATCTCCGCATAGCTCATCTCGCCGGCGGCGCTGGTGCCTGCAGAGGCGAGGATGAGCGAGCCCGCGAAGAGGAGGCGGCCCGCGAAGCTCTGCAGCGAAAGGTAGGTCGCGCGGCTCTCGCTCGCGAGCATCGGCTGGATGCGGGCGAGGATGAACGGGCGGGAAAGCGCGTCGGGCACCATGCGCAGGAAGAGGAGGGCGATGACGAGAAGGTCATTCGTGAGCGCCAACATGCCCGTGAGGGCGATCTGCATCCCGAAGGCCAGCAGCAGCGTCGCGCCGAGGCCGATGCGCCGCCTGATCCCGCCGGCCAACAGCGAGGCGAGGAGCGAGAGCAGCATCATCACCGTGACGACCGCGCCGCTGACGGCAGGCGCGTCAGCCGCGAGCCCCGCCTCGGCCAGCGCCGTCTCGATGAAGGGCTGCCCGAAGACGAAGGGAATGTGGCTGTAGCCATACATCAGGACGCTGAGCGCAAAGATCCAGCAGAGGACCGGTTCGCGGAACGCAGCGCCGAGGCTCGCGGCGCGGGCAAGCTCCCCGCCTTCGCGCCTGGCCGGCGTGCTCCGCGGTGGCTCCGCCATGCGAAGTGCCGCCCAGAGCATGCCGCCAAAGGCCGCGGCGCCCGCGAAGAAGGGCAGGCTGGGCTCCCAAAGCGCCATGATGCCCCCGGTGAAGGCCGAAAGCGCGAGGGCGGAGAAGGAGTAGCGCCAGGCGGTGAGTTCCGCCTGCTCGATCTCTCCTTCGCGCCCCTCTGCGGCGAGCGACTCGTAGAGAAGCGCGCTGTCCGTCCCGGACGCGAAGGCCATGCTCGCCCCCAGCAGCACCTGCGCCAGCGCGAAGGCCGCGAAGCCCTCGCCCACCGCCAGCAACAGCCCGCCCGCGAGCCCCACGGCGGCGGAGGCGATCAGCGTCAGCCGCCGTCCCACCCGGTCCGACATCCAGCCCGACGGCACTTCAAGCGCCGTCGTCCCGATATCGTAGATCGCGTAGAGCAGGATGGCCTCGGCCGCCGAAAGCTCGGACTGGAAGTACAGGAACCAGACCGCCTGCCAGAAGATCAGGCCCTGGAAGAAGCGCAGCCACGGATAGAGCGCCACGTTGCGCGCCGTATCGGGTCGCGCTGCCGTGGCGACGGGGCTAGAGGCAGCTGGGCTGGGCATCGTGCATCCCGGAGAGGATTGGTGGCCCGAGCATCCCGCGCCCCGCCACGGGGCGCAAGCGCCGGAGGCCGCCGGTTTGCGCGTTGGGCATTGCGCGGGCCGGGCGTTTGACTAGGGTGCGCGCCACCAACGGGGAGAGAGAGCGGCGTGAGCGATACCGACAGTTTCATCCGCGAGGTGACGGAGGAAGTCCGGCAGGACCGGATGCTCCGCTACTGGAAAGCCTACGGGCCCTATATCATCGGCGGCATCCTCCTGGTGGTCGCCATCGCCGCGGGTCTCGCCTATTGGGAGGCGCTCGAGGAACAGCGCGCGGCCGACAATGGCGGCCTGCTCCTGCAGGCGCAGGAGGCCGAGCCGGCAACGGCGCAGGCGATCGCGGAGGAGGTGTCGGGCGGCGCGCAGCTCATCGCCCGCCTCCGCGCAGCGCAGGCCCAGGCTGCGGCGGGCGAGCGCGCGGAGGCCGCCACGCTCTACGACGCCATCGCCGACGATCAGGCCCAGCCCGAGCGCTACCGCGCCCTGGCCCGGCTCGAGGCTATCCGGCTCCGCGCGTCGCTCGGAGAGCCGGCCGCCATGCTTCCCGCTCTCGACGAGATGGCGATGCCCGGCGCGCTCTACCGTCCGCTCGCCCTCGAGCTGCGTGCCACCCTCCGCCTCAACGATGGCGACATCGCCGGCGCCCGGGCGGACCTCGCGACGATCATGACCGAGCCCATGGCGACGGGCGAGACCCGTGCCCGGGCGAGCGCCCTGATGCAGACCCTGCCGCCCTCCGGCACGACCGGGGAGGTGAGCCAGTGAGCCGCGCCCTCATCCTCCTCGCCGTCCTGCTGCTGCCCACCGCCTGCAGCCTCTTCGACGACGAGGAGCGGCTCGAGGGCACGCGCATCCCCGTGCGCGGCGAGCGCAGCACCTCGATCACCGAGCCTCTGCCGGAGGGCGAGGAGCCCGCGTCCGGGGCCGATGCGGGCCCTGCGCTGAGCTTTCCCAGCGCCGACGCGGTCGTGGCTCCCACGGGCGGCGCCCCGCTGCCGCCCCCGCGCGAGCTCGAGGCCTGGACGCAGACCAATGCGGTGCCCTCGCACAATGCCGGCCATCTCTCCGGCCCGGCCTCGCTCCAGCGCGTCTGGACCGCCGATGCCGGCACCGGGAACAGCGACGAGGCGCGGATCACCAGCGCCCCCGTCGCAGCCGATGGCCGGATCTTCACGCTCGATGCCGCCGCCGAGGTCCGCGCCTTCGATACCGATACCGGCGCGCAGCGCTGGTCCACCCCGCTCGCGCCCGAGGGCGAGGACGGGGAGGAGGGCTTCGGCGGCGGCCTCGCCATTCTCGGCCCGCGCGTCTTTGCGACCACGGGCTTCGGCGAGATCGTGGCCCTCGAGGCGGGTTCGGGCGAGATCGCCTGGCGCACGAGCCTCGGTGCGCCCTTCCGCGCGGCGCCGGCCGCGGCGGGCGGCGTCATCGTGGCGGTCACGCGGGACAACCGCGCCTTCGGGGTCTCGGCCGAGAGCGGCGAGATCCTCTGGCGCGCCCCCGCCGCCGTCTCCGGCGCAGGCCTCCTCGGCGGCGCCTCGCCCGCTATCGCATCGGGGGCGGCGCTGCTGCCCTACAGCTCCGGCGAGCTTGTCGCGGTCCAGCTCGGCAATGGCCGCCGCTTCTGGAGCGCCGTGCTTTCGGGCGGGCGCCGGGGTCTCGCCCGCTCCGCCATTTCCGATGTGACCGGGGACCCCGTGGTGATCGGCCCCCTCGCGGTGGCGGCGAACCAGGCCGGGCGCATCGTCGCCATCGAAGGCCGCTCGGGCCGCCGCGTCTGGACCCGGTCCTTCGGCGCCGTGGGCCCCCTCTGGGCCGCGGGCGATACCCTCTTCATCGTGTCCGACGCGGCCGAACTCCTGCGCCTCTCCGCCCGCAACGGCGCCACGCTCTGGTCCACGCCGCTCCCCGCCTTCGAGGACCCCGAGGACCGGGAGGATCCGATCGGCTATTCCGGCCCCGTGCTGGTCGAAGGCCGGATCCTGGTCACCTCCTCCCTCGGCGAGCTCCTCGCCTTCGAGGGCGTGGGGGGCCAGCCGGTATCGACCACGGAGCTTACCGGCGGCTCGATCACCGGCCCCATCGTTCTCGACGGCACCGTCTTCGTGCTGACCGACGACGCCACGCTCGAGGCCTACCGCTAGGCCTGCCCGCCTCAGGCGCAGGGCTCTCGGTAGCGCCCCGGCACCCGCCCGGCCGCGACCACCAACAAGTATCGCGGCGACCAGCCGCGATTCCGCCTGCTTCGGTGGCCCGGGCGCCTGCCTGCCCCTTGTGGGCTTCCACAAGGCCCGTTAGGTGGCGGCCATGCCGTTCACGCTCGCCATCATCGGTCGGCCCAATGTGGGGAAGTCGACCCTCTTCAACCGTCTCGTCGGCAAGCGCCTCGCGCTGGTCGACGACCGGCCGGGGGTAACGCGTGACCTGCGCGAGGGCGACGCGCGCCTCGGGGATCTCAGCTTCCGCGTGGTCGACACGGCGGGCCTCGAGGAGGCGACGGATGACAGCCTCCCCGCCCGCATGCGCCGGCTGACCGAGCGTGCGGTGGCGGAGAGCGATCTCTGCCTCTTCGTGATCGACGCCCGCGCAGGCGTCACGCCAACCGATCAGGTCTTCGCCGATCTCCTCCGCCGCGGCGGGCGCAAGGTGCTGCTCGCCACCAACAAGGCCGAGGGCCGCGCCGGCGAGGCGGGCATGTACGAGGCCTATTCCCTCGGCCTCGGCGAGCCGATCCCGCTCTCCGCCGAGCACGGGGAGGGCATGGGCGAGCTCTACGCAGCGCTCGAACCCCACATCGCCGCCTTTGAGGCGGCCGAAGCATCGGGCGAGGCGGACCCGGCCGCGGGGGAGGATGACGACCTTGCCGAGAACCGGCCGATGCAGATCGCCGTCGTCGGCCGCCCCAATGCGGGCAAGTCCACGCTCGTCAACGCCATCCTGCGCGAGGACCGGCTGCTGACCGGCCCCGAGGCCGGGATCACGCGCGATGCCATCAGCGTCGATGCCCTGTGGGAGGGCCGCGCCTTCCGCATCTTCGACACGGCGGGCATGCGCAAGAAGGCCAAGGTGCAGGAGAAGCTCGAGAAGCTCTCGGTCTCCGACGGCCTGCGCGCGGTGCGCTTCGCCGAGGTCGTGATCCTGCTCATGGACGTCGAGAGCGCCTTCGAGACCCAGGACCTGCGCATCGCCGACCTCGCGGAGCGCGAAGGCCGCGCCGTGGTCTACGCCGTCAACAAATGGGATGCCGCTGAGGACCGTCAGCAGCTCCTCAAGGACCTGCACGAACGCGCGGGCCGCCTGTTGCCGCAGCTTTCGGGCACGCCGCTCGTCACCGTCAGCGCGCTCACCGGCAAGGGGCTCGACAAGCTGAAGGGCGCGGTGGAGCGCCAGCACCGGATCTGGAACATGCGCGTGCCCACGGCCCGGCTGAACGAGTGGCTTTCCGCCATGCTCTCGGCCCACCCGCCGCCGGCCCCGGGCGGGCGCCGCATCCGCATCCGCTTCGCCACGCAGGTGAAAAGCCGGCCGCCGAGCTTCGTGGCGTTCTGCTCGAGGCCGGATGAGTTGCCGGCGGCCTACACCCGCTATCTCGTCGGCGGGCTCAGGCGCGATTTCGGGCTGGATGGCGTGCCGATCCGCTTCGACTACCGCAAGCGCGAGAACCCTTACGACAAGGGCCGCTGACGCACAGATCGGGGCGGGATGCCGGGGAAAGGTCCGGGGCGCCGCAGCGCCCCGGATCCGGTTGCGGCTCAGATGAAGAGCAGGACGCCGTCATCCGTCAGGTTCTCGAGCGCCGTGCCGGCGTTCTCCGAATTGGCGATCGAGGCGAACACATCCGCCCGCGAAGTGCCGGCATCGAGGGCTGCCACCAGCGCCTCGGTGTCGAGGCCTTCGATGCCGCCATTATCGATCAGCGCGTCCACGAACTCGGCGTTGCTGAGGTCGGAGCCGTTGGCCGCGGCGAACTCGCCCGAGTTGATGAAGGCGTTGGCGAGGCTCGTCGGATCGGCCACACCGTTCTCGATGCGGCTGGTCCAGTAGGTGCCGCCCTCGAGATCGTAGGTCCGGTCGAGGCCGATCTGGAAGTAGCGGGCCACCGCCGCCGCCTCGATGCCCATATCCGCCTCGAGCGCGGTGCTCGCGAACTGGATGGTCTCGACACCGAGCAGATCAACACGGTCCGTGCTGTCCTGCACACGCCAGCCGCCGGTGATCGGCGTGAAGTCGAGATCCGTGATCTTCTCCTCGAAGATCACGTCCGGCGCGCTCACGGTCGAGTTGTCGAAGGCCACGGCCGTGGCGTTGGCCGGCAACTCGCTGTCGAACACGCTGTCGGCGCGGAAGTCGAGGTTCTGGATGCGCTTGTCGATCACCGGCGAGGTGTCGACGAGGTCCACGGTCTCCTCACCCTCGGTGCCGAACTCCGAAAGAAGGTACTCGGCGAGCGCGTCCTGCTCCGAGCCGTCAGCGGCCGAGGTCGCATCTCCCGTGCTCTCCTCGCTGACGAGGTCGACGCGGTTGGCGGCCGCCGCGATCTCCGGATCGAAGCCTTCCTCCTCGGGGTCGGTCACCGGCAGGCCGGGATTGCCGCCATTCGCGAGGAAGTCGAGCGTCACGATGCGGAAGGTCTCGGGGCTGTCGGAGACCACACCGTCCTCGGCGAGGACGGCGATCACTTCGCCGGTCTCCTCGTTCACGATGGCGGCGTTGATCACGCGGCTGCCCGCCTCGGCGGTCGGGTCGAAGCTGAAGCGCAGGCCGGCGAACTGGCCCCAGTCACCCGCGCTCTCCTCGAGGCTGGTGTAGTTGGCCACGGTGCTCTCGATCACGGTGACGAGCTGGGCCGCCGTGAGGCTGAGGAGCGTGAGGCCGTTGTTGAAGGACAGCACGTTGCCCACGTCGTTCTCGGAGATGCCGCCGGTCGGCTTCGCGCCGGGCACGCCCTCGGGGGGCAGGCGCACCGGGTCGCCGCCGCCGCCAGGCTGGACGATGGTGCCGATATTGGCGCGGATACCGCCGCCGTTCTTGAAGCTGACGACCACGCTGTCGTCGAAGCTCTGGCTGTACCAGAGGTTCGCGTCCGCGGTGAGGTTGCCGAGGTTGGTCTCCTGGGTGCGGACACCGTCGACACCGCCGCCGTTGCGCTCGGCATTCAGGAACTCGGTGGTGATGCCGAAGAAGGTCGACTCGCCCTCCACGATCGTGGCCTCGACGAGGCTGGCGATCTCGACAATCTCCGGGTCCGCCTGGCCTTCGGCGCCCACGCGCGCCACGCCGTCGGCCGAGGTTTCGTAGGCGCCGGAAAGCTCGGCGTCGTAGCTCTCGGGGATGATGAAGCCGTTCTCGTCGAAGTCGATCACGAGGCGGCCGAGATAGTTGTAGGCCGCGTCCGTGTTGATCACCGCGATGGGGTTGCCGTCGGCATCGGTGAAGAAGCCAGGATAGGGGCCGTCCGCCGCTTCGCCGTCGAAGCCGACGTCGTTTTCGTCGAGCAGCACGGCGTTCGAACCGCCCGCCATCACGATGTCGACGCCCGAGAGGCGCTGCGCCACTTCCTGCTCGACGCTGAGCACCTGCTGGTGGCTGAGCAGGATGACCTTGTCGATGTCCTGGTTGGCGGCGAGGAGGGCGTCCACGTCCTCCTGGATCGAGGCGGCGAGGGCGTCGAACTCCTCATCCGTGCTCGGCACCGAGAGGCCTTCCGGCGTCACGACCACGTCGCTGCCCGGGCTCGTCAGGCCGTCGTCGATCGCCGGCGTGACGGAGGCGACCACGCCGATGCGCTCACCGCTCTCGGTGGTCACCACCACCCACTCGGCGATGCTGTTGGCCGCTTCGCTCGCGTCGATGCCGTTGCCGACCACGAGCGGGGCGAGGTTCGGATCGCCCGAGAAGTCCACATTGCCGGCGAGGTAGGGGAAGTCGGCGCCGCTGAAGGGCCGCGCGCCCTCCGGCGCTTCGAAGCCCTCGCCCGAGAGGAGCTGGCCGATGATCTCGGTGCCCTGGTCGAATTCATGGTTGCCGAAGCCGATGGCCTGGATGCCAAGCTCGTTCTGGATCTCGATGTCGGCCGCGCCGGGGATGCCGTAGATGTCCTCGGAGGCTTCGTAGAAGAGGCCCGGGATCCAGGCGTCGCCCGAGGAGAGGAAGAGCGTGTCGGCGTAGCCGGCCTCGCCGTCACCATCAATGTCCTCGGCGCTCAGCACATTGTAGATGGCCGAGAGGTTCGGCGCGAGCTCGACGGAGGTGGTGTTGGCCTCCTGGTCCGAGAGGTGGAAGAGCTGAAGCGTGAAGTTGTTCTCGAAATCGTTCATTGTCGCGATCCTTGGCTGTCCTGTCCCCGGTTCCGCGCTTCCGGCGCCCCTGACGCCGCACGGATCTCCACAGCGTGCCCTATGCGAGGGCGATGACGCTTTCGCGACGATTTTTGAACGGGAGGATGAGAAGGGCGCTGCGCGGGCGCGCGATCAGAGCGGGAGGCGCGATCCAGGCTCGATCGGGCGGCCCAGCGCGGCGATGAGCGCGTTTGCAGCCGCGTCGATGCTCGTCAGCTTATCGCGGGTCTCGCCCGGGAAGAACTTGGAGCGGAGCGCTGTGGGCATGGCTGGCGGCACAACCTCGGCCACCGTGTATTCCCGCCGCGCTTCGGCCGCCCAGGCGCGGGTAAGCGCGGATTGCGCGGCCTTGGTTGCCGTGTAGGCGCCCCAGAAGGGCTCGGGCGGCTGGGCATCGGCGGCCACCAGCGCCACGCCGCGCGGGGCGAGGCGGAGCAGCGGGTCGACCATGCGCACGAGCCGCTGGAACGCCTTCACATTGGTGCCCCAGGCCTTCTCCAGATCCTTCTCGAGGATATGGGGTGCGGGCTCCAGCTGCGGGCCGAAGGTTGCGGTATGGAGCCAGAGATCGACGCGCTGGAAGCGGCCGTGGAGCGCCTGCGCCATGCGCTGGATGCCGGGGTCGTCCGTCACGTCGAGGGGCACGAGCGTGGCGCCTTCCGCGGCGCCGCCTTCGCGGATCCGGTCGTCGAGTTCCTCAAGCCCGCCGAGGGTGCGGGCGACGGCGACCACATGTGCCCCTTGGGCGGCGAAGGCACGGGCGGCCGCGAAGCCGAAACCGCGCGAGGCGCCGGTTACCAGCGCGACTTTGCTGTCGAGAATTCCCATGGCCGCGCCTTACGCCATCCCGGCCCGTCAGGGAAGCGCGCGCCATGCTCGGCGCTGCGGCTATCGCCGCGCGACCTGCTCGGGTGCCCGGGCGAGCGCGGGCATCACGGGGCGGATGGGGGGGCGGACCACCGCCCGCCGTGCATCCGCCAGCTGCGCCTCCGTACAGCGCTGGTTCTCGAGCAGGCGGCTGGTGATCAGCCGTGTGATGAAGAAACCGAAGGCGGGTTGCTCGTAGAAGAGCCTCTGCACCTCTGTCCGCGTCAGCACGCAGATCTCGCAGGGCTCGATGCAGCGCACGGTCGCCATGCGCCGCCCGTCCTCCGCGAAGAGGCCGATCTCGCCGACGAGCACGCCGGGCTCCAGCGTCTTTTCCACCTCCTGAAGCGCGACGCGCCCGTTGGCGAGGTAGAACATGAAGTTCGCCGGGTCGCCCTTCCGGAAAAGGATCTCTCCCCGGGGGCAATGCCGCCGCTCCATGAAGGGGATGAGCGTCTCGATGCTGATATCGCCGCGCGCGGCGGCCCGGACGCGGTTTCTGAGCCTGATCTGCTGCGCCGTGCGGACGAGGTTGAGCGGCAGGAGGGCGGCGTGAAGGATCAGAACCGGCAGCAAGCCCGCGCCCCAGCTATAGGCGATGAAGGCGATGTTCGAGAGGATCGCAACCACCCGGAGCGGGATGAGCGTCTTCATGCAGAAGGTCAGGAACACGAGACCGGAGGCGAGATACCCCGCCAACTCCGCCCAATCCGCAAGAATGTCTTCGCCCATTCCGCTGCCCCGATTGGTGCTGGAAAGCTCGGCCCTGTTGCGACGCAACCTAGAGGCGAGCTAACCCATGGGCAATCATGAAGGAGCGGTAATCAGCGTCAAAAGAGGACGATCGTTTTTCACGAGAACAGCTAGAACTGCCGTGCTCGTTATTTGAGCAGTTTTATGTGGGCGAACCCGCGGTTAGGCGGGTGCCTTCTCAGGCACCTTCAGCGCGCCGCGTCGTTCAGCGTCGACGGGCTTGATGGGATAATCGCCTGAGAAGCAGGCGTCGCAGAAGCGCGGGTCGGCCGCATCCCGCCCATGGGCTTCGCCAGCCGCGCGGTAAAGACCGTCGAGCGAGACGAAGCGGAGCGAGGTGACGCCGAGATGGGCGCAGATCTCGTCCTCGCTCATCGTGGCGGCCAGCAGCTTGTCCCGGTTCGGCGTGTCGACACCGTAGAAGCAGGGCCATTTGGTGGGCGGGGAGGCGATGCGGAAATGAACCTCCGCGGCCCCCGCATCCAGCAGCATGTCCTTGATCTTGCGGCTCGTGGTGCCGCGCACCACGCTGTCGTCGACCAGCACGACGCGGCGGCCGCGCACCACGGCGCGGTTGATGTTGAGCTTGAGGCGCACGCCCATGTCGCGGATCTGGTCCGTCGGCTCGATGAAGGTGCGGCCCACATACTGGTTCTTGATGATCCCCATGGCATAGGGGATGCCGCTTTCCTGGCTGTAGCCGATGGCGGCGGGTGTGCCGCTGTCCGGCACGGGGCAGACGAGATCCGCCTCCGCCGGTGCCTCGCGCGCAAGCTCCACACCGATGCGGCGGCGCGCCTCGTAGACGCTGGTGCCGCCGATCAGGCTGTCAGGCCGCGAGAAGTAGACGTATTCGAAGACGCAGAAGCGGGAGCGCTTTGGCTCGAAGGGGCGGGAGCTTTCGATGCCTTCCTCGGAGATTATGACCATCTCGCCCGGCTCGACCTCGCGAATGAACTCGGCCCCGACAATGTCGAGCGCACAGGTCTCGGAGGCGAGGATGTAGCCGTCCCCGCCCGGCCCGGTATGCGTGGTCATCCGGCCGAGGACGAGGGGGCGCACGCCCAGCGGGTCGCGCACGCCGATGATCTTGGAGCGCGTCATGGCGATGACGCTGAAGGCGCCTTCCACCAGCCGCAGCGCGTCCTTCATCCGCTCAGGGATCGTCTTCTGGATGGAGCGGGCCATCAGGTGGACGATGCATTCTGTGTCGGAGCCCGACTGGAAGATGGAGCCACGCTCGATGAGCTGGGCGCGCAGCTCATCCGCATTCGTGAGATTGCCGTTATGGGCGATGGCGCAGGAGCCGAGCGCGAACTCCGCATAGAGCGGCTGGGTGTCGCGGAGCGAAGGCACGTTCTTGTCCCCAGCCGTCGAGTAGCGCGTATGGCCGAGGGCGATGCGGCCGGGCAGGGCGTCCATCACCGGCTTCTTGGTGAAATTGTCCCGCACGAGGCCGATGCGGCGCACCGTGTTGAAGCCGGTTTCCGGGTGATAGGCCGCGATGCCGGCGGCTTCCTGCCCGCGGTGCTGGAGGGCATGCAGGCCGAGGGCCACGTAGTTGGCCGCCTCGTCCGTGCCGAGCACGCCGTAGACGCCGCACTCCTCGTGCAACGCGTCGTCGTCCCACGGCGTCTCCCCGCCGTGGCCTCGCTCGTCCATGTCCATGATCGGGCTCCGTGACACGCGCCGCCTTACGCGCCGGATATAGCGAGCCTGCGCGGCGGTGTCATCACATCGTAACGAAAGTCGGGTGCGTTTGGGCGCGGGAAGGCGGTGCCTCACTCGGAGGGGAGGACGCTGGTCCAGTACCGAACGAAGCGGTGATCCGCCGTGAAGAAGGAATAGTCCGGCCGCTCTTCCACGATGGCGGCGAAACGGTCCGCATAATCTCCCGGCGCGTCGTCGATCCACATGCCGAGAAGAAGTGCCGCGGGCAGGGTGTTCTCCTCGGTGATCGTGAGGAGCGCGCCGCGGGGATGGGGCTCCGCTTCGAAGGTCGCGATGGTGATGGCGCCGCCGTCGATATCGCTGCCGAACCCCACATTGCGGGCCTGGCATTTGAAGCGCTTGCCCGGTTCGTGCTCGAGCCTGATGGCCTCTGCGATGGCCGGCTCCTCGCTCTCATAGGCCTTCATGTAGAGCAGCGCGCGCTCGGGCCGGTCCGCATCCCGCTCGATCCGCTCGAGATCGGGGTGCCATTTCGGCGTGTCGCCGGCGCCCTCGTCGTTGATCAGGAGCTCGAGCGCCTCGGCGGGCGGCATGGCCACGGCTGCCCGCCCGCGCACCGCCTGCGTGAGTTTGCCCAAGGGCAGGGAGACCATGATGAGCGCGCGGAAGAGCCCGAGGGCGATGCCCAGGGTAAGGGCCGCGGCATGGAAGCCCCAGCCGGAGAGATCGAAGAAGAGCGCGCCGGCGAGCGCCGTGGCGACGTAGCCCATGGCGATCCCGCTCGACATGCCGCGCCAGCCAGGCATGGCCGTGACCCAGAGCGCCGTCGCGATCAGGCTTGCGAACATGATGGCGAGGAGCGTCAGCGGCGCGCCGCCGCCTGTGGCCAGGAACCAGGCGAGGCCGCTCAGGAGCGAGACGAGCGCGAGGCGACGGCGCTGCCGCCAGGCGCGGCTGCGGAAGGCATCGAGCATCGGAGACGCCCTCCTGCGCTCAATTCTGGGTCTCTTCCGTGGTGGCTGCGCCGCCGCCCGTGCCGGTGGCTGCGCCATCGGTCGGGGTGGGGGTCGGTGTCGTGTCGATGCTCGCGCCGCAGGGGGTCATCAGCGCGTCGATGCGCTCGCCGAACCAGGCGGGGACCTCGGCGGGCATCTGCTCCTCTACGATCCGCACGGCGTCGTCGAACAGCACCTTCGAGGCCGCGTTCTCGAGCGGCAGCCATTCCTGCCCGCCCGCGAGGTTGAGGTAGAGGAAATAGGCGACGGCGACGAGCGCGAGACCACGCGCCACGCCGAAGACGAAGCCGAGCGTACGGTCCACGGGCGCCAGCGGGCTGTCGAGCACCAGCGAGGAGGCGAGCGGCGTGAAGACCGAGAGCACAAGCAGCCCAAGCGCGACCACCAGCACGAAGGCCGTGACCATGGAGATCACGCAGGAGGAGGCGAGGAAGGAGCCAATCACCGGCGCTTCGCGGATCAGCGGCTCGACGAAGGGCGCGAGGTAGAAGGCGAGCCCTGCCGCAGCAACCCAGCCGAAAATCGCGAAAAGCTCCCGCGTCAGCCCGCGCGCATAGGCCAGAATGCCGGAGATGAGGGCGACTGCGCCCACGCCGCCATCGACGATGGTGAATTCCATACTGTCCCCCAGGCTCCGGCTTCTGCGGTTTGCTCTGTTGCGGGCCGTGGGTGTCAGTCCGCGGCGCCGATAGTGGTAGCAAAACTCGCCAAATCCGCAACGCGTGTCAGTTCGACACCCTTATCAGGCGAGCGGGATGTGGCGCCCGTGTCGCCACCGCTGCGTGCACTGCGCGGGGCGTTCGGCAGAATGGCACGGGAGAAGCCGAGTTTCGCCGCCTCGCGGAGTCGCGCCTCGGTCTGCGCCACGGGCCTCAGCGCGCCGGTGAGGCTGATCTCGCCGAAGATCACCGTCTCCGCGCCGAGGGGCTGGCCCGTATGCGCGGTGAGGAGAGCGGCGGCGGCGGCAAGATCGGCCGCGGGCTCGGCGATGCGCAGACCGCCGGCGACGTTGAGATAGACGTCGTGACCCGCAAGGCTGAGGCCTGCGCGCGCCTCCAGCACGGCAAGGGTCATCGCGAGGCGCCCGCTGTCCCAGCCCACCACAGCGCGGCGGGGGGTGCCGAGGGCGGAGGGGGCAACGAGGGCCTGAAACTCGGTAAGGAGCGGCCGCGTCCCCTCGATACCGGCGAAGACCACGGTGCCGGGTGCCGGATTGCCGCGTTCACCGAGGAAGAGGGCCGAGGGGTTCGAAACCTCCGCGAGGCCCCGCCCGGTCATCTCGAACACACCGATCTCGTCCGCCGGGCCGAAGCGGTTCTTCACGGCGCGCAGGATGCGGAACTGATGCCCCCGCTCGCCTTCGAAATAGAGCACCGTGTCGACCATGTGCTCGACGACGCGGGGGCCCGCGATCTGCCCGTCCTTCGTCACATGGCCGACGAGGAGCACGGCGGTGCCGCGGCGCTTGGCGAAGGAGACAAGCTCGTGGACCGCGGCGCGGAGCTGGGAGACGGAGCCGGGCGCGCTCTCCACCGTGTCGAGCCAGAGGGTCTGGATACTGTCGATGATGGCGAGGGCGGGGGGATCGGCATCGAGGGTGGTGAGGATGTCGCGCAGGCCCGTCTCCGCGGCGAGGGCTACGGGCGCGCCCTGGAGGCCGAGGCGGCCGGCTCGCAGGCGCACCTGCGCCATCGCCTCCTCGCCCGAGACATAGACGGTGCGCGCCCCTTGCGCCGCGAACGCGGCGGCGGCCTGGAGGAGGAGGGTGGATTTGCCGATGCCCGGATCGCCGCCCACGAGCACCGCGGAGCCGGGCACGAGGCCGCCCCCCAGCACCCGGTCAAGCTCCGCAATGCCGGCAGCGAGGCGGGGGGGCGGCGCTTCATCCGCATCGAGCGCCGAGAGCGCCATGCCCTTGCCGCGGGCCGTACCGAGGGCGCGGCTTTGCACGGGGCCGGCGGCGCCGAGGCCCGTGTCTTCCTCGAGCGTGTTCCAGGCGCCGCACCCATCGCACTGGCCGGCCCATTTGCCATGGACCTGCCCGCAGGCGCGGCAGATGAAGGAGCTGCGTAACTTGGCCATGGGGCGAGCTTAGGGCCCGTGCCCGTTCCGCGAAAGAGCCGTCCAGCCCCGCCCCCACCCGCCCGCCCCCAACCCGCCCGTCGTGGGACTGGCCGGCCCATTCGCGGAACGGGCTGCTGCGGTCAGAGGGCGACGAAGCCGAGGACGAGGGTCAGGGCGAAGAGCTGGGTTAGGAGGGGGAAGACCTTGAACCAGCGTTCCTCGAGCCAGAAGCACCACATGCCCACCAGCAGGAGCGGGACGGCGGAGATCCGGGCGAGCGGGATCATCTCCTCGTATAGCGCGCCCATCACCACCATCGTGAGAATGAGCGCGGCCAGATGCGCACGCTGCAGCCAGCCATCGCCCAGCATCGCCTGGGCGAGACTGTAGAGCGTGGCGAAGAAGATGAGCACCGCCGAGCCGATGCCGATGACGAGGAGGAAGAGGCCCATATGCTTCGTCTGACCGCTGGCGCGCCGCGGGTCAATCGCGCCGGTGTGACGCGAGCTCTGCAATCGCGATCTGGACGAGCACGCAGGCGGTGAAGAGCCAGAGGCCCCAGGCGGGCGTGACATGGCCGAGGCCCACGCCCTTCACCACCACGATGTAGAGGGCGACGAGGAACACCTCCGCCATGGAGAGCTTGCCGAGAAGCGCGATGACCGGCTCGGCCCGGGCGCTCAGGCGGCCGGCAAGGAGCAGGCCAAGGGCGGCGGTTTTCGCCACGGGCATGAGGATGGCGAAGAGGAAGACGAGGATGGCGAGGAGGGCGTCGGCCTCCCAGAGCGCGCCGAGACCGCCGATGATGCTGACCTCCTTGCCCTGGAAGAAGGGCAGGAGGCCGGCGCGGGCGAGCGGCGCGGTCCAGGCCACGGGCCAGGCGAGGAGAAGGGCGAGGTTGAGCCCGAAAAGCGTCCGCCGCGAGAGGAGCATGGGTTAGCGGACCAGCCCGAGCAGCAGCACGATGAAGGTGCCGGCGGCGAGCAGCGTGAAACTGCGGCCCGCGCGGCGCGCTTCCTCCTGCCCCCGGCCCGAGATCGCGAGATGGGCGATGCCGAGCGCGCCGAAGGCCGCGATCCGCACCGCCGAGAGCGCGCCGCCGAGGGGGGCTAGCAGGAGGCCCATGGCCAGCGCCGGGGCGGAGACGAGGATCAGCGCGGAGGTGACGTGCTGCGGCCAGGGCCGTTCCTCGACCAGTTCCATATGCGCGCGGCTGATCACCTGCATGATCACATAAGCCAAGACGAGGCCCGCAATGAGCCGGATGAGGGTCAGGGTCGCCATGACGGACTCCAACATTTCTTGCTCATACCAGCCATATGGGGAGCACTGCGACCCGATTGTACGAATTTCGCGACATATCGCTGTCGCGTTTCGGTCCCCGCTTTACGAGTGCTCTCCGGAGGAACCCTCCTCTTGTTCCTCGGGTGCTGGTAGCCGCGCTAGCTCAGCCTGTTCAATACCAATCGGATCGTCGCTCTTTCGATCAAAGACCTTTGCGATTTCTTTGAACCTATCAAAGACAGGTTTCACGTCGTTTCCAAATTTGCCCACCGCCTCACCAGCCTCTCCCAAGGCGGCAAGAACAGCTTCGTAGTTCGATTGAGCCTTATGAATCTCTAACTGAAGCCGTGCCGCTCTCTTGAGTAACCTTCCTTTGTGGCTCTCGGGTAGCGCTTTGCTCACTCGTATCGCGCGTCTGAGTGCCCCAATAATTTCCTCGATTTCCTCTATCTCTGAGGCGCTGAGCTCAATTGTTTCTGGCTGACTTTCGTTACTGTGCTGGTGCCTTAGCCGCTCCAACATGGCTACAAGCTTCAGGAATGCACTCGCGGCTTCGGTGAAATCACCGGGAAGTGGAGGGTCGAAATCAACCTGCAATTCTGTCCCAATAATACCTAGGATCCGAGCAAGTATGACTGCTTCGTTGATGTCATAGTCCCCCCTATGAAGAGAGTATTTGAGATCATCGAGAAGTCTCTCAACAGTCGCTATCTTCAATGTCATTCTACTACCGGACAGCTTCGATGGGGCCCTCGGCGAGGCCGTTGACGAACTGGTGGACATGGGGCTCGTCGGTCGTGTCGATCTCGGCGACCGGGCCCTCCCAGTGGATGACGCCGTTGTGGAGCATCGCCACCCGGTCCGCGATCTTGCGCACGCTCGTCATGTCGTGGGTGATGGTCATGGCCGTGGCGCCCATCTCCACCACAATCTCGCGGATGAGGTCGTTGATCACGTCGGCCATGATGGGGTCGAGGCCCGTGGTCGGCTCGTCGAAGAAGATGATCTCGGGGTCGGTGGCGATGGCGCGGGCGAGGCCGACGCGCTTTTGCATGCCGCCCGAAAGCTCGGCCGGGTAGCGGTCCGCCACATCCTCCTTCAGGCCCACGCGGCGGAGCTTCTGTACCGCTAGGTCCCGCGCATCGGCGTTCGAGAGACGGTCGCTGCCCTGGAGCCGGCGGAAGGCGACGTTCTGCCAGACGAAGAGACTGTCGAAGAGCGCGCCGCCCTGGAAGAGCATGCCGAGCCGGTCGAGCACCGGGCCGCGGCGGGCGGGGGAGGCGCGGGTGATGTCCGCACCGTCGACCGTGACCGTGCCGTCATCGGGGATGACGAGGCCGAGCACGGTTTTCAGCAGGACGGATTTGCCGGTGCCCGAGCCGCCGATGATGACGAGGGAGCTGCCGGGCTGCACGGCAAGGTTCACGCCCTTCAGGACGTGATTGTTCCCGAAGCTCTTCACGACGCCCTCGAGCGCGATTTTGGGCGTGGTGCTCACGAGAAGAACAGGTCCGTCATGACGAAGTTGGCCGCAAGGATGAGGATCGAGGCCTGGACCACTGCCGTGCGCGTGGCCTGGCCCACGCCCTGGGCGCCGCGGCCCGAATTATAGCCCTGGAAGCAGCCGATAAGGGCGACGATGAAGCCGAAGACGGCCGCCTTGATAAGGCCGGAGGCGACATCCCCGAAGGTCAGAAAGTCCCAGGTGGTCTGCAGGAAGGTGGCCGGGTTGAAGCCCAGCCGGTGCACGCCCACGAGGAACGCGCCGTAGATGCCGATGATGTCGCCGATCAGCGCCAGCACGGGCAGGGTGAGCGTGGCGGCGAGGATGCGCGGGGCGACGAGGTACTTGATCGGGTTGGTGCTGAGCGTGGTCAGCGCGTCGATCTGCTCCGTCACCCTCATCGTGCCGAGTTCCGCGGCGATGGAGGCGGAGACGCGGCCCGCCACCATCAGACCGCAGAGCACGGGGCCGAGCTCGCGCGTCATGCCGATGGCGACGATGGAGGGCACCACGGTCTCGGCGCCGAAGCGGCTGCCGCCCGCGTAGATCTGGAGCGCGAGGGCGCCACCGGTGAAGAGCGTGGTGAGCGCCACTACGGGCAGCGAGTCGTACCCGATGCGCATGAGCTGCCGGCCGAACTCCGCCGGGTAGAAGGGCGGCGTGACGAGGTGCCTGAGGGCCGCGCCCGTGAAGATCGCCAGCGCGCCGGCGCTCTGCACGAGCCCGATCACGGCCGCGCCGAGCGTGGCGAGGAAGGACTGGATGGCAGACAGGGCAGGCCTCCCGGGCAGGCTCGTCGATACGCTGGGGGAGGGTGATACGACAGGAGAGGGCGCGCGGGAAGCCCGGCCGTAAGCGCTACGCAGGGGAAGGTAGGCGCGGGCGGGTCACGGGATTGCGCCTTGGCCGACAGCGCCGGCCACGCCATGCTGCGGCATGCGGTCCGACCTCTTCATCGCAGCCCTTCTGCTCAGTTCCGCCGCCGAGGCGCTTGTGGTCGGCGGCGCGGTCACGGGCGGCGGGGCGTTTTCCGCAGGCGGACGGTTCGAGGCGCTGCTGCCGCCGTTCGACGCAAGCCGGCCGGCAAACACCGTAGGCGCCAACACCTTCGAGAGCCCCGGCCTCTACGCATTCGACGAGGACCAGAACATCCGCGTCGACCGGGAGATCGCCGTGGATGTGGGCCGCAGCCCCATGCCGGGCACCATCGTTGCCAGCCATTACGTGTTCTTCGACCCGCAATGGGGGATGAGCCAGCGCGGGCATGTGCGCTTCGACGCGCCGATCATCGGGGTCGCCACGCAGCAGGGCACGCTGGCGGCGTCGGACTGGCTCGCGAATACCGGGGTCACCTATCTCAACCCGGGGCTGCGGGGGCTCGAATGGGAGGACGCGGTCTGGATCGACCCCGAGGACCCGTTTCGCCTGGAGGTGAGCTGGATCGCCAGCGATCCCGGGGACTATGTGCGTGTTTTCACCGAGGCGTCGCCTGCCTTTGTGCGCCATGGCCCCTGGCGCTCACATGCCCTCGACGATGACGATGGTCGCCTTGGCATTCGCCCGGCGGATCTGGGCGACGGGCTGATAGTCCGGATCGTCCGCGAAGGCGCGGGCATGCGCCATGCTCGGAAACTCGATGATCACGATGCGCGAGGGATGCCAGAGCCCGGCTTCCACGATGTCGAGCTTGCCGCCGCGCGCGAGGTAGCGCCCGCCATGCCGCTCGGCGATGGGGCGCGCCTTGGCCTTGTATTCCTCGTAGGCGGCGGGATCGATCAGCTTGGTGTCGACGATCGTGTAGGCGGGCATGGTCGGCCTCCTCCGGGCGGTCAGTCGGGCAGGTAGCGTCGGCTGTACCGGGGCCCGAGGCTGGTGAGGATCTCGTAGCCGATGGTGCCGGCGGCGGCGGCCAGCGCGTCGAGCGCGACGGTGGGGCCGATAAGCTCGACCGGGTCACCGGCTGCGGCCGCCGGGTGGCCGGTCACGTCGAGGGTGATGAGATCCATCGACACGCGGCCGGCATAGGGCACGCGGCGCCCGGCGATGGCCGCCTCGGCCCCGCCACCCGCTGCGCGGATGAGGCCGTCCGCATAGCCGGTCGAGATGGTGGCGATGCGCCGCGGGGTATCGGCCACGAACGCCGCGCCGTAGCCGACGGCTTCGCCCGGTGCGACGTCGCGGATCTGGATGATTGGCGCTTCGAGCCGCACCACGGGCCGGGCATCCGCAAAGGGCAGGCCGCCAAAAAGGCCGATGCCCGGGCGGGTGAGGCCATAGTGATAGGGCGCGCCGAGGAGGGTGGCGCCCGTCGCCGCGAGGCTGAGCGTGGGGAGCGTGCGGCCCGCGGGAAGCGTGGCGAGAATCGCGTCTGCCATCGCTGCGAAGGCCTGTCGCTGCGCTGCGTTCTGCGGATGCGTCGGGTCGTCCGCGCAGGCGAGGTGGCTCATGACGAGCTCGATACCATCGGGGAGCGGGCCGAGCTGGGCGACCTCACCCGGCTCGATGCCGAGACGGTTCATGCCGCTGTCGAGCTGGAGCGCCGCGGGCCCCGCCGGGCCGCCCTGAAACCATGCCGCGCCCTGCGCCAGGCTGTTGAGGACGGGCCGGAGCGCCGCCGTCTCGAACGCCGCGCGGTCGCCGCCCATGTAGCCGCCGAGAATGTAGACCGCGGCATCCGCCGCCGGGCCGCCCGCCAACGCCTGGCGGAGCGCCACGCCCTCATGGGGCAGGGCCACGAAGAAGATGCGCGCTCCCGCCCGGGCCAGTGCCGGCGCCACGGCGGGCACGCCCAGGCCGTAGGCATCGGCCTTGACCACCGCCGCCGTCTCGACCCCCGGTGCCGACAGCGCATCGAGCGCCCGCCAGTTCGCCGCGATGGCGGCGAGGTCGATGGTCAGGCGGGCGGCGAGGCTCGGTCCCGCTGCCGGCGCGGCCGCCGGCTGCTGGCGTTCAGGCGCGTTCATGCGAAATCGTCGCCATCGCTTGGCCCGGCGCCGGCGGTTGCGGGCACGCGGCCCGGCGGCCCCGCATCCGCCGGCGCGCCCGGCCCGTCTCGGAACGCCGCGTCCCGGTTGCCCGGGGGATCGGAGAAGAGGGTGTAGCTGTCGTGGAACATGAGCTCCGCCGTGCCGATGGGGCCATGCCGCTGCTTGCCGATGATCACCTCCGCGCGGCCATGCAGGCGCTCGGCCGTGGCCTGCCAGTCGGCGAAGCGCGGATCGTCCTCGGGCGGCTTCTGGCGGTCATGGTAATAGCTCTCGCGGAAGATGAACATCACCACGTCGGCGTCCTGCTCGATACTGCCTGATTCGCGGAGATCGGAGAGCTGGGGGCGCTTGTCCTCGCGCTCCTCCACCTTCCGGCTGAGCTGGGAGAGGGCGATGACGGGGATGTCGAGCTCCTTCGCGATCGCCTTCAGGCCTTGCGTGATCTCCGAGACCTCCTGCACGCGCCCGTCCGAGCGGCCGCCCGAGGCGGGGCGGCAGAGCTGCAGGTAGTCCACCACCAGCATGTCGAGCCCCTTCTGGCGCTTCAGGCGCCGGGCGCGGGCGGCCAGCGTGCTGATCGGCAGCGCCGGCGTGTCGTCGATATGCAGCGGCAGGGTCTCGAGGTCCCGCGCGGTATCGACGAACCGGTGGAACTCCTCGGTGGTGAGCTCGCCCGTGAGGAGGAGATGGGACTTGATCCGCGCTTCCGCCGCGAGAAGCCGGTTGGCGAGCTGTTCGGAGCTCATCTCGAGCGAGAAGAAGCCGACCACGCCGCCATCCCTCGCTTCAGGGTCCTTCCGTGTGGCCTTCAGGCGCTGGCGGGCGACGGCATAGGCGAGGTTGAGCGCCAGCGCGGTTTTCCCCATGGAGGGGCGGGCGGCGAGGATCACGAGGTCCGATTTCCGGAAGCCGCCCAGCCGGTCGTCGAGCGAGCGCAGGCCGGAGGAGAGGCCCGCGAGCCCGCCGCCCCGCTTTTTCGCCGCGCCTGCGATGCGCACGGCCTGGGTGGCCGCCTCGAGGAAGCTTGCGAAGCCGCGGTTCTCCCGCCCCGTCTCCGCAAGGGTGTAGAGCGCCTGTTCCGCCGCGGAGATCTGCTCGTCCGGCTCGTCGTCCACCTCGAAGGTCGCCGCGCGGGCCTGGATTTCGTCGCCGAGCCGCACGAGCGCACGCCGCGTGGCCAGCTCCCGGATCGTGGCCGCATAGTCGGGCGCGGCGCGGAGCGAGACCACGCCGCTCGCCAGTTGCGCGAGATATTCGGCCCCGCCAAGCGCCTCCAGCCCCTCGTCGCCCGCCATGAAGCTCTTCACCGTCACCGGCGAGGCGAGCGCCTTCTTGCGGATGAGCCGGGCCATCACATCGTAGATGCGCCCGTGCACGGGGTCGTAGAAATGGGTCTGGTCGAGCACGTTCTCGACCTGGCCGAAGACCTCGTTGCTCACCAGAAGCGCGCCGAGAAGCGCATGCTCCGCCTCGAGGTTATGCGGCTGGATGCGCGGGCTCTCGCTCGCGCCCGGCTGGGTGCCATCGGCCATGGGGCCTCTCCCGGACTGCTCGTTCTTTATGGTTGCGTTCACCGTACCGCGACGCGCCGCGCCGCGCGAGGGCTGGCTGGGGCGAGGCGCGGTCTGTCCCCGATATCCTCGGGGCTGTGGAGAAGAACGGGGATAACCGGGATAACCGACGGGGCGAGGTTCAGCCCGCGAGGCAGCCCTGCGGTGCGAGCGCGCTCGACAGTGCTTCGCCGGCGCCCGTGCCCGGGAAGGCGGCGTCGAGGCCCGGCCGGCCGGTGACGCTGAGCGCGGCGCCGGCGGCGAGGGCCTGCAGGAAGGGCTGGGCCGGCCCGCCGGCGCTGCCCGTCCACACCATGTCGCGCCCCTCCGCCGCGAAGGGCACCTCAAGGCTCGCGCTCTGGCGCCCGCGCGCGGTCAGCTGCAGCGCCTCGCCCTCGGCGCCGGCGGCGGGGCGATAGCGGATGCCGAGCGTCGGGCCGTCGCAGGAGAAGCCGATATTCGCGCTGCCGTTCGAGACCACGGCCTCCGCCGCGCCGCCCGTGAGCCGCACGCTCCAGAGGCCTGTGGGCAGCGTGCTGAGCCCTTCCTCGAGCCCGCCGCCGGGGGCAGGGCCGGGGGACGCCGCCTGCTCGCCCGCCTCGCAGGCGGCGAGGAGGAGGACCAGTGTGCAGGCGAGGCCGGCCCGGGCAGGTGCGCTGCCAGGCGTGCGGAAACAGGCGCGGCCAGGAGCGCGGCCAGGGGCGCGCAAAGCGGCGCGGGCGCGACGGGGTAGATGCGTCAATCTCATGGCCCGGGGGTAGCGGCCAGGCGCGCGCCGCACAACCCGCCTTGAGCCGATCCAGCCCGCTGCATGCCGCCCGAAAGGGCCCGGCGCCGAAGGGCGGGCGGGTGGGGGAGGCGGCGGGCCCTTTCGGGCGACCGCCAAGCCGCCCAGTCCCCGACCGACGAAAAAGGGGCCCGCCAAGCCGGCGGACCCCCTTAATCCTTCATCGAACCCGGCGCGCTTAGTCGCGCGGATCCTCGCCGCGGGCCTCGCGGTCCTCCGGGCTGCCTTCGCCATCGCGGGGATCGTCGCCCTCGCGGCGGTCGTGGTCGCCGTCCATGACATCCATGGCCGCCGAGCCGATCTCGTCGAAGAGGTTCGCGATCTCCTCGTCCGCCGCGGCCTCTTCCTCGGCCCGCAGCTCGGCGATCGACTTGCCGCTGGCCTGCAGCTCCGCCTCTTCCTGCGAGCGGGCGACATTGGCCTTAACCGTCGCCGTCACCTCGGGATGGAGCACCACGAGCACCGTGTGGAGCCCGAGCTCCTTCACCGGCTTCTCGAGGCGGGGCGCGCCCTTCGGCAGCTCGAAGCCCTGCTCGGAGGCCGCCGTCTGGATGTCCCGGGGTGTCACGGAGCCATAGAGCGCGCCGCCCTCCGCCGCCTGGCGGATGACGATGAACTGCTTGCCCTCGAGCTCGGCCGCCATCGTTTCAGCCTCGGCCTTGGTCTCGGCCGACCGTGCTTCGAGCTGGGCCCGCTCCGCCTCGAAGCGGGCGATGTTGGCCTTCGTCGCCCGCAGCGCTTTCGCCTGGGGCAGGAGGAAGTTGCGGGCGTAGCCGTCCTTGACCGTGACGACCTCACCCATCTTGCCGAGCTTTTCGACGCGCTCGAGCAGGATCACCTGTGCCATATCGCGTCTCCTCAGTTCACGGCGTAGGGCAGCAGCGCGAGGAAGCGGGCGCGCTTGATCGCGCGCGACAGCTCACGCTGCTTCTTGGCCGAGACGGCCGTGATGCGGGAGGGGACGATCTTGCCCCGCTCGGAGATATAGCGCTGCAGGAGCTTCACGTCCTTGTAGTCGATCGCCGGGGCGTTCTCGCCCGAGAAGGGGCAGGTCTTGCGGCGGCGGAAGAAGGGCTTGCGTGCCATTGTTCAGATCTCCTTTCAGCGCGCGTCGCGGTCGAAGGAACGCTCGGGGCGGGGGCCGCGGTCCTCGCGGGGCGGGCGGTCGTCGCGGTCGCGGCGGGGCGGACGGTCGTCCCGGTCGCGGCGTGGGCCGCGGTCGTCGCGGTCGCGGCCGCCGCGGCGGTCGTCCCGGCTCGAACGGGCCTGCAGGACGGCCGACTGGCCTTCCTCATGCGTCTCGACCTTCACGGTCAGCACGCGCATGATGTCGTCATGGAGGCGCATCAGGCGCTCCATCTCGTGCACGGCTTCCGACGGGCTGTCGGTGCGCATGTAGCCGTAATGGCCCTTGCGGTTCTTGTTGATCTTGTAGCTGAGGGTGCGGAGGCCCCAGTACTCGGTCCCGATCACGGTCCCGCCATTGTCCGCCAGCACCTGGCCGAAATGCTCGATCAGCCCTTCGGCCTGCGCGTTGGAAAGGTCCTGACGCGCGATGAACGTATGTTCGTAAAGCGGCATGGACGCCACTCTCCATCATCTTCGCGCTTCGCCGTCCGGCATGCGGTTCCCGAGCCCGGACAGGAGAGGCGCGCTTATTCGACATCCTCGGGAGCCGCAGCGCATACTCCCCGTGCGTGGCTTTGACAAGGGGTTTGGGGCGTCTCCGGCAGCGCAGGGCCGGCCCCCGTCGCTTGACAGGGAAGGGCGCCGCGGGCGAGAGCGCGCCGCGATAAGAATGAAGACACGGTGACATGGAGGAGACGCGCGGCATGCGGGCATTCGTTTTTCCGGGCCAGGGCGCCCAGGCCGTGGGCATGGGCAAGGCGCTGGCGGAGGCCTATCCGGCCGCGAAGGCGGTGTTCGACGAGGTGGACGCGGCGCTTGGCGAGGCGCTGAGCCGGACGGCCTGGGAAGGGCCGGACGACGCGCTGCGCCTGACCGCGAACGCCCAGCCGGCGCTCATGGCCACCTCGCTCGCCGCCATGCGCGCGCTCGAGACGGAGGGCGTCCGCGTCGAGAGCGCAGCGTTTGTGGCGGGCCACTCGCTTGGCGAGTACTCGGCACTTGCCGCCGCCGGCGCGCTGAGCGTGGCGGATGCCGCCCGGCTCCTCCGCATCCGCGGCAAGGCGATGCAGGAGGCGGTGCCCGTGGGCCAGGGGGCGATGGCAGCACTCCTCGGCCTCGACCTCGAGACCGCGCGGGCGGTGGCCGAGGAGGCCGCGGCCGGCGACGTGTGCCAGGCGGCGAACGACAACGACCCGGCACAGGTGGTGGTGAGCGGGCACAAGGCGGCGGTCGAACGCGCCGTCGAGATCGCGAAGACCAAGGGGGCCAAGCGCGCGCTCATGCTTCCCGTCTCCGCCCCCTTCCACTGCGCGCTGATGCAGCCTGCCGCAGATGTGATGGCCGAGGCGCTTGCCGCGGTCGAGATCACCGCCCCCAAGGTGCCGCTTGTCGCCAATGTGCGGGCCGCCGCCGTGAGCGCGCCGGACGAGATCCGCGCGCTCCTCGTCGAGCAGGTGACCGCCTCCGTGCGCTGGCGCGAGAGTGTGCTCTGGATGGCGGGGCATGGGGTGACGGAGCAAGTGGAGGTTGGCGCCGGCAAGGCTCTATCCGGCATGGCGAAGCGCATCGACCGTGCGGTTGCCACCGCCAACGTCGCCACGCCTGAGGATGTTGCGAAACTCGCTGCGGTGGCCTGAGCGGGCGACGAGGCCGCTCTGTAGGCGCTGGTGCGGGCCGGTTGAAAGGAAAAATCGATGTTCGATCTGACGGGGAAGGTGGCGCTGGTGACCGGTGCTACGGGCGGTATCGGCGGTGAGATCGCCAGGGGACTGCACGCGGCGGGCGCGACGGTGGTGCTCTCGGGCACGCGGGAGGGGCCGCTGGCGGAGCTTGCCGCCGAGCTTGGCGAGCGGGCCCATGCGGTACCGTGCGTGCTTTCGGAGAAGGACGCGGTCGAGGGCCTGCCGAAGGCCGCGGAGGCAGCCGCCGGCGGGCCGGTCGACATCCTCGTCAACAATGCGGGCATCACCAAGGATCAGCTCTTCATGCGCATGTCCGACGATGAGTGGGACGCGGTGATGGACGTGAACCTGAAGGCGGCCTTCCGGCTCTCGAAGGCGGTGCTGCGGGGCATGATGAAGAAGCGCTGGGGCCGGATCGTGCAGATCACGAGCGTCGTGGGCCATACGGGCAACCCGGGGCAGGGCAACTACACCGCCGCGAAGGCGGGGCTCACGGCGATGTCGAAGAGCCTGGCGGCGGAAGTGGCAACGCGCGGTGTGACGGTGAACTGCGTCGCGCCGGGCTTCATCGAGACCGCGATGACCGAGAAGCTGAACGACGACCAGAAGGGCCGGATCATGAGCGCGATCCCCGCCGGGCGCATGGGCACGCCGGCCGAGGTTGCGGGCGCCGTGGTGTACCTGGCGAGCGACGAGGCCGGCTACATGACCGGCCAGACACTACACGTGAACGGCGGCATGGCGATGATCTGATACGCTAATCGACCGTACCCGCTACGGATTGCGCGTTCTGGGGCTTGTTGATAAAGAGCCCGCGGATTGCGCGGCGTGCATGGCTCCGGCCTTGTCAACTGCGCGTATGCGCCCTTTATTGCGCGCAACTGTCGAAATAACCCGTGAGGCAAGGGAGAAACCATGAGCGACATCGCCGAGCGCGTGAAGAAAATCGTCGTCGAGCATCTTGGCGTCGAGGAAGAGAAAGTGATCGAGGGCGCGAGCTTCATCGATGACCTCGGTGCGGACAGCCTCGACACGGTCGAGCTTGTCATGGCGTTCGAGGAGGAGTTCGGCATCGAAATCCCCGACGACGCGGCCGAGAGCATCCAGACCTTCGGCGACGCGGTGAAGTTCATCGGCGAGAAGGCGAACGCCTGATCGCCGCGGCGCCTGTGCCGGCGCTGAGGGATCGGTGCTGATGTGAGGCGCGGGGCCCGAGAGGCGTGTTGAGAAGGGGCGCGATCCGGTGGGTCGTGCCCCTTATCCGTTGCGAGGGCCTGCCCCTGGCGGTTGCGGCGCTTGAGGCAGAGGGCCGGGGCGATGCTGTCGACGCCCCTGCCTCGCCTTGGCGGCGCCCGAAGGCTTGGCTAGAAGCGCGTGACGCAATAAATGGGCGGCTTCCACGCGCGGGCGTCGCATTCGGCGCATAGATGCAGCCGGGGGAATGCCCCGTCGCGCGGGCACAGAAAAAGAGCGCCGGCAGGCGCACGGAGGAGACTGCGATGCGGCGGGTTGTGGTGACGGGGCTCGGCATGGTGACGCCGCTGGCCTGCGGCGTGGAGAAGAGCTGGGCGCGCGTGCTCGACGGCCAGTCCGGCATCGGGCGCATCCAGTACTTCGACGCTTCGCATCTGCCTTGCCAGATCGCTGGCGAGATCCCGCTCGGCGACGGGTCGGACGGCACGTACAAC